>MESD01000028.1 GCA_001770815.1 Burkholderiales bacterium RIFCSPHIGHO2_12_FULL_69_20
CCGCTGCCGCCATCGCCGCCGCCCGAGGCCAGTTGCAGCGCCGTGGTGTCGAAGACCAGCTCGCCACTGGCCTGCGCGGCACTGCGGTTGCTCAGCGTCACGGCCAGTGTCTGGCCCACGCGGGCCTCGCCCGAGGTGGACATCAGCACGCTGGGCGGGCTGGCGCCGGCCGCAGCGGTGTCGGCCGCGGCGGCCTCGGCCGCGCGCGGTGGCCGGCCTGTGCGGGCACCGCGGGTGGCGGCCACCGCAGCGCTGGCGCCGGGCTGCAGCCGCAACGAGACGGCGCCCGGCTGGCTGTCGGTGCCCGAGGCGATGGTGGCGTCGGCGCTGGCCAGCGGCTGCAGGCGGCGCACGATGTGCGGCGTGATCAGCATCACCACCTCGGTCTTGTTGCGGGTGTCGCTCTGCACGCCGAACAGCTTGCCCAGCAGGGGTGCCCGCGACAGCCCCGGCACGCCCACCGCGCGCTGGCGGTCCTCGTCGTTGATCAGGCCGGCCAGCACCTGGGTCTCGCCGTCCTTCAGGCGCAGGGCGGTGGTGGTGCTGCGGGTGCCCACCTGGTAGGCCAGCGATCCGGCCGGGCCGCTCACTTCACGCAGCAGGTTGCTCACCTCCAGCGCCACCTTGATGGTGACGTCGCCGTCGAGCTGCACCGTGGGCTCCACGTCCAGCTTGAGGCCCACGTCGAGGTAGCTGACCGAGGTGGAGACGCCCACGTTGGCGGTGGAGGTGGTGGTGAACACCGGCAGCTTCTCGCCGATCTGCACCTTGGCCTTCTCGCGGTTGCGCACGCGGATGGTGGGGTTGGCCAGCAGGTTGGTGCTGCCGGCGTCGCCACGCAGCGTGGCGGCCAGCGCCGGGTTGGCGATGCTGGCGCGAAAGTTGGCGCGCGCGCCCAGCTCGACCGCGCCGCTCACGCCGGTCAGGCCGTACTGCACGCTGGTGGGCCAGCTCAGGCCCAGTTCGTCGAGCCGGTTGGAGGCCACCTCCATCACCTCGACGGCCAGCATCACCTCGGGCTCGGGCAGGTCCAGCGTGGCCACCAGCCGCTCGACCTGGCGCACCACCTCGGGCGTGTCGCGCACCACCAGCAGGTTCAGCCGCTCGTCGGCATGCAGGTCGCGGGTCTTGGCCATGGTGCGCACCAAAGTCAGCACCTGCTTGGCATCGGCGTTGGCCAGGTACAGGGTGCGGGTGACCAGCTCCTGGTGCTCACGCTGCTTGGCCACGGTGTTGGGGAACACCAGCACCGTGCTGTCGTTGAGCAGCTTGCGGTCCAGCTGCTGGGTGGCCAGGATCACGCGCAGCGCTTCGTCCAGCGTCACGCCGCGCAGGAAGACGGTGACCTTGGCCTCGCCACGCACGTCCTTGTCGAAGACGAAGTTCACCCCGGTGCTGCGCGCCAGCGACTCGAACACCTGGCGCAGCGTGGCCTCGCGAAACTCCAGCGCCACCGGCTTCTGCCAGGCCGCGGCCAGCGCGGCAGGCAGAGGTGCTGGCTCCGCGGGGCGGGCGCGTCGGGCTGCGTCCGCGGCATCGGCGGCAGCGCGCTGCGCCACCTGGCGTTGCTGGTGGCCGCGGGCCTCGTCCAGCTGGCGGGTCAGGCTGGCCAGCCGCGGCTGCGCCGGCGCCAGCGCCTGCACCCGTTCGACCAGGCGACCGGCCTCGTCGAGCCGGCCGGCGGCCAGCGCCATGTCGGCACGCGACAGCGCCTGCACCACCACGCGGTCGCGCTGGCGGCTGTGGGCGGTGCGCAGCGCCGCGTCGTCGCGGCCGTCGCGCAGCGCGTCGTCCAGCCGCGCATAGGCCTCCTCGTAGCGACCGCTGCGCGACAGCTGCTCGGCCTGGTCGATCACCGGCGTGGCACAGCCCGCCAGGGCGCCCAGCAGGGCCGCGGCCAGCGCCCAGCGCCGGCCTGGGCGGCTGGCGCCGGGCGCTGGCTGCGGGCGGGGTAAGGTCGACATCGGGACAAGAAACATGGGGGACGGGAGCCGGTCAGGGTGCAAGGCGGTGGGTGCGGCGGGCATGACGACCGGCCGATCAGGGGTCGGTGGCGCGCGGCGCACCGAGCACGTCCACCGGGGTGCCGCTGGGCTGGTGGATGGCCTGCAGCGTGCCGTCGGTGCTGCGCGCCAGGCGCCATTGGCCGTCGATCAGCGCGCCCAGAGGCACGCCGATGCTGCGCCGCGCGCTGGCCAGCAGCAGCTTCGGCGTGATGCCATCGTCGAGCTGGCCTATCCATTGGTAGGCGAACTCGGCTGCCGCCGCCGCAGCCGAGGCGGCGGGCGGCGCAGCGGCCGCAGCACCACCGCGCGCGCCCAAGGCGGTTGAGCGCAGCGGGGCCGCCGCGGGGCCCTGCCAGGCGGCCAGCGCGGCGGGGGGCGGCGGCGGCCAGTCGGCTGCGCGGGTGGGCAGGCTGGGCAATGCTGGCGCCCCGACGGGCGCGGCCATCGGCGCGGTGGGCGCCGGGGGGGACGCCGCGGTGGTGCGGATGGCGTGCATGGCCTGCGGCGCGGTGGCCGGCACCAGCCCGTCGTCGTCCGTCGGCCACAGGGCCATCAACCCCGTGGCAACCACGCTGGCGGCCAGCGTCAGGGTCAGGGCCGGCCTCATCGTGGCCCCGGCCGATCTTCGGCATCGACCACCGTGCCGGTGGCGGCCTGCTGCAGCCATGACCAGCGCAGTTCGGCCGACAACGCCTGGGCGCCCGGCTGGCTGCGGCCCAGGCGCAGGTGATCGAGCAGCAAGGCGTCGTCCTGCTGCAGGGCGTCGGCCACGAACCGGCGCAATGCCGCGTACGAGCCGCGCGCCGCCAGGCTGAGCGGCAGGCGCTGAATGGCCAGCGCGGCGGGCCCGCTGCCGATCGCCTGCGGCGGGCCCTGGCGCACGCTGTCGAGGGTGATGGCATGCTGCTGCGCCAGTGCCAGCAGCGCGGCGATGCGCTGCGGCCCCAGATCCGCAGGCGGCAATGCCCGCAGCAGGCGCTGATCGGCGCTGGGGGCGGCAGGCAGCGGCGCGGGCCGGTCGGATGCGCGGGCCATGCGCTGCAGCGTGTGCTCGGCGGCTGCGCGCTCGGCCTGCCAGCGCGGTACCAGCCCGGCCAGCAGCAGCCCGGCCAGCAGCAGGGCGGCAGTGCCCACCAGCGCCGGTCCGTGCGGTGCCCAGGCCGGCGCACCCAACGGCGGCCAGGCGCGTGCGCGGCTCATCGGCCGGCCCCGGCACGGGGTGCCACCCGGGGCGTTTCAGGCCCGGTGCCGGCCGCTGTGGCCAGACGCGCCACGATCTCGAAGCGCTGGCCTTCGGGCAAACGCGCGATGCTGGCCAGCACCACGTCGTGCCACAGCGCGGCGCCCTGGTGCTGCTGTTGACGCAAGGCCTGCGCGGCGGCCTGGGCCGTGGCGGCATCGTCCGCCTGGCCGCTGAGCCTGAGCATGCTGCTCTCGGTGAGTTCCATGCCCAGCCAGCGCAGCGATTCGGCCGGCGGGGTGGCGATCTCGGCGGCGGCCCACACCGCGGGCCAGGGCCGGGCCAGGCGTTGCAGCCAGCGCTGCGCCTCGGCCGCGCGGTCGGCGGCCGGCCCCGGGCGGGCGCTCGTCGGCACCACCGGCATCACCGGCGCAGCGGCGCGGGCGGCACGGCGCCCTGCGTCGTCCAGCCGCACCAGGGCCTGCGTTCGATCGAGCCAGGCCTCACGCGCCTCCAGGCCCGCGGCGCCCAGCACCAGCAGGCCGGTGGCCAGCCAGGCCCACGCCAGCGCACCCGGGCGCGCCACCGGCTGCAGGAAGTCGGGCTGCGGCAGCTGCGGGCGCAGCGCGGCCCACCCGGCGCCACGCGGGGCTGCATCGGCAGGGCGCGCGCCCGCCTGCGGGCGCGCCAGGGCGCCGGCGGTCATGCCGCCGGCGCCCGTGCCGCATCGGCCGGGCTGCACCACAGCGCGGCCGGGGCCTCGCCGGCCAGCGAGCCCAGCAGCGTGATGCCGGGCGGCGCGCCGGCCCGGGTGCTGTCGAAGTCGATGGCTTGGTCGTGGTCGTGGTCGCTCAGGCCATGCCCCAGGGCGCAGCACAACAGCCCGGCCGCCGGCACCGGCAGCGCCGCCAGCGTGGCCTGCGGCAGCCGGCGCTGCTGCAGGTTGCTCAGGCGCCCGCGCGACAGGTCGATCTGCGTGACCAGCGCGCCGTCGGCCACCAGCACCCGCGCGGCATCACCGTGCGCCAGCCGCGGCACCTGCTGCATCGCCAGCGCCAGTGCCAGGCTCCACCAGGGGCGCACCGTGCGCAGCGCCACGCCCGAACCGCGCGCGATGGACTGCAGGTGGGGCAGGGTCAGCGCGTGCAGCGCGCTCACCCCGCGCCGGCCGGCCGCATGCCAGGCCGCCAGTGGCCATTGCGCGGCGGCGTCGCCGTGGTAGTGCAGCAGCAGGCTGCGGGCATGGGCCAGGCGGGCGGTGTCGTCGGCCAGCGGTTGTTGGGCATCGAGCAGCAACTCGTGCAGCAGCCAGGCCGACAGGATCAGGCTGCAGCCCGTGCCGGGGTGGGCCTGGCACCAGGCCTCGAAGCCGGCATGCGGGCGCGGCGCCGGTGGCCGGTGGGTTGGCGCTGACCAGGGCCGCCAGCCCGGCATCGGGCCGAAATCCCACAGGCCCAGCGGGCCCAGCCAGAGCGCATGCGTCGGTGCCAGGCGGTTGGCCCAGGCCGGTCGGTCAATGAGGGCCAACGACACGTTCGATCTCCTCGAGGGTGGTGGTCCCGGCGCGCACCGCCGCCAGCGCGGCGGCTTGCAGGGGCTGCATGCCGCGTGAACGCGCGGCGAGCTTGATGTCCGACAGCGGCGCGCGGGCGACGATCAGGTCGCGCAGCGCATCGTCCAGCCGCAACAGCTCGGCCACGGCCTGCCGGCCGCGGTAGCCGCTGCCATGGCACAACGTGCAACCGGCGCCACGCCGCAGCCGCAGCGGTGCGCCGCTGCCGTCATCGAGCAGCGCACGCTCGGCCGGGCCGGGCTGCAGCGGCTGGGCGCAGGCCTCGCACACCTGGCGCAGCAGCCGCTGGGCCAGCACCGCGTTGAGGGCCGAGACCACGTTGTACAGATCCAGCCCCATGTGCATGAAGCGGCCGATCACGTCGAACGCGCTGTTGGCATGCACGGTGCTGAACACCAGGTGGCCGGTGAGCGCGGCCTGCACCGCGATCTGCGCGGTCTCGGTGTCGCGGATCTCGCCCACCATCACCCGGTCGGGGTCGTGGCGCAGGATCGAACGCAGACCGCGTGCAAAGCCCAGCCCCTTCTTGTCGTTGACGGGGATCTGCACCACGCCGGCCAGCTGGTATTCGACCGGGTCTTCGATGGTGATGATCTTCTCGCGGCCGGTGTGGGCTTCGGTGATGGCGGCGTACAGCGTGGTGGTCTTGCCGCTGCCGGTGGGCCCGGTGACCAGCAGCATGCCGTGCGGCGCGCGCGCCAGCGTGGCAATCGCCTGGCGCAGCGCCGGCGCAAAGCCCAGCGCGGCCAGCGTGAGCGGCCCGCCGCCCTGTGCCAGCGCGCTGCGGTCGAGCACCCGGATCACCGCGTCCTCGCCGAACACGCTGGGCATGATCGACAGGCGGAAGTCGATCTCGCGGCCCAGCACGCGCAGCTTGAAGCGGCCGTCCTGCGGCAGGCGGCGCTCGCCGATGTCGAGCTCGGCCATCACCTTCAGCCGCGACACCATCTGCTCGGCCAGTGCCACGCCGTCGATGCGGCGCATCGGCTGCATCACGCCGTCCAGCCGCAGGCGCACCTCGGCGCCTAGAGGCTGCGTCTCGATGTGGATGTCGCTGGCCCCGTCCTTGAGCGCGTCGAACAGCACCGCGTCCAGCAGGCGCACGGCCGGGCTGGTCTCGGCGGTCAGGCCGGCCAGTGTCAGCTCGGGGGTGGTGGCGTCGCCGGCGCCCGCGGGCAGTGCATCGTCGGCGCCGCCCAGGGCGTCCAGCGCGCGGCCACTCTGCTCGCCCTGCTGCAGCCCGGCGTCCAGCGTGGCGCTGTCGCAGTGCCACCAGCGCACCGGTGCCGCCAGCCGGGCCTCGGCCAGCTGCAGCAGCAGCAGGTCGGGCGCGCGGTCGGCCATCAGGCAGACGCTGCCGTCGGCGTCACGCCGCAGCAGCGCGCGGTGGCGCCGGGCCAGCGCCTGGGGCCAGCGGGCCGAGTCCTGCGGGGCCGGTTCGTGCGGCGCCGGTGCGTTCAGCGCCGCTGTATTCAGCGCGCGCAGCGCGTCCGGCGCGTTCACTGCACCTGCTCCATCAGCGTGAAGATCGGCAGGTACATCAGCACCACGATGCCGCCGATGACCACGCCCATCACCAGCATCAGCACCGGGTTGACCAAGCGGGTGACCAGGTCGGACAGGCGCGCGATCTGGTCGTCGTGGAAGGCGGCGGCGCGCGCCAGCATGCCGCTGACCTCGCCGCTCTGTTCGCCCACGCGCAACATGCGCCAGGCCACCGGCGTGGCCAGCCCTTCGGCCTGCAGGCACAGCGACAGCCGCTGCCCGCTGCGCACACCGTGCAGCACCTGCTGCAGCGCGGGCCGCAGGTGCGCCGGCAGCACCGGTGTGACCAGTGGCAGCGCCGCTGCCACCGGCACGCCGGCGGACAGCGTGAGGCTGAGGGCGCGGTACAGCCGCGCCAGGGCCACCAGGCGCAGGTGCGGGCCCAGCGCCGGGCTGCGCCACAGCAGCGCCAGGCCGGCCTGTCGGGCGGCGGGCAACCGCGCGCCCATCACCAGCGCCAGCGGCAGGGCCGCAGCCAGCGTCAGCGCGGCCACCGGATGCGCCGCCGCCAGCACACCCAGGTCGATCAGCCAGCGCGAGGCCAGTGGCAGGTCGCGGCCCAGGCTGTCGAACACGCCGGCAAAACGTGGCAGCACGTACAGCAGCAGGAACATCACCACCGCGCCGCCGGCGGTCAGCAGCATCAGCGGATAGACCAGTGCGGCGCGCAGCCGGCTGGCCAGCGCACCGCTCCAGGCCAGGTAGGCGGCATGGTCGCGCAGCGTGGTGGCGAGCTGGCCGTTGCGCTCGCTGGCGGCCACCAGCGCGATGAACAGCGCATCGAACGCCTGCGGCGCGCAGCCCAGCGCCGCCGAAATGGCCTGGCCTTCCTGCAGCCCGTCCATCACCGCGTCCAGCGGGCTGCCGGCCGGGCTGGCGCCGTCCTTCTCGCGCAGGGTCTGCAGTGCTTCGAGCAGCGGGATGCCCGCCTGCAGCAGCACCGCCAGCTCCTGGCTGAACAGGCGCAGGTCGAAGGTGGTGCCGCGGCGCCATGCCGCTCGTCTGGCGGGTTGGGTGGCCAGCGCCTGCACCGACAGCAGGTTGCCCGCGGCGATGCCCAACGCGGGCCCCACCGCCTGGGCATGCGCGGCCCGCACCCGCGCCTGGCGCACCTGGGCAGGCATGCCGGGGCCGGCCGGCTCCACCCACTGGGCCAGAAACTGTTGCACCGTGCTCACCAACTCGTCAGGTCGGCGTTGTCGCCGTCGCCGCCGGGCTGGCCGTCGCGGCCCCAGGACAGCAGGTCGTACTCGCCATGCTGGCCGGGCATGGTGTAGGCATACGGCCGGCCCCAGGGATCACCCGGCACGGCCTTGGCCAGGTAGGGGCCGCTCCAGCGCGGCTCGTCGACGGGCCGGGCCACCAGTGCGGCCAGGCCTTGCTCGGTGCTGGGGTAGCGGCCGGTGTCGATGCGGTATTGGTCGAGCGCCTTCTGCAGCGCGTCAATCTGTGCGCGGGTGACCTTGGTCTCCGATTTGCCGATCTGCGCGAACAGCTTCGGGCCCACGTAGCCGGCCAGCAGGCCGATGATCACCATCACCACCAGCAGCTCCAGCAGGGTGAAACCACGCCGGCGGCACGGCGATGCAACAGCAGAAGGGCGGGGCAGAGAGGACACGGCGGCAACCAGGACAGCGAAGCGGCTCAGACTACCGACCGCCTGTGACGCGATCGTGATGTTTCGCCCCTTCTGGTTGCCGACCATGAGCCGAACGGCTCATGGCTGCGGTTCAGTCGCGCCGTCGAAACGCCAGCCAGCCCGCCACCACGGTGAAGCTCAGCACCACCAGCGCGATGATCAGGAAGCCGTGCGGGCTGTCGGCCAGCGGGATGCCGCCCACGTTCATGCCCAGCAGGCCGGCGATGATGTTGATGGGCAGGGCCAGCACGGTCACCACGGTCAGCGTGAACAGGCTGCGGTTGGTCTGCTCGCCCACCTGGGCGGTGATCTCTTCCTGCAGCAGCTTGATGCGCTCCTGCAGCGCGGCCAGATCGCGCAGCACCAGCGAGAACTCCTCGGTGGATTGGCGCAGGTCGTCAAGATCGTGCTCATCCAGCCAGGGCGGCGGCTGGCGCAGCAGGCGGAACAGCGCGCCCGGCTCCGGCGCCAGCAGGCGCTGCAGGCGCACCAGCACGCGCCGCAGCTTGCCCAGCGCCGCGCGCTGCGCCCGGAACTGCCCGCGCTGCAGGTTGTCTTCGACCGTGTCCACCTGCAGGGTGGCATCACGCACGATGCGCACCAGCACGTCGCCCTGGTCACGCAGCAGGTGGTTGAGCAGCGTCACCGGCGAGGTGAAGCGGGTGCCGTCCTTGACCGAGCGGCGCAGCCGGTCGACCGAGCGCAGCGGGTGCAGGCGGGCACTGACGGCCAGCCGCTCGTTGACGGTCATCCACAGCGATGCGATCTCGGAGGGCTCGAACGAGAACTCGAAGGCCACGTCGTTGACCACCGCCACCAGGTGATCGGCCGCGTCCTCGATGCGGGTGGTGCGAGAGCCTTCGCGCAGGGCCTCGAAGAACTCGGGTGCCAGGGCCAGATGCGTGCGCATCCACGATTCGGCCGAGGCATCGGCGAGGTTGAAGTGCAGCCAGACGAAGCTGCGGTGCGGCGCACTGGGCGGCTCGGCCAGGCAGGCCAGCGCCTCGTCCAGCGAGATCGGGCGGCCCGGCTGGCCCTGCGCGAACAGGAAGCCGCAGATCAGGCCATCGGGGTCCGATCCATAGGCCGCAGGCAAGGTCAGGGTGTCCATGGGCACATTGTGGCCGGCCTGGTGACAGCGGCTATGCTTCTGGCCGTGCGAACGGCCGCTGCCTGCGGGCAACGCGCCGCCCCCTGCCGATCAGCCCTAAGCACTGGAGCCCGTCTCATGGCAACCACCCTTCAATCTCCCGGCACGGTGACCGTCTACGCCTTCAGGGTCTTCGATCTGAATGCCTGCGAGATGGTGCCGGGCAACTTCAAGGCCACGCGCGAGGCGATCGCCGCGATGTTCAAGGCCGAGCGGCTGGATGCCACGGCCGAGGACGTGCCGCACGCGCTGATCGATGCGCAGGGGCGCTTTCGCCGCCTGGCCACCGGCTGGGGCGAGTTGAGCTGAACTGAGCAGGCCTGCGGCACGCGCGGCGCCGGGCTGCCGCGTCGTTCTGTCAAACCCTCGTCACGTTGCGGCACCAAGCTGCAGCGGTCGCAGGGCCGGCATCCGACCGGCCCCGACCACCTGACGAGGAGAAACTGAATGCGCCATTTCCGCCCCACCACCCTGGCCTGGGCCTGCCTGGCCTTGCTGGGCGCCACCGCCCACACTGCGAGCGCCACCACCCCGGCCTGGAACACCCTGGACGGCGCCGCGCCGCTGATCATCGGCCACCGCGGTGCCTCGGGCTACAAGCCGGAGCACACGCTGGCCAGCTACGAGAAGGCCATCGAGCTGGGTGCCAACTACATCGAACCCGACCTCGTGATGACCCGTGACGGCATCCTGGTGGCACGCCACGAGCCTGTCATCCGCGACACCACCAATGTCGCCAGCCTGGCCCAGTTTGCCGCGCGCAAGACCACCAAGACCATCGACGGCGTGGTCTATGCCGACAACTGGTTCGTCGAGGACTTCAGCCTGACCGAGCTCAAGACCCTGCGTGCCATCCAGACCCGCGGCCGCAGCACCGCCGACGACGGCTTGTTCGAGGTGCCCACCTTCGACGAAGTGATCGCGCTGGCCCGGGCCAAGACCACGCAGCTGGGCCGTCCGATCGGCATCTACCCCGAGCTGAAGCACTCGACCTACATGGCGGCGGTGTCGCAGGCGCAGGGCCGCTCGGCCAGCTACTTCGAAGACCAGTTGGTCAGCACACTGCATGCCGCCTACGGCAACACCGCCAACGCGCCGGTGTTCATCCAGAGCTTTGAAGTGCGCAACCTGCAGTACCTGAACCAGCACACCGACATCAAGCTGGTGCAGCTGGTCGACGCCTACGACGTGAATGACGATGGCTCGATGTCGCTGGTGGCGCCTTACGACAAGCCCTATGACTTTGTCGGTCAGGATCCGCGCAGCTTTGCCGACCTGCTCAGTGCCGACGGCCTGGCCTTCGTCAAGACCTATGCCGACGCGATCGGCCCCTGGAAGCCTTACCTGGTCAAGACCGTGGCCGATGGCATCGACCGCACCGGCGAAGGCGATGTCACGATCCACGACCGCGCGGTGATGGGCAGCACCGGCGTGATCGAGGCGGCGCATGCGGCGGGGCTGGCCGTGCACACCTGGACCTTCCGCAACGATGCCAGCGGCTACGGCTTTGCCGACCCGCAGGCCGAGATGGCCTACTACATGACGCTGGGCGTGGACGGTGTGTTCACCGACTTCCCTGATACCGGCGTGGCCGCGTTGGCCAGCGCCGCTGCGGCCGTGCCCGAGCCGCAGACCTGGGCGCTGATGCTGGGCGGCGTGTTGCTGCTGGCTGGCTTGAAGCGCAAGGGCGCCGCCCGCTGATCCGAATGGAGGCTGCCCCAACGGGGCGGCTCAAAAGAAAAGGCCGGGCCAACGCCCGGCCTTGTTCTTGCTGTTGTGCGTTGACGGCTCAGTCGGGCTGGCGGCGGCGGCTAACCAGAAAGCCCAGTGCACCCAGGCCGGCCAGCATCAGCGCGTAGCTCTCGGGCTCGGGCACCGGCGTGGTGAAGCTGAGGTTGTCGGCCACCACGCCCACGCCCTTGAAAGCGATCGAGCGGATGTCGGCCTGCGCGCGGGTGATGCCGAGGAACTGGCCTTCGTTGTAGCCCAGTGCATCGGTGTCCACGCTGAAGGCGTGGGTCTCGATGATCTGGTTGTTGTCGCCGTAGGCCGAGATCTCGATCTGCAGCGGCGCCGCGCCGTACAGGTCGACCAATGCGTCGAAGGCGGCGTGGTTGACGAAGGCGCCAGCACCGGCGCTCAGGCCGTTGGCGAAGGTGAAGCGCAGTTCACCGGCGGTGCCGCCCGCGGCGAACAGGTTGCCGACGCCCCACAGGCCGTTGTCGTACAGCACGCGGTTGTTGGCACCGAGTTCGGCTTCGGAGTCGCCGGTGAAGATCACGCCGGGGGCGATGCTCACCGGGCCGCTGGTCAGCAGGCCGTCGAAGTTTTCGAAGTCGACCAGCTCGATCGGGCCGGTGATGGCGGCGGCGTTGTCGACCAGCACGGCCTGCGCCGGCAGCGTGGTCGCGGCGGCCAGGGCGGCCGCGGCAAGAAGATGCAGTTTCATGAGGGTTCCAATGAAGGTTGGGAAGAGTGCAGCGCCGTGGTGGTGCGGCCGGCCGGTCGGCCCGGCCGGTCGCGCGCCGGGATCACGAGCCGATCAGGCCACCGTCGTCCTTGGTGATCACCACCACGCCCGAGCGCGGCCGGCCCATGGGCAGCGGCGTGACGCCATCGGCTTCGGTGGTCCACTGGCTGGCGGGCCAGGCCGAGTACTGCTGCGGGTTGGCCGCGGTGGCGTCCTCGCCCGGGTGTTGCACGCCGACGAACATCGTCTTGCCGTCGGGCGTCATCGTCACGCCGGTCACTTCGCAGCGGTTCGGGCCGGTCAGGAAGCGCCGCGTCATGCCGGTGTTGGGGTCGGCGCACACCATCATGTTGGCGCCGATGTTCACCCAGTCGCCGCTGCCGTCGCCGACCTGGTCGGTCTGCACCCACAGGCGGCCGAACGGATCGAACCACAGGCCGTCGGGCGCACCGTAGTCGGCGCTGCCGGCCGGGTCGTCGACGATGTTGCCCTGGTACTGCGCGGCGGGCAGCTTGGCGGTGACGGAGTCGCCGGCCTGGGCGAAGATGTCCCAGGCGAAGGTGGCGGCCCGCACCGACTGGCCGGTCTCGCGCCAGCGGATGATGTGGCCGTAGACGTTGTTGGCGCGTGGGTTGGCCGCGTCCACCGGCGGGCGCGCCGATGCGGCGGGGGTCGAGCCATCGGCCGCATTGGCCGTGCTGCCACCGCGGCGGTTGTTGTTGGTCAAGGTGCAGTAGACCTCGATCTCGCTGTAGCCACCGATGCGCGGGCGCGCGCCGGTCCACTCGGGGCGGTCCATCATCGTGGCGCCCATCGCGTCGGCGGCCATGCGGGTCTTGACCAGGATCTTGGCCTGCACCTCGGCGTCGTCGGCGCCGGCAAAGTTGGCATGCTCGCGCAGCGCCTTGCCGTCCAGGCCGATGCTGCCCGGGGTCAGCGGCAACCAGGTGCCGCTGCCGTCGGCGTTGAACTTGGCTGCGTACAGTGTGCCGCTGTCGAGCAGATCGCGGTTGGCCGCGCGGTTGCCCGGGTTGAACTTGCCCGCGCAGACGAACTTGTAGATGTACTCGTTGCGCTCGTCGTCGCCCATGTAGAAGGCGAGGTGGTTGGCGCGGTCGACCACGTACTGCGCGCTCTCGTGCTTGAAGCGTCCCAGCGCGGTGCGCTTGATCGGCACGGCCCTGGGGTTCATCGGATCGATCTCGACCACCCAGCCGAACAGGTTGGTCTCGTTGGGGTTCTGGCCCAGGTCGAAACGGTCGTCGGTCTCGTGCCAGCGGTAGCCGAAGCCGCCGGCCGTGACACCGTAGCGGCTGAACAGCTTGCCCGCCTCGGTGGTGGCAGCCGGCAGCGGCGTGCGTGAACCGAAGTTGCCGTTCCAGTTTTCCTCGCAGGTGAGGTAGGTGCCCCAGGGCGTGATGCCATGCGCGCAGTTGTTGATGGTGCCGTAGGCGCTCTTGCCGTCGGTGGTGGCGCCGGTGGCGCTGGTGGCGGCATCGGTGATGGTGAACTGCCGGGTCTGCAGCAACGCATGACCGGCGGCCGGGCCGCTGATCTTGCAGAAAGTGTTGGCGGTGATGCGGCGGCCGAACGGCGAGTTCTTCACCACCTGCCATTGGCCCGCCACGCGGCGCAGCTCGGCGATCGACACCCCATGCGCGGCCTGCGACTTGCGCGTCTTGGCCAGCGTATAGCCGGCGCCCACCTGGCCGTCGGTGAACAGCACTTCCTCGTCGGTGTACTCGTTGTTGGCGCACAGGATGCCGCGGTCGCTCAGCGGCTTGCCGCCAATGCCCTGCAGCGGGAAGAAGTGCATGCCATCGGTGTGCATGCCGTACTGCTTCATCTGCGCGGCGGCGTCCTGGCTGGCGTCGGCCGCAAAGGCGGCGGCGCCGGCCATGATCGGGTCGCCCCAGGCCACCAGCAGGTTGGCGCTGTAGCCCGTGGGCACGGTCACCTTGTCCAGCACCGGTGCACGGCTGGCCGGCACGCTCTCGAAGCCGATGCCGGCAAAGCCCGCAACCGCCGGCACGGGTGCGGCCTCGACGGCCTGGACGATGCCGCCCAGCGTCAGGCCACCGGCGGCCGCCAGCGCGCCCGCGCCCACGCCACCCTGCACGAACTGGCGCCGGCTGACGTCGACCTTGGCGATCACGTCATGGATGGATTCATTGCCCGACGCGTTCAGCGACACGTCGTTCTTGGGATGCTGCAAACCCTTCATGGGAGAACTCCTGCTTGGGGGATGGAAGATGCCGACTGTGGCCAGCCAAGGTGACCGCTTCGTGACGTGCATCAAAGCCCCGGCGCTGACTCGGGCGCTGGCAGCCGCATCAGCGCCTGGCCCATGCGGATGACCGAGCCGGTGGTGATGCCCGGCGCCAGCACGAAGCCCTGCGGCGCGAAGACGAGGATGGTCGAGCCATGCTGGAACCAGCCCATCTCCTGCCCCTTGACGAAGCCGGCATCGCAAGGCAATTCGTCGGGCCCGCGGTAGTCCACGCCCAGCAGCGTGCTCAGCCAGTGCAGCCGCAGGCTGGCCACCAGGATGGCGGCCACCGGCACCAAGGCGATCGGGTACCCGCCGCGATCGAGCCGGGTGTGGATCACTGCGCGCTCGTTGCGGCAGAACAGCTTGTGCACCCGCTTGAGCGCGATGGGGTTGACGTTCCAGGTGTCGCCGGCGTGGTGGGTGACGTGGTGCACCCGGCAGTCGTGCGGCGCATGAAAGCGGTGGTACATGCTGGAGGTGAGCCGCAGCGTGGCGTAGCAGCCGTCGCGGTAGGGTGCAAAGGCCTGTGGATCGGCGCCGAACAGGTCAGGAAGGGTGTACGGAAAGCCCTTGGCCTGGAACACCTGCAGGCCCTGCACCGGCCCGCAGGCGCCGACGATGGCGTCGCAGGGGCTGGCCAGCACGTCGGGGTCGTGGTCGATCGTGCGTGCACCGGGTTGCAGCTCGCGGATGAAGCAGTCGTGCAGGCTGTCGAAGCGCTGCTTCTTCGCGTCGCGCAGGTCGAGTTCGGCAAACAGCTGCCAGGCGCGGATCGACACATCGCGCACCAGCGGCTGGCGGATCTGGCTGAACCAGCCCGTGAAGCGGGTCAGCGCGATGCGCGGGATGCGGTTGGTCAGCAGGAAGTTCAGGTCTTCCTGCTGCAGCACGCGGTCTCGGAGTTGTCGAAGATTCATGAGCCTGTCAAAGCAACTGGTTAAAAGGGCGGGCATCGGTGAAGCCAGCCGGCAACGCCGATCTGCCCCAAGGAGCCCTGTCGATGAATGAAACCTATGCCCTGTCCGCGGTGGCGCTGGCCACGCTGGCCGTGGCGCTGCCCATGGCCAAGCGCCGGCTGGAGCTGTCGATCGCCAAGCACCCCTCGCTGACCGGCCATGCCCGCATGGCCCAGCGCGTGGCCGCGTGGTTGCCGGGTTATGTCTACGGCGCGGACCGGTTCTTCAACTCGGACAACGCGCCGGCCGAGGCGGTGTCGCGCCGGCGTGCGGCGCTGCACCGCCTGTCGACCCTGTTTGCCGAGCGCTACGCCCGCTCGCTGGCGATGACCACGCAGGCCGCGCAAGGCCTGTCGGACCTGCAATTCACCGGCGCCTACCGGGTGCCGTTCCAGTACAGCGCCTACCTGCGGCAGCACCTCAAGGTGGCCAGCTTCGTGCGGGAATCGTCGGGCGTGACAGTGACCGATCTGGACGGCAATATCTTCCACGACCTCACCGGCTCGTACGGCGTCAACGTGTTCGGCTACGACTTCTACAAGCGCTGCATGGCCGAGGGCGCGGCGCGCTCGCAGGCCCTGGGCCCGGTGCTGGGGGCTTACCACCCCAGCGTGGCTTTCAATATCGAACGGCTGCAGGAGATCTCGGGCCTGGACGAGGTGTCGTTCCACATGAGCGGCACCGAGGCGGTGATGCAGGCCGTGCGCCTGGCGCGTTACCACACCCGCAGGACGCATTTGGTGCGCTTCTGCGGCGCCTACCACGGCTGGTGGGAGGACGTGCAGCCCGGCCCCGGCAACCCGGTGAAGCCACGCGACACCTACACGCTCAAAGAGATGGATGGCGACAGCCTGCGCGTGCTGCGCAAGCGCAGCGACATCGCCTGCGTGCTGGTCAACCCGCTGCAGGCGCTGCACCCGAACAAGGGCGCACCGGGCGATTCGTCGCTGGTCGACAGCGGCCGGCGTGCGGCCTTCGACCGCGCCGCCTACACCGCATGGCTGCACCAGCTGCGCCAGGTGTGCAGCGAGCGCGGCATCGTGCTGATCTTCGACGAGGTGTTCCTGGGCTTCCGGCTGGCGCCGGGGGGCGCGCAAGACTACTTCGGCGTGCGCGCCGACATGGTCACCTACGGCAAGACGCTGGGCGGCGGCCTGCCGGTGGGCGTGGTCTGCGGCAAGCGTGCGCTGATGAAGCGCTTTCGCGAAGAGCGGCCGGCCGACATCTGCTTTGCGCGCGGCACCTTCAATGCCCATCCGCAGGTGATGGCGAGCATGCAGGTGTTTCTCGAGCAACTGGAGACGCCGGCCATCCGTGCGGTCTACGACGGGCTGGATGCACGCTGGAACGCCCGCGCCGAGCGGATGAACCAGCGCCTGCGCGAGGCCGACGTGCCGGTGCAGGTGGCCAACCTCAGCTCGGTGTGGACGGTGTGCTACACCCGCCCCTCGCGCTACAACTGGATGCTGCAGTTCTACCTGCGCAGCCATGGCCTGGCACTCAGCTGGGTGGGCACCGGCCGCCTGATCTTCAGCCTGAACTACAGCGACGATCACTTCGAGCAGGTGGTGCAGCGCTTCGTGGCCGCGGCGCTGGAGATGCAGGCCGACGGCTGGTGGTGGCACGACGCCAGGCTGACCAACCAGGCCATCCGGCGCGGCATCCTGCGCGAGGTGCTGGCGCAGCGCTTCTGACCTCGCTTCGTCGGGCCGGCGCCGGGGCGCCGGCCGCTGCTGGCTGGGTCTCAAGCCTGTCGCGACGGGTGCACCGAGCGCCCGGCCGCATGGTGCATCGGGTCGATCAGTTCACCGCGCAGCAGGTACAGCGGCGCGCGGTGGTAGAGCAGGATGTCGTGGAAGGGATCGGTCAGGATCTT
Source organism: Burkholderiales bacterium RIFCSPHIGHO2_12_FULL_69_20 (assembly GCA_001770815.1). Lineage (GTDB taxonomy): Bacteria > Pseudomonadota > Gammaproteobacteria > Burkholderiales > Burkholderiaceae_C > Pseudaquabacterium. Next base: position 16,668 of record MESD01000028.1, read on the forward strand.
GGTGGCCCACACCAGGCCGGTCTGTACGTTGCGCAGCACAAACAGATGCAGCGTGCGAAACACCAGCCCCGCCACGCCCAGCCACAACCACACCCAGCCCACGTTGCGGGCATAACCCGTGAAGTCGGCGTGCGCCGTGATCAGCCCCCACAGATCGGGTTGCAGCGCCAGCAGCAGCGGCGCGGCGGCCCACAGCGCCAGCAACACCACTTTGCGCTGCAGGTTGTAGCCCACCTTGATGGCCTCCTTGTGCGCGTGGGTGGCCTGGTTGACGTGGTCGTAGCCCTGGGGCTCGAAGAAGAAGTGGCCGCTCTGGCGGCTGGTCATCGACACCAGCCAGGCCACCAGCGCCGCGGCCGGCGGATCAACCAGCAGCAGCGCGTAGGCCAGCACGAAGCTGATCGCCGACAGCAGGTGAAGCGACTGGTTGATGCGGCTGTGGTGGTAGTAGCGGTGGTCGTCCCAGCGCTGCTCGCGCAGGGCATTCACAAATTGGTTCATGTCGGGGCATCCTCGGTTCGTCGGCTGAAGAACCGGCAGCCGATGCAGGGCGTGTGGATGACCTGCCGATGGCCGCCGGGCGTGCGCATCGTGACGCCCGCACGTGAAGCCGCCGTGACGCTTTTGTGGCCGCAGCGTGGCAGGCGGTGGCAGGGCTTGCCGTCATCAAACTGTTGCGCAGCGCTGCCAGCATGGGCCATGGCCGCGACACACCCTGCCGATGCCGCCCACCTCGATCTGGTGGTCGATGAACTGCCCGCGGCCCGGCGCTCGTTGCGCCTGGCGGTGGTGACCGAGACCTACCCGCCCGAGGTGAACGGCGTGGCCATGACCGTGGCCCGGCTGGTGCAGGGGCTGCGTGAGCGTGGCCACGACCTGCAACTGGTGCGGCCACGCCAGCAGGCGGGCGAGCTGGCCGACGCAGGCGCTGGCCTGCACGAGGTGCTGATGCGCGGCCTGCCGATCCCGCGTTATCCGCAGCTGAAGATGGGCCTGCCGGCCAAGCGCGCGCTGGTCGAGCGCTGGACGCGGCGCCGGCCCGACCTGGTGCACATCGCCACCGAGGGGCCGCTGGGCTGGTCGGCGCTGCAGGCCGCAGTGCTGTTGAAGCTGCCGGTGACGTCCGACTTTCGCACCAACTTCCATGCCTACAGCCGGCACTACGGCATCGCCTGGCTGCACAAGCCGATCATGGCCTACCTGCGCAAGTTCCATAACCGCACCGCGTGCACGATGGTGCCCACCGCGGCCTTGCAGCGTGAGCTGGTCGGCATGGGCTTCGTCAACGTGGCCGTGGTGGCGCGCGGCGTGGACACCCAGCGCTTTGCCCCCGACTGGCGCAGCGCCACCCTGCGCGCCAGCTGGGGCGCCGGGCCCGGCACCTGGGTGGTGGCCTGCGTCGGGCGCCTGGCGCCCGAGAAGAACCTGGGCCTGCTGATCACCGCCTTCGAGGCCATGCGCCGGGTGCGGCCCGACAGCCTGCTGCTGCTGGTGGGCGATGGCCCGGCGCGCGCCGAGCTGCAGGCGCGCTGCCCCGAGGCCATGTTTGCCGGCATGCGCACCGGTGACGACCTGGCGGCGCACTACGCCTCGGCTGATGCCTTCGTCTTTCCCAGCGCGACCGAGACCTTCGGCAACGTCACGCCCGAGGCCATGGCCAGCGGCCTGCCCGTGCTGGCCTACGACTACGCCGCGGCATCGCAACTGATCCAACATGGCAGCAACGGCCTGCTGGTGCCGCTGGGCGACGAGGCGGCTTTCGTGATCCAGGCCAGCCAACTGGCCAGCGACCCTGCCCAGACTGCCGCCATGGGCCGCCTGGCGCGTTTCACGGCGTTGTCGCAACAGTGGGCGCAGGTGATCGGCCAGGTCGAACAGCACCTGCTCGAGGCTCAATCGCGCCCGATCGTCGCGGCAGCGCGGCCTTGGTTGCCGGCGCGGCCCCGGGTGCTCTGATGCAGCCGGCTCAGGCCATGCCTTCCAGCGCCCTCTGGCTGCGCCGGTAGCGCCACGCCAGCAGGCTCATCGCCAAGACCACCGTCGTGCCCAGCGCGGCCATCAGCGCCGTGATCGGCAGCTCCAGCGCCAGCAGGCCGGCGTAGGCGGCCAGCATCACCAGGATGCTGAGGTTCTCGTTGAAGTTCTGCACGGCGATCGACTGGCCGGCGCTCAGCAGGGTGTGGCCGCGGTGCTGCAGCAGGGCGTTCATCGGCACCACCAGCAGGCCGCCCACGGCGCCGATCGCCGCCAGCAGCGGCACAGCGGTGGCGACCGTGCCAGCCTGGCTCGCCACGGCCACCAGCGCCCCGAGCACGATGCCCAGGGGCAGGGCGTCGTGGGCACGCGCCAGGCTGAAGAGGCGGCCCGCCAGCCCCGCGCCGGCCACCACACCCACCGCCACGGCGGCCTGCATCACCGCGGCCTGCGACAGGGGCAGCCCCAGCACGTCGACCGCCCAGCGCAGCACCGCGAACTGCAGCGTGGCCCCCACACCCCAGAACAGCGTGGTGACCGACAGCGACAGGCCGCCCAGCGCATCGCGCCACAGCTGGCGGTTGGCCTGCATGAACTGCCGCACCTGTTGGCGCGGCGAGCCCCTGCGCTGCGGGTAGCGTGCGCCACTGTCGGGCAGGCCGCTGGTGAGCAGGCCCGAGGCGGCGTACAGCGCCAGCACCGCCGCCAGCGCCAGGGTCTCCACGGCCAGCGGGGTGCTGCCCGGCAGGCCGGCCAGCGGCATCAGGGCGGATGCCAGCCGGGGCAGCCAGGCATCGCTGACCAGCAGTCCGCCCAGCACCGTGCCCAGCAGCACCGCGCAGACCACGCTGACCTCGATCCAGCTGTTGGCCCGCACCAGCCGCTGCGGGCCGACCAGCTCGGTCACCAGCCCGTACTTGGCCGGCACGTAGGCCGCCGCGCCGATGCCCAGCACCACGAAGCACAGCAGCGGGTTCAGGCCGACCAGCAGGCCCGTCACCGCCAGCGCCTTCAGGGCATTGGTCCAGGCCATCAGCCGCGCCTCGGGCACGGCATCGGCCAGCAGGCCGACCCAGGGTGCCAGCAGCACATACGACAGCGTGGACGAGAGCTTGAGCAGCGGCGCCCACCAGCCCGGCAGGCCCTGGCGCTGCAGCAAGCCGATGGCGACGATCAGCAGCGCGTTGTCGGCCAATGCGGCGACGAACTGCGCGCCGATCAGGCGATGGAAGCCGCGCGGCAGATCATCGGACGCGGCCTTGGCCGGGTGAGGCTGCTGTTGCATGGGCCCATCATCGGCAGCGCATGCGACCACGGCATGACGCGCCCGCCGGTGTTGTCGTGGTCACGCCGCTGTCACCGCCGCGCCGTGGCCATGTCATGCGGCGTCGTCAGCATGAGGGTCCATGCACAGCGACGATCCATCTGCCGCCACGCCTGAAACCGAGTCGGGGTCGCCGCTGCGCTACCGCACGGTGTGGATCTCCGACCTGCACCTGGGCACACCGGGTTGCCAGGCGGTGGCGCTGCTGGATTTTCTCAAGCGGGTGGAGTGCGACACGCTGTACCTGGTGGGCGACATCATCGATGGCTGGCAATTGCGCCGCAGCTGGTACTGGCCGCAATCACACAACGACGTGGTGCAGAAGATCCTGCGCAAGGCCCGCAAGGGCACACGGGTGGTGTTCGTGCCCGGCAACCACGACGAGTTTGCGCGGCGCTACGTGGAGCACAACTTCGGCGGTGTCGACGTGCTGAGCGAGGCGGTGCATGTGACGGCCGATGGCCGCAAGCTGTGGATCACCCACGGCGACCTGTTCGACGGCGTGATCCAGTGCGCCAAGTGGCTGGCCTACGTGGGTGACTGGGCCTACGAGTTCACGCTGCGGCTGAACAGCCAGTTCAATCGGCTGCGCGCGCGCTTGGGGCTGCCGTACTGGAGCCTGTCCAAGTACCTCAAGCTCAAGGTCAAGCGCGCGGTCAGCTACGTCAGCGACTTCGAGCTGGCCGTGGCGCGCGAGGCGCGCAAGCGGGGCCTGGATGGCGTGGTGTGCGGCCACATCCACCATGCCGAGATCCGCGAGATCGACGGCGTGCTGTATTGCAACGATGGTGACTGGGTGGAAAGCCTCACCGCGCTGGTCGAGCATGCCGATGGCCGGCTGGAGATCGCCGACTGGTCGGCGTGCCGCGCCACCGTGCCCAGCGTGGTGGCACCCCGTGCGCGTGCCGATGGCGAAGGCCTGACCGCACCCGAGCGGCCACGCGCCAACCCGGTCATTGCGCGGGGCTGAGCGCCTCGCTGTCCGGCGCTGCGGCGCGATGATGGCGGCGGGCCGGGATGGGGGCGGCAGGTTCGGCGCCCAGGTCCCATGACTTCAGCGCGCGCAGCAGCGGCCGCTTCTTGGCCTGGTGCGCCTGCATGCGTTGCAGGATGTTGTTGAGGGTGCGCATCGCGTCCAGGATGTGCGGGCCCTTGTTGAGCATCACGCATTCGGCGCGGCCACCCATGGCCGCGTCGGTGATCTCGGCACGCGAGGGCAGGCCGGTCTTGGCCAGCGTCTCCAGCACCTGGGTGGCCCAGACCACCGGCATGTGCGCGGCCTCGCAGGCCCACAGGATCTCTTCCTGCACCTCGGCCATGCGCTCGTAGCCGCATTCCACCGCCAGATCACCGCGCGCGATCATCACGCCCGCCACCGGGCCGGCCATCGCAGCCAACAGCATCTCGGGCAGGTGCTCGAAGCCACGCCGGGTCTCGATCTTCAGCACCAGCCCGAGATGGGCGGCACCCAGGTCGACCAGGCGCTGGCGCAGGGCCTGCACGTCGGTGCCCGCCTGCGCGAACGACATGCCCACGATGTCGGCATGGTGCGCCACCACCTCGAGGTCGTCGAGGTCCCTGGCGGTCAGCGCCGGCAAGGCCAGCCGGGTGTCCGGAAAATTGATGCCCTTGTCGGCCGCCAGGTGCTCGCCGCCATCGCGTGCATCGGTGATTTCGATGTCCACCCGCGCGGCGCTGGCGCGCTGCACCACACCTCCGATGCGCCCGTCGTCGAACCAGATGCGCTCGCCCTTGCGCACATGCGCCAGCGCCTGCGGCAGGGTGCAGGCGATGGTGGCCGGCTGCGCGCGCCGGCCCTTGGCGGCGGGCAAGGCGTTGTGGCCCAGGCCGTGCGACACCAGGCGCAGGCGGTCGCCGCGTTGCAGCTGCAGTTCGTCCGTGGTCGAGGGCAGGTCACTGAGTGGCGTGCCCGCGTCGTCCTGGTCGTGGCGGTGCAGGTGCAGCACGGTGTCGGCGGTCAGGTAGGCGGTGCGATCGCACTCGACCAGCACGCCGGCGTCCTGGCGGTCGATCACCTTGAGCCGGCGTTTGGCCGCGCGCGCATCGATCAGGTCGATGCGGTCGCCCACCCCCAGCGTCTGCAGCCAGCGGGCATCGACGCCCAGGCACACGCCGGCGCCAGCGATGGATGCCGATGAACCCGCCGCACGCAGGCCCAGGCAGACCGGCATCGTCACCCGGCCCAGCGCATCACGCTTGGGCTTGAACTTGATCACCGCCGGCGCGCTGTGCAGCGGGCCGGTGCGCAGCTTGGGGCCGGCCAGGTCCATCAGCACCTGTACCGGTCGCCCTGCATGGACGGCGGCGCGGCGCACGTTGTCGGCCATGGCCACCCAGTCGTCGGCGCCGTCGTGGGCGCAGTTGATGCGCGCGATGTCCATGCCGGTGTCGACGAGGCTGGCGACCAAGCCCTCGTCGGTGGCCGCCGCGCTGGGCAGGGTGACCATGATGCGCACGCCGCGCTGGGCCGGCGGCGGGCCGAACAGCGCGTCGGCATTGCGCGCCAGCAGCGCCGGGCCGCGGTGGAAGCCGGTGGGTTCGTCGGGCGACAGGGCCGTCCAGCGTTGCCCGGCGATGCGGTGCAGCACCCCCAGCACCTTGTCGACGTTGGCCAGCACGTGGGTCTCGGCCCGGCCCAGCGACGACACGCCCATGCGGGCCAGCCCGTCCTGCAACTGGCGCAGGTCGATGCGGCGCAATGCCAGGTAGTGCACCAGATTGATCGCGCTGGCCTGGTGCGCCGGATCAACTGCCCGCAGGCGCGGCGCCAAGCGGGCCTGCTGGTCGAGCAGGGACTGGCGCAGGGCCCAGAGCGTGTCGATCAGCGCCAGGCAGGCAGCATCGTCCCAGGCGCCCGCCCGGCTGACGTTTGCATGACGCGTCATCGCCCGCTCCTCAAAGCCGCCCAGTCTGAGCGTGAGATGTTGCAGGCCGATGACGGCCGGACCCGCCCGGCGCCATGGCCGGGCGTCGGGGTCAGCGCGGGTAGACGTTGCCCGGCACGGTGTGCGGCACCACGCTGAACACGTTGGGGTCGCGCGCATCGACGAACACCTCCACCCAATGCACGCTGGGCGAGCCGAAGTTCTCCAGCCGGGTGAAGTTCTCCAGCGCCGCCGAGCCCGACGGCAGCTTGGGCAGCACCATCGGCTTGTCCATGCGGAAGTAGTGCGAGTCGCCATGCGTCAGCAGCACCGGCTTGCCGAAGGCCTTGCTGCGATCGGCCAGCTTGCCGAGGAAGGCGTTGAAGCCCTGGCGCTCGACGTGGCTGCTGGCCAGCTCGAAGTTGGGATTGGCCTGGATCGACACCACCACGCCGGCGCTGTTGCGGGCGATGGCCTGGTCGAAGGTGGCGTCCACCCAGGCCAGGGCAGCGGCCTCGCGCGCCTGGGCTTCGGCGATGCGGTCGGCGCGCGGCGTGGCATAGCTGTCGGTGGCGTCGATGCCGCTCCAGGGCGCCAGGTTGTTGTTGCTGCCCACCACGTGCACGGTGGCCATGGTGACACCGGCGAACGACCACATGGTGTTCTCCACGAAGGTCTGGTGGCCTGCCATCGTGGCCTGGCTGCGCAGCGCGGCCGGACGCTTGCCACCGCTGACCCCGGGCACCGGGTAGAAGATCTCGCGAAAGCGCGCCAGCCGCTCGGTGGGCAGGTAGGCGCCGTTGTTGGCGCGGTGGCAATCGGTCCAGTCGTTGTCGCCGGGCGTCAGGATGAACGCATCGGCCAGCTTCTGGTACTGGTTGAAGCGCTTGATGAACAGCGCGTCGTCGCAGCGCTCGCTGCCGGCCTTGACGTCGCCCGAGTGCACCACCAGGCGCACGTTGCGCGAGGCGTTGATGTCGTCGATGACGCGGTCGAACAGCACTTCTTCGGTGCTGCCGTAGGGCGTGTCGCCGAGCAGGGCGAACGACACGCCCGGTCGCAGGTAGGGGCCGGCGGCCAGCGCGGCGGTGGAGGCGGCCAGCAGGCCGGCGGTCAGCGCGCCCAGAAGCGCGCGACGAAGGATCGAGGGGGTGGTCATGGAACGGGCTCCAAGGGGGGGCGTGGGGGTGGGCGTTTGCAAGCGTCAGTGGGCGCTGCGGCTGCGCCGCTGCAGCAGGCCGATGGCGGCCAGGCCGGCCAGGAACAGTGCATAGGTCTCGGGCTCGGGTACCGCGCTCACGCTGATCTGGCCGTCGAGCAGGGCCGATGCCTCCAGCGTGTGGCTGGCGCCAGCGCCCAGCGCCAGGCCGTCGGCCATCAGGCTGCTGTAGTGGCTGAGGCTGAACGACAGCACCTGGCCGATCTGGCTCTGGAAGCGCAACGAGAAGCTGCCGCTGCCGCCAGCCGGCAGGCCCTGCCAGCTGCCCAGGATCCGGCTGTCGGCGCCGCGCACCACCAGGTCGAAGGTGGTCAGCGCCTGCACGTCGGGGCCGGTGCTGGCAAACAGCGCATCGGCCACGCCGCTCACGTCCACCTGCACCGCGCTGCCCTCGGCCTCGCCGGTGGACAGGATGGCCAGTTCGGCCTCCAGCAGCACCGTGGTGCTGTCGTCGCTGCCGTCGAAGCGGCCGGCTGCATCGACGCCCAGCACGCTGATCGAGCCGGCCTGGAAGGCCGCCGAGGCCGGGTTCAGCGTGGTGTCCAGCGAGGCGCTGGCGCTCCACAGGTGGGTCAGCGTGCCAGCGGGTGTCAAGGTCTGGCTGACGTCGTTGCCGCCTGCGCCCAGCAAGTAGCCGCTGCCCGACAGGTCGTCGATGCCGGCGTCGACGGCGACGGCCTGGTCATTGACGCCGGCCAGCACGGCCAGCGAGCCGTTCACGCTGCCGGACACCAGCGACAACGTGGCGGCCTGGGCCGCGGTGGCGCCCAAGGTGGCCAGCAAGGTGGCGAGCAGGGTCTTGGAGAAGTTCATGGTCATGGTCGGTCCTGGTTTCAGTTCGGAGTCACTGCTTGACGATGCGGTTCTGCGGGCCCGGGGCCACGCCGCCGGGGGTGGCCAGCAGGTAGGCCTCGAAGGCGTCGAGGTCGACCGCGCCGCCCAGGCGCTGGCTGCCTTGCACCAGCACGCCGAAGGCATCACCACCGTCGGCCAGGAAGCTGTTGACGGTGACGCGGTAGGCGGCAGCCGGGTCGACCGCGGCGCCGTTCAGGGTCATCGCCACCACGCGGCTGTTGCAGGCCCCGGCCGCGCTGTAGGCGTACTGAAAGCCGGCCGACACCTGCAGGATGCGGTTGAAGCCGCCCTGGCCGTTGCAGCCGCTGAACTGGGTTTCCAGCAGCGTCTTGATCTGCGCGCCGGTCAAGGTCATCGTCACCAGCGAGTTGCCGAAGGGCTGCACGGTGAAGGCGTCGCCATAGGTCACCAGGCCGCCTGCATTGAACGGCAGATCGGCGCGGATGCCACCCGGGTTCATGAAGGCCACCACCGCCTGGCCGGTGCCGGCGTCGCGGGTGGCGGCCAGCTGCGCATCGGCGATCACGTCGCCCAGCGCCGACTCGCCGGCGGCGTTGTTGTTGCGGCTGATGGCCTGCGTGATGGTGCCGATCACGCGGGCCTTGGGCACGGCGGCCAGGCTGTCGTAGTGCGCCACCAGATCGGTCAGCGCCGGGTCTTCGGCGGTGGTGGCGCCGGTGCCGGTGGTCAGGATGGTGGCCGCCACGGCGCTGACATCCTTGCTGCGGGTGTCGATGGTCAGGTCGATGTCGCCCAGGTTGCGGGCGTACTGGCCCGACGAGGTCACCCGCACCGGCTTGCCGTCACGGTTGTTCAGCAGGCAGTTGTAGGCCTGGTGGGTGTGGCCGGTGACGACCAGGTCGACCTCGGCGTCGAGGCGGGCGACGATGTCGACGATCGGGCCCGACACGCCACTGCAGCTGGCCAGCGAGCCGCTGCCGAAGCCGCCTTCGTGGATCAGCACCACCACGCTCTTGATGCCTAACGCGCGCAACTGCGGGATGAGCGCGTTGACGGTGTCGGCCTCGTCGGCAAACTGCAACCCGGCCACGCCCGACGGCGACACGATGGTGGGCGTGCCTTCGAGCGTCATGCCGATGAAGGCGACCTTGTTGCCCAGAAAGTCCTTCACGCCATAGGCCGGCAGCAGCGTCTTGCCGGTGCTGGCCTCGGTCACGTTGGCGGCCAGGAAGTCGAAGCGGGCACCAGCGAAGTGGCCGTTGCGCTGGTCCTGCGGCAGGCCCAGGCCCGAGTACGGATCGCTGGGGTGATTGCCGCCACGCTGCATGCGCAGCAGCTCGGCCTTGCCTTCATCGAACTCGTGGTTGCCCACCGCGTTGAAGTCGATGCCGATGCGGTTCATCGCCTCGATGGTGGGCTCGTCCTTGAACAACGCCGATGTCAGCGGACTGGCGCCGATCATGTCGCCGGCCGAGACCACGGCATGCATCGCATTGGCCGCCTTCAGCGCCTGGATTCTGGTGGACAAGCGTGCCACGCCCGGGTTGCTGCTGGAGCCTTCACCGGCCTTGAGGGTGCCGTGGAAGTCGTTGAAGGTGATCAGCTTGACCTTCAGCGTGGTGCCGATGGCCGACTGGCGCGCGGCCAGCAGCAGGCGGGCGCGTTCGATGGGCTTGAGCTGGCCGCTGCGCTGCATCGCCATCGTCACGCTGGTGATGTGCGACAGGAAGGCCGCCTGGTTGCCCCAGGGTGACTCATCGGCGATGCGGTCGTCCACCGACACGCCATCGGCGCCGCAGCGGTTGGGCACTGCCGTGGCCAGGCTGCCCAGCAAGACGGTGCCGTCCACGCTGCCGGGGCTGCAGGACGCGGCCTGGGCGGGCGCTGCAGCCAGCAGCGACAAGAGGGAAGTGACGGCCAGGGCGGCCAAGGTCTTGCGCATGGGGTGAGTTCCTGAAATCGGCAGTTTGAAAAAATAACGGGCAGGCAGTGCGTGCTTCAGGCCCGGCGGCGGGCCAGCAGGCCGGCCGCGGCGAGGCCGGCGAGCATCAGCACGACGGTTTGCGGCTCGGGCACGGCGCTGACGCTGATCGACAGCGTCGGGCCAGCCCACGTGCTGTTGTTGAAGCCGGCGTAGGTGGCGGCCACGCCGGGGTTGCCTTCGTACAGCGCCAGCGTCACCAGGGCGTCGGTGGCGATGTCGCCGGCCAGCGCCACACCGCCCGCAGCGTTGTTGCCGCCGCGCGTGTAGAGGGCGTGTGTCTCGACCGCGCCGGTGGCGGTCTCGGTGAAGGTGTAGCCCGTCACCATCTGCGCCGCCGGATCGGCGAGCGGGTAGGTCAGCGGGCTGGGCGCCACCAGGCTGACTGTGTCGTCCGTGCTGAACGCCACCACCACGTTGCCGTCGGTGGTGAAGCCGGCGTTCGACTGCGTGAGTAGCAGCGACACGCTGTCGACCTGCCAGCCCCCGGCGCCGTACTGGCTGTCGAAGCCGGCCTTCAGGCCGGCCAGGTCGAAGCGCGCGACGCCATAGGACGCAAAGCTGCCGTTGTCGCTGCCCTCGATGTTGAAGAAGGCCAGGCCGCTGCTGCCGGTGCGCACGCCGCCGGGTTGCACGGTGGCGTTCTGGTGGGCTTCGACTTCGGCGGCCTGCACGGCTTGTGGGGCCTGCGCGGCCAGGCCGACGAACAGGGCGGTGATGATGGCGCTGGGTTTCATGGTCGGGTTTCCGTTCAATGTGGTGGGGATTCGGGGGGGCAGTGGCTGAAGGGGGGGCGACGGCTCAGTGACCTGGTAGGCCACTGGCGCGACCGCGTGCGGCGACACCCAGCAGCGCCAGGCCGCCGACCATCAGCGCCCAGTTGCCGGGCTCGGGCACGGCCGGGATGCTCACGTCCACCCACACCGCCTTGTGGTCCGAACTGGCCAGGTTGGCGTACAGGCTGGGGTTGCGGAAGGTGCCGACCAGGTCGAACAAGTCGCCGGTGTTGTTGGCCACGCCGGTGTCGGGATCGACCGGCCAGAAGACGCCGGCGCCGTGGATGGCCAGGTTGGCCGACGGCAGCACGTAATCGACCCGCAGGTTGCCGGGGGCCGAGTCGCTGAAGTCGGCGGTGTCCTGCGACGGATCGCCCAGGTGGCTGGCGTTGGCGCTGCCGTTGTTGCTGGGGTAGCCGGCGGCGGCCGTGCCACCGGCCGACGAGGGCGTGACCCCGGTGTTGACCAGCGGGTGGTTCAGCAACTGGCCGATGGCGTTGTAGGCCTGGCCACCGACGATGCCCTTGAAGCTGTCGCCGTCCAGCGGGTCGGCGTTGTAGTCGCCGGCAATCACGAACTTCGCGCCGGCCGCCAGGCCGCCGGTGCCGCCCTGGTCGTCGTAGAGGTAGTCGGCGCCGCTCACGTAGTCGGCCCAGAAGCGGATCTCGTCGTGGTTGCGCTTGCCGTTGCGGTCTTCGGCGCCGTCGAAGGTGGGTGGGGTCGGGTGCGCGGTCAGGAAGTGCACGTCCTGGCCGTTGATGCGCACGGTCACATCGACATGGTTCTTCGACGACAGGCGCAGGTTGGCCGTCTCGTCGGCCGAGTAGAAGTTGTACAGGTTGTTGCCACCGGCCACCGGGTCGTTGGTCAGCAGGTTGCCGGGCATGTCCTTCCACTTGAAGGTCTGGAAGCTGCGCACGCCGACGATCTCGTACTTCGAGTAGATCGTCATGCCGTATTGGCCCGCATAGTTGCCGAAGCCCCAGGCGTCGTCGCCGCCGGCCACCACGCCGTTGTTGTTCAGGTCGTAACCCGAGGCCAGGCCGGTGTTGGTGTTGGGCGTGTACCGGTAGGCGTACTGCAGCGCCGCCGTGCTGCCGCGCACCGCGTTGCCGTGCGCGGCCGAGAGGAAGTTGTCCTGAAAGCGCTGGGCAGCCTGGCTGGCATAGCCCAGCGGCATGGCCAGGCTGCTGGCGCCGGCGGTGCCGGCCAGGTCGAAGTCGAACTCGTTGACCAGCAGCACGTCGGCATCGACGCGTTGCAGGATCTCGGCCACGTTGTGGGCCTGCAGGATGCGACGGCCCGTCGGATCGGCCAGGCTGGCGCCGGCCGGGTTGGCCAGATCGGCCAGCAGTTGCCCGGCGGCATCGCGGTTGAGCGACGCATTGAAGGTCGCGAAGCGCACCGCCGTGGTGTCGGCGGCAGCCGGTGCGGCGGCGGCAAGCGCGGCGGTGGCGAGGATCGCCCAAGAATGCAGATGCACGGAAACCTCCTGAACGCCGATGGACACACCGGCCCGGTGCGGCCGCGCTGCGAAGCGCACGGCTCAGTGCAGGATGGTCGCGTGCAACGGTGACAGGGCATGCGGCATCGAGCGATGCCGGCCACGGTCCGATCGGATCATGCTCGGGGTGCCCACCGCGTGCGCCGGCTATGCGGCGCGCGCCGGATCGGCCGCCAGGGGCAGCGGGTCAGGGTTCCAGGCGGCGACCTGGTGTTCGTCCTCCCGGCCCTGTGCATCGCCGACCCGGGTTGGCCCCGGTACAGCCCTTGACCGTCACGAAGTCGTCGGGCACGCCGTCCGGCGCCATGGCCGGATCAATCCGAAGGCCGGTGATGCGCCAGGTTCAGTCGACCTTGTAGGCCGAGAAGGCGGCGTCGACCGGCGTCGCGAAAGCATGGTTGCTGTAGTTGCTGAGGGTCTTCACGGCGATGGCCAGGACGATGTAGAGAACGTCCTTTTCCTGGAAGCCGGCGCCCAGGAAGGCTTGCACGGCGGCGGCGTCGGGGCGCCCCTGGGTCTTGACCATCTCGGCCGTCAGCGCATACAGCGCAGCCAGCCTGGCATCGGCAATCGGCTGTCCGGCGCGAATGGCCTTCAGCACCTCGGCGGGCACGCCCGACTTCTTGTCCGCGATCATGCTGTGAGCCGCCGTGCAATAGGTGCAGCCGTTGACCTGGCTGACGGCCAGGAACACCACCTCCTGCTCGGCCGGCTTCAGGCCCGATTCCGAGCGGAACAGCGCGTAGCCGTGCAGGTAGGTGCTCAACACGGCCGGCGCGTTGACCATGTTGGCGTACATGTTGGGGATGAACCCGACCGCCTTGACGGCCTGGTCCAGCAGCGCCTTCTGGACGTCATTGGCCGAGGCAAGGTCGACGGGGTGCAGGTTGTGCAGGATGGGTGTGGCGGACATGGATGGCGTTCCTTCGGGTGCGGGGTGGCGGGTGCCTGGTGGCTGTTGGGCGGCCGGCAAGCGCCGACCGCTCGAAGCATGCTAGGACCGCCGGCACCGACGGCCGATACCGCCCGTCGCCCATGCATGACTGCGCGTCTTGCCATTGCCCGGACCGGCCAGCCCGGCTTCGGGTGCGTCGATGGCGACAGGCCGTTGTCGCCAACCGTTGGCCATGACCGGTTGCAGATCAGTGCCGGGCCTACCCGGCGCAGCAGGACAACTGCGTCACGTCCTTCGTGAAGGTCTGGGCCGCCAGCTTCAGGCCCTCAACCATCGTCAGGTACGGGAACAACTGGTCCGCCAGGTCGTGCACGGTCATCCGGTGGTGGATGGCCAGTGCCGCGGTCTGGATCAGTTCACCCGCTTCCGGGGTCACGGCCTGCACGCCCAGCAACCGGCCGCTGCCGGCGTCGGCCACCAGTTTGATGAAGCCACGCGTGTCGAAGTTGACCAGCGCGCGCGGCACGTTGTCCAGGCTCAGCGTGCGGCTGTCGGTCCGGATGCCCTGCCGGTGAGCCTCGGCCTCGCTCAGGCCCACCGTGGCCACCTGCGGGTCGGTGAAGACGACCGCCGGCAGGACGCGCAAATCGAGCTTGGCATCACCGCCGGTCATGTTGATCGCCGCGCGCGTGCCGGCGGCCGCCGCGACATAGACAAACTGTGGCTGGTCGGTGCAATCACCCGCGGCAAAGATGTTCGCGCTCGAAGTGCGCATGCCCGGGTCGACCACGATGGCGCCCTGCTGGTTGACCTCGACGCCCGCGACATCGAGCCCAAGCTGGTCCGTGTTTGGCGCACGACCTGTGGCGACCAGCAGCCGTTCGGCGCGGACTTCTCCGCCTGGCGTGGCGATCACGAACTCGCCGTTCGCGTGGCTCACCTGGCTGGCAGAGGTGTGCTCAAGCACGTCGATGCCTTCGGCGCGGAACGCCGCCGAGATCGCCTCGCCGATGGCGGGGTCGTCGCGGAAGAACAAGCTTCTGCGCGCCAGCACGGTCACCTGGCTGCCAAGGCGGGCGAAGGCCTGCGCCAGTTCCAGCGCGACCACCGACGAGCCGATGACCGCCAGCCGCGGCGGGATGGTCTCGCTTGCCAACGCTTCGGTCGAGGTCCAGAAGGGGGTGTCCATCAAGCCGGGAATCGGCGGTACGGCCGCGCTGGCGCCAGTGGCGATCAGGCAGCGGTCGAACGTCAGCGCGTGTTCGTTGCCATCGATCAGGCGCACGACGAGGCTGCTGGCGCTCTTGAATCGCGCCTCTCCGTGCAGCACGCTGATGGCCGGGGTGCTTTGCAGGATGTTCTCGTACTTGGCCTGCCGCAGTTCATCAACGCGCGCTTGTTGCTGTGCCAGCAACTTGCTGCGGTGGATGGCTGGCCGCGACGTGGACACGCCGGCATCGAAGGGACTGACCCGCCGCAGATGCGCAATCTGGGCGGCGCGGATCAAGATCTTGGAGGGCACGCAGCCGACGTTGACGCAGGTGCCGCCGATCGTGCCGCGTTCGATGAGGGTGATACGCGCGCCTTGCTCGGTGCCCTTCAGCGCCGCCGCCATCGCGCCGCCGCCGCTGCCGATGACAACGACGTGCAACCCGCCCGCCTTGTTGCCGATGGCGTTCAAGGTTGTCATGGTTCGTCGCTCGCGGTCGGTCGACATGCTCAGCGCTTGACGCTGGACGGGTAGCCGGCGTTCTCGGTCGCCTGCATCAGCTTCTGCACGCTGGCCTTGGCATCGTCGAAGGTCACGACGGCTTCGCGCTTGTCGAAGTTCACGTTGACCTTGTCAACGCCGGCGACCCTGGCGATCGCCGCCTTGACGGTGAACGGGCAAGCTGCGCAGGTCATGCCCGGCACGCCGAGCGTGACGGTCTGAGTGGCAGCCCAGACGGGGGCTGCGATGGCGGCGAAGGCGAGGGCTGCAAGCAGTTTCTTCATGATGAGATCCTGATCAGTAGAACAACGGAAGGACGTAGGGAAATCCGACCGCGACGAGCACCAGCGCGGCAATGAGCCAGAAGACGGTCTTGTAGGTCGTGCGCACCTGCGGGATCGCGCACACCTCCCCCGGCTTGCAGTCTTGCGCCGGTCTGAAGATGCGGCGCCAGGCGAAGAACATGGCCACCAGCGCGACGCCGATGAACAGGGGGCGATAGGGCTCCAGGATCGCCAGATTGCCGATCCAGGCACCGCTGATGCCGAGCGTCACCAACACCAGTGGCCCCAGGCAACAGGTCGATGCCAGCAGCGCGGCCAAGCCACCGGCGAGGAGTGCGGGCCTGGACGAGGATGAGGCGTCATTCATCATGGGATTTGCCTGTGAGTGCATCAGATGGGTTAGCCTATGTCCGTACCCAAGTACGGAGTCAAACGACATGCATCAAAGCCGCACCAATGAAGCCTCGAGCGCGCTGACGATCGGCGTCCTGGCGCAGTTGGCGGGTGTGGGCGTCGAGACCATTCGCTACTACCAGCGGCGCGGACTGCTGAGCGAGCCTGCGCGCGCCTACGGCAGCATCCGCCGCTACGGCGCGGCTGACATCGCACGTCTGAACTTTGTCAAGCGCGCGCAGCAATTGGGATTCAGCCTGGACGAGGTCGCTGAATTGCTGCGCCTCGATGACGGGGCCCACTGCGATGACGCCCGCGCGCTTGCCGAGATCAAGTTGGTCGATGTGCGGCGAAAACTCGACGACCTGCGGCGGATCGAGGCGGTGCTGGCAGCGCTGGTGCAGCGATGCTGCGCACCCCCCGGCGACGTGACTTGCCCCTTGATCGCTGGCCTGCAATCACCGCAAGGCCTGGCAGCCGATATCGATGGCTTGATGGCAGCAAGCGCGTTGACCCGCGAGCACCGCAGCGCGGCGATCCGGCGGCGCAAGACCTGAGGTGCCAGTGGTTCGGGGCCCCGAGCCTGGACCACGCTTGTACGTTGTGAAGGCCAATCGCCATGCCACGTCGCCACGGCACGACGGCATCTCGGCATCACGGTGCGCAGCCTGTGCCGGTCGCAGTTCAGCGCCGGTCCTGCCCGCGTGAGCCCAGATCGTGCACCACCAGACCCTCCATCGGCCCCGCGGCTGCCCGCCAGGGCTGCTCGGCGATCGCCTGACGGGCAACCTGCAAGCCCGCCTGCCAACGGGTCTGGATGCGTGCGGTGTTGAAGTCCATGTCCTTGGTGTGGTCCTCGTCCGGCAGCCGCGGGGCCACCAGGCGCATCAGGTGCATCACGGTGCCGCTGCCGTAGCTGGCCATCTCGCGCAACTCGGGCCGTGCCAGCGCGGCGGCGGGCAGTTCACGCGTGAGTTCGCGCACGATGTGGCGCAGCTGATGGATCTGCGCCTGGCGTCGCACATGGCTGTCCACCCGGCTGGCGAACTGGATGTCCTTCTGCCGGCCGCTGTCCTGCCACATGCTGCGCGGCGCCGCACCTTTCGGTTGCCACAGCTGCACCGCAAATACGAGCGCGCTGCGGCGCGGGTTGTCGTCGAACACCGCTTCGACGGGCGTGTTGGAGCAGATGCCACCGTCCCAGTACAGCTCGTCGTCGATGCGCACGGGCGCAAACGCTGGCGGCAGCGCCCCGGAGGCAAGCACATGGCGCAGATCGAGGACCTCATCGCGGCTGTCGAAACAGCGCATGTGGACGTCATCGCCCCCTGAGCAAACCCTCGGCGCCCCTGCACCGGCGCCAGCCAAGGGCTTGCGGTGGGCGCCAGGTGACCAAGGCGGCTTCACGCTTGCGGGCTTGGCTTGCGATTCAGGATGGCGCGTGGGATCAGCACCCGCTCGGCCATTGCGCGAACGGACTTGTCCGCGTGCGCCAGACCCAGGCTGCGCGCAGCCACCAGGACTTGCCCGGCCACCGTCTGCAGATAGAACCAGTCTTGCATCTGCGCCGGCCCCAGGCCCCCGGGCTGGGCCGCCGCGGCCTCTTCGTAATAGGCGCGCAGATCGTCGCAAACCTGTTTCAGCGACTGCCCCAGGGCTTGCTCGGGTCGAAAGTTGTCAGGCGGCTGGTTTGCCGCAAATCCACACAGGAACGCACCGGCCTGCTCGGGCGTGAGCCCGCTGAGCCCGACGCTGGAGCCGCCTCGGCGGCGCACGGTCAGATCGTGCCAGGGACGCAGCTCGTCGATCTCGTCGGCCAGCGCTGCCGCCAAGGCAACGCCGGGCACGGCCGTCTGGCGGGGGCGCGCAAAGTTCACCGGGCATGCGTCCCCGTGCCCGTCATCGGCGGCGGTGTCAGCCGTTGGTGCGTCCAGTGCAAAGTCGCGCAGGACCGGGCCCTGCTCGGCCTCGAACAGTGCCAGCAGGGCCCGCAACACCTGGCGTTGAAACGCCGCATCGTTGGGCGCGCCCAGCGGGCGACCCAGCATGAAGGGCACCCACAGCGCACGGGGTGGTTGCATGACCTCGGAATGCTCGCGCACCAGGCTGATGCTGGCGGTGGCGATGCCGCCTTCTTCCAGGTAGTGACCGACCGCGCTCACGGCGCAGGTGCAATTCGGTCAGACCGGAATCAGGATCGCTGCGTCCACCTGGTCGCGTGCCAGCAGGCCGGCCAGCTCCCGGGCCTTGGGCTCGAACTGGGTCGGCGGAAACGGCGCGCCCATGAATGAATAGTGGTAGTCGGCCACCGACCCGATGCTGCCGTCGGCGGCCAGTTCGTTCAGCCGGTCGAGCGGAAACACCAGGTTGGGGTCTTGCCGAAAGCCCGACCGGTCGAAGTTCACCGAGATGTGGCCCATCACCAGGCTGGCGCTGGGCGTGTCCGCCGGGATCACGCGGTACTCGGTGGCGGTGGCGCCGCCGCCGAAGGGGCGGTCGTCGCGCCGGTGCAAACCGGCCGTGCTGATCAAGGCGACCCGGCGCTGGCTCAGCGCGGGGCCGCCCACCCAGGGCCGGCCCTCGAGCCGGGGGGCCTGGTCACGCAGATGCAGCAGATGTTCTCGCTCCCATTCCGGAAGGTCCGCCAGTCTGGCCATGTCTGCTCCTTTTGCGGTGGATGTGTTGACCGATGGGCGCGCTTATACCGCACACGGCTCGGTCCTGCGGCGGCGCTGGCATTGAAACCAGCGCCTGATCCGACGGGCGCGCTCAATGCGACAGGGCGCCGATCTGCAGGCCGGCAGCGCGGCGGTGGGCCTGCACCGAGGGCCACACGCGGGCTTCGCCCCAGTGCACCTGCTCGCCGTTGGCAAGGGCGGCCAGCACCTCGGCGCGCACCTCGGCGCGCACGCGCCGCGAACTGGCCACTGGCTGGATGGCCGTGTAGGCCTCGCCCCAGTTCAGCTGATCACCCCGCGCCAGCGCCGCGGTGACCTCGGCGCTCACCTCGGCGCGGGACTTGGTGGACTTGAAGCTGTCGTTGAACCGGGTGGCCTCCTGCGCCAGCGTCAAGGTGCTGACAACGGCGAGGGCGACGATGGTGATGACGGTCTTCATGGTGCTTCCTTTCGGGCGGGCAGTTGGGCCAACTCGGCCCGG
>MESD01000029.1:0-9468 GCA_001770815.1 Burkholderiales bacterium RIFCSPHIGHO2_12_FULL_69_20
CAGTCGACCACGCCGCTCCAGGCGGTGGCCAGCACCACGATGCCGAAGGCGATGCGGTACCAGGCAAACGGCACGAAGCTGTGGCTGGCGATGTAGCGCAGCAGCCAGCGCACGCAGGCATAGGCGCTGATGAACGACATCACCAGGCCGACCGCGAACATCGGCAGGTCGGCCATGCTGAGCAGCGCCCGCTCCTTGACCAGGCTGTAGGCGCCGGCGCCCACCAGCGTGGGAATGGCCAGGAAGAAGCTGAAGTCGGTGGCCGCCTTGCGCGACAGCCCCAGCAGCATGCCGCCGATGATGGTGGCGCCCGAGCGGCTGGTGCCGGGGATCATCGCCAGGCACTGCACCAGGCCCACCTTCAGCGCATCCAGCGGGCCCATCTCGTCGACCGAGCGGATGCGCACCGCCACGGCCTGCCGCCGCTCGGCCCACAGGATGACGAAGCCGCCCAGGATGAAGGTGGTGGCCACCACGCCGGGCGTGAACAGATGGGCCTTGATGGCCTTGCCGAACAGCAGGCCCAGCACCACCGCCGGCAGGAAGCCGATCAGCACGTTCAGCGCAAAGCGCCGCGCCTGCGGCTGGCTGGGCAGTTGCACCAGCGTGTCGCGCAGGCGCTGCCAGTAGACGATGATCACCGCACCGATGGCGCCGGTCTGGATCGCGATGTCGAAGACCTTGGCCTTGTCATCGTTCATGCCCAGCAGCGAGCCGGCCAGGATCAGGTGCCCGGTGGACGAGATCGGCAGGAACTCGGTGAGCCCCTCGACCACGCCCATGATGGCCGCCTTCAGCAACAGCACCGTATCCACGCACGCTCCCCGGGGCAAAAGCTGCGGATGATAGCCGTGTGGGGTGACGGCGCGAGGTGGCCGCGCCGGCGTGGCGCCGGGTGCCTCAGCCGGCCACGCTGGCCAGCGTGATCTCCACCCCGCGGGCCGTCACCATCACCGCGCCGGGCTGCAGGCCCCGTTGGCGCAGGCTGGCCTGCCGATCGGCGCTGAGCCGGTAGATCGCCAGATCTTCCAGCGCCAGTTCGGCCAGTGCGCGGCCAATGCGATAGGCGGGGCCGGGCTGGGCGGTCAACACGTCCAGCGCGGCGCTGGCGGGGCCGGCGCTGCTGCCGGGCATGAAGTCGACCTGCTGCACCCGCACCTGCGTCAGGCGCACCGAGGCATCCTGCGGCTCGTAGCGCAGCGCGCTGTCGAACACCAGCCTGCCGCGGCCGTTGCCGCCACGCAGCCGTTCATGCGCCCGCAGCGTCAGGGCCACCGACACGCGGTTGAAGTCGGGCTGCAGACGCAGGCGCGGTGCGCTGAGTTGCAGGTCCAGCACCTCCAGCACCCGGCGGTTCAGCGGAAAGGCACGCGCCACCAGCGCCGCCAGCTCGGCCTCGCCCAGCGTGATGACCGACGGGTTGCCCAGTCCGGCACAGCCCGGCAGCCCCATCAATCCGGTGACGAGGATGGGGCTGGCCAGGGCCAGCAGCAGGTGGCGACGGTGCATGGGGGTCATTCGAAGCGGGTTGGCCCCAAATTCTAGGCATTGCGATTTGACAAACCCGTGACCTTGACCCTGGCTCGACGACCCGGCTACATTACTGACCAGTCAGTCATTAAATGAATCCCATCGATCCCGTCCATCGCCGCCGCCGCAAGGAGGCGCGCCCGCAGGAGTTGCTCGACGCCGCGCTCGAACTCTTCGTCGAGAAGGGTTTTGCCGCCACGCGCGCCGAAGAAGTGGCCGTGCGCGCCGGCGTGTCCAAGGGCACGCTGTACCTCTACTACCCCAGCAAGGAAGAGCTGCTGAAGGCGGTGATCGCGCACTACCTGTCGTCGCGCATCGCCGAGGGCGCGGCGCAGGCGGCCAACTTCTCCGGCTCGTCCAGCGACCTGCTGCGCGGCATCCTGATCGACTGGTGGGGCCAGCTCTACGACAGCCCGGCCGCCGGCGTCTTCAAGCTGGTGATCACCGAGGTGCGCAACTTCCCCGAGATCGCCGGCTTCTACCACCGCGAGGTGGTCGAGCGTGCGCACGAGCTGTTGGGCGGCGTGGTGCGCCAGGGCATCGCCCAGGGTGAATTCCGTGCAGTGGACGTCGACCATGCGGTGCACTCGCTGGTGCTGCCGCTGGTCATGATCTGCCTGCACCGCCACTCGCTGGGTGCCTGCGCGGTGGATTGGCACCTCGATGGCCGCGCCTTCATCGCCCAGCATGTGCACCTGGTGCTCGACGGCCTCAGCGTGCGGCCGACGGCCGATGGCGCCGGTCCGCAGACCCCACCGGCCCCCGTTCCTCCCTCGACACTGCCCCGCTGATGTTCAAGAAACCCTGGCTCCGTTGGTTGTTGCTGACCCTGGTGGTGCTGGCCGTCGTGCTGGGCGGTGTCCGGTGGATGAAGTCGCGCAGCGCGGATCAAGCCGCCAAGGCCGCCGCCACGGCCGCCAGCGCGCCGCCGCCGGTGCTCGAACTCGCCGCGCAAGACCTGCAGCAGGCGCGCCAGCTGGTGCTCAGCCGCGTGCTGGACGTCTCAGGCAGCCTGAAGGCGGTCAACAGCGCCTTCGTCAAGGCCCGCGTGGCGGCTGAGATCAAGACGCTGACCGTGCGTGAAGGCGACACCGTGCGCGCCGGCCAGGTGCTGGGCCAGCTCGACACCACCGAGTTCGACTGGCGATTGCGCCAGGCCGAGCAGCAGGCGGCGGCGGCGCGCGCGCAGTTCGAGATCGCCCAGCGCCAGCTGGCCAACAACCAGGCGCTGGTGGCGCAGGGTTTCATCTCGCCCACCGCGCTGCAGACCTCGGCCTCCGGCGAGGCCGGCGCCCAGGCCAACCTGCAGGCCGCGCTGGCCGCGGTGGAACTGGCTCGCAAGTCACGCGCCGATGCCACGCTCACCGCGCCGATCGCCGGCCTGGTGGCGCAGCGCCTGGCCCAGCCGGGCGAGCGTGTGCCGCTGGACGCCCGCATCCTGGAGATCGTCGACCTGTCGCGGCTGGAACTGGAAGCCGCCGTCGCGCCGCAGGACGTGCCGGCGCTGCGCATCGGCGCCCAGGCCCGCCTGGTGCTGGACGGCAGCACCGACACCGTGGCCGCCACCGTGGTGCGCATCAACCCCAGCGCCAGCGCCGGCGCGCGCACCGTCACCGCCTACCTGGCGGTGGCGGCGCATCCGGCCCTGCGCAGCGGCCTGTTTGCCCGCGGCAGCATCGAGCTGGATCGGCGCAGCGTGCTGGCATTGCCGCTGTCGGCGGTGCGCAACGACCAGGCCCAGCCCTATGCCATCCGCATCAATGCCGGCCGCGCCGAGCGCCGGCCGCTGACGCTGGGCCAGCGCGGCGTGCCGGCCGATGCCGGCGCCGCGCGTGAAGACTGGGTCGAGGTGTTGTCGGGCCTGACCGCGGGCGACCGCGTGCTGGCCGCCAGCGCCGGCCTGGTGCCCGACGGCGTGCGGCTGAAGCTGCCGCCGGCGGGTGCCGCCGCAGTAAAGGCGCCGGCGGCATCCGCCAACATGTCAGCCAGCCCGGCAGCCAGCAAGTCGGCCAGCGCCACGCGCTGACCATCCGGAGCCGCCGCCATGTGGTTCACCCGTGTCTCGATCGCCAACCCGGTAATGGCCGTGATGGTCATGCTGGCCCTGGTGGTGCTGGGCCTGTTTTCGTACCAGCGGCTCAAGGTCGACCAGTTCCCCGACATCGAATTTCCCATCGTCGTGGTGCAGACCGACTATCCCGGCGCCGCGCCCGAGGTGGTGGAGAGCGAGGTCACGCGCAAGGTCGAGGAGGCGGTCAACACCATCGCCGGCATCAACCAGCTGTATTCGCGCAGCTACGAGGGCACGTCGGTGGTGATCGTGCAGTTCAACCTCGACGTCGACAACCGCCGCGCGGCGGACGACGTGCGCGAGAAGCTGGCGATCATCAAGGTCGGCTTCCGCGACGAGGTGAAGGAGCCGCGGGTCTCACGCTTCGACCCGGCCTCGCGCCCGATCTTCACCATCGCGCTGACCTCGCCCGACCAAAGCCGCAGCGTGCAGGAACTGACCACCCACGCCGACCAGGTGATCAAGAAGCGGCTCGAGAACGTGCGCGGCGTGGGCTCGGTGGCACTGGTGGGCGGCCTCAAGCGCGAGATCAACGTCTACCTCCAGCCCGAGGCGATGGAGGCCTTCGGCGTGGGCGTCGAGTCGGTGATGGCCGCCGTGCGCAGCGAGAACCAGGACCTGCCCGCCGGTGCGCTGCGTGGGCGCGAGATCGAGCGCACGGTGCAGATCATGGGCCGCGTGCAGCGCCCCGACGACCTGAAGAACCTGATCGTCGCGCGCCGCAGCAACCAACCGGTGCGGCTGGGGCAGGTGGCCGAGGTGGTCGACGGGCCCGAGGAAGCCGAGACGCTGGCGCTCTACAACGGCCGGCGCACGCTGGCGCTGGAAGTGCAGAAGAGCCAGGGCGAGAACACCATCGAGGTGGTCGACGGCCTGATGCGCATGGTCGACACCCTCAAGCCGCAGTTGCCCACCGGGATGGCGATGGACGTGGTGCGCGACGGCTCACGGCCCATCCGCGTGTCGGTGGCCAACGTCAAGCGCACGCTGCTCGAAGGCGCGCTGCTGACCATCGCCATCGTCTTCCTGTTCCTCAACAGCTGGCGCTCGACCGTGATCACCGGGCTGGCGCTGCCGATCGCGCTGATCGGCACGCTGCTGTTCATGGACTTCTTCGGCTTCTCGATCAACATGGTCACGCTGATGGCCATGAGCCTGTGCGTGGGCCTGCTGATCGACGACGCCATCGTCGTGCGCGAGAACATCGTGCGCCATGTGCAGATGGGCAAGAGCGCGCACGACGCGGCGCTGGCCGGCACCAACGAGATCGGCATGGCGGTGCTGGCCACCACGCTGTCGATCGTGGCGGTGTTCCTGCCCATCGGTTTCATGGGCGGCATCATCGGCAAGTTCTTCCACGAGTTCGGTATCACCATCGTGGCCGCGGTGCTGATCTCGATGTTCGTCAGCTTCACGCTCGACCCGATGCTCAGCTCGGTGTGGCACGACCCGGCCATCGACCGCGAGGGCCAGCCGTTCCAGCCGCGCAACTTCTACGACCACACGCTGGGCCGGCTGACGCACTGGGTGGACCGCAGCGCACACCGGCTGGGTGATCTCTACGTGGCCGCGCTGGGCTGGAGCCTGCGCCACCACGCCGCCACCGTGGCGATTGCCGTGGCCACGCTGGTGGGCGCGCTGCTGCTGGCGACCAAGCTGGGCACCGAGTTCGTGCCCAAGGCCGATTTCTCGGAGACCAGCGTCACCTTCAACACCCCGGTGGGATCGTCGCTGGCCACCACCGAAACCCGCGCGCAACAGGTCGACGCCATCCTGCGCGAGATGCCCGAGGTGCGCTACACCGTCGCCACCATCAACACCGGCCAGGCCCAGGGCCGCAACCAGGTGAGTGTGTTCGTGCGGCTGGTCGACCGCCAGCAGCGCCAGCGCAGTGCCGACCAAATGTCGGTGCCGCTGCGCGAGCGGCTCAACCAGGTGGCCGGCATCACCGTCACCCATGTCGGCCTGCTCGACGCGGTGGGCGGCAACAAGCCGATCTCGCTGTCGATCCAGGGCACCGACTTAGTCGAGCTGCAGCGCCTGACCAACCGCATGATGGGCCAGCTGGCCCAGGTGCCCGGCCTGGTCGACCTGGACACCAGCATGAAGCCGCCCAAGCCCACCGTGGCCATCGACGTCAAGCGCGACGCGGCCAGCGACCTGGGCCTGTCGGTGGGCAGCGTCACCAACACGCTGCGCGCGCTGGTGGCCGGTCAGACGGTGGGCGACTGGCGCGCCGCCAACGACCAAACTTACGATGTGAAGGTGAGGCTGGCGCCCGAGGCGCGCGACAAGCCCGCCGACCTGGCACGCCTGGGCCTGGTGCTGGGCGCCAACGCCGACGGCTCGATGCGCACCGTGCGGCTGTCGCAGGTGGCCGACGTGCGCACCAGCACCGGCCCCACGCAGATCAACCGGCGCGACCTGAACCGCGAGAGCGAGATCAGCGGCAACACCGCCGGCCGCGCGCTGGGCGAGGTGTCGGCCGACATCCGCAAGATCCTCGATGCCACGCCGCTGCCACCCGGCTACAGCTACCGCTTCGGCGGCAGCACCAAGGACATGCAGGAGAGCTTCGGCTACGCCGTCTCGGCGCTGGCGCTGGGCGTGGTGTTCATCTACATGATCCTGGCCAGCCAGTTCCGCAGCTACCTGCAGCCGCTGGCGCTGATGAGCTCGCTGCCACTCACGCTGATCGGCGTGGTGGGCGCGCTGCTGCTGTGGCGCAGCACGCTGAACATGTTCTCGATCATCGGCGTGATCATGCTGATGGGCCTGGTGACCAAGAACGCGATCCTGCTGGTCGACTTCGCGATCCGCGCGCGCCAGCCCTCCATCGACGAGCAGGGCCATCCAGTGCCCGGCCTCAGCCGCGACGACGCGCTGCTGCGCGCGGCCAAGGTGCGGCTGCGGCCGATCCTGATGACCACGCTGGCGATGATCTTCGGCATGTTGCCGCTGGCACTGGCGATCTCCGAAGGCTCCGAGCAGCGTGCGCCCATGGGCCAGGCGGTGATCGGCGGGGTCATCACCTCGTCGGTGCTGACGCTGGTGGTGGTGCCGGTGATCTACTGCTGGCTCGACGATCTGGGCAACTGGGCACGCCGCCAGCTGTTCGGGCGTGACCGTCGTCAGCCCGACGCCATGGGGCCGAAATAGAATCGGTGGCTGATCGAAATGCTTCGCCCGCCCGCTCAACCCACCACACACCGACCGCCCAGGATCCGCGCATGAACATCGAACAGGCCCGCTTCAACATGATCGAGCAGCAGATCCGCCCCTGGGATGTGCTGGACCTGAACGTGCTTGCGCTGCTGGCGATGGTGCGGCGCGAAGACTTCGTGCCCGCCGCCTACCAGGCGCTGGCCTTCGTCGATTGCGAAGTGCCGCTGGGCCATGGCCAGGTGATGCTGACGCCCAAGGTCGAGGCCCGGCTGCTGCAGGAGGCCCAGGTGCAGCGCCACGAGCGGGTGCTCGAGATCGGCGCCGGCTCGGGCTTCATGGCCGCGCTGCTGGCGCACCGCGCCCAGTCGGTGATCACGCTCGAGAAGCTGCCGGCGCTGGCCCAGTTGGCCACCGCCAACCTGCGACGCGCCGGTGTGCTCAACGCCAGCGTGCGCGAGATGGACGGCAGCCGCGGCCTGAGCGGCGACGGCCCGTTCGACGTGATCATGCTGTCGGGCTCGGTGCCCGAGGTGCCGCAGGCGCTGCTCGACCAGCTCAAGCCCGGCGGCCGGCTGCTGGCCATCGTCGGACAAGAGCCGGTGATGCACGGTGTGCGCATCACGCGCCTGTCGGCCACGGCTCTGCAGTCGCAAGACCTGTTCGACACCGTGGCGCCGCGCCTGTCGGGCTTCGACGAGCCCTCGCGCTTCAGCTTCTGATCCCGCCGCATGCGCAGCGACGTGCCGCAATTGAGCGTGCAGGACCTGGCCGGCTTCATCGCCGAGCAGGCAGATCTTCAACCCGTGCTGCTGGACGTGCGCGAAGCCTGGGAGCTGCAGACCGCCCGCCTCGACCTGCCCGGCGCCACCACGCTGCACATCCCGATGCACACCCTGCCGGCGCGGCTGCACGAGCTGCGCCGCGCGCAGCCCATCCTCGGTTTGTGCCACCACGGCGCCCGCAGCTGGCAGTGCGTCGCATTCCTGCAGCAGCAGGGCTTCGAGGCGGTGTACAACGTGGCCGGTGGCATCGACGCCTGGTCGCGCGACATCGACCACCAGGTGCCCCGGTACTGACCCCAGGCCAGGCACCGCGCCCATTCAAGACCCGATCACCCGCCATTTGTTGAGGATTGCCATTCATGTCCAGCCCGCTCCTGCGTATCCTGCCCTCGCCCTTGCGCCCCGTTGCGCTGGCGCTGACGCTGCTTCTGGCCGCCGGTGGCGCGCAGGCTCAGAGCCTGAGCGCGCTGTACGACGCGGCGCGGGCCTATGACGCCACCTACCTGGCAGCGCGGTCGCTGGCCGATTCGGCCCAGTACCGGGCCGCACAGGCCGATGCGCTGCGCCTGCCCAGCGCCGCGCTGACCGGCTCGGCCTCCAAGGCCGAGACCAACGCGCCCGGCGGCAACAGCACCTCGCTGGACAACCAGACGCTGTCGCTGGACGGCAGCTTTCCGCTCTACAACAAGACCAACGCCGCCACCATCAGCCAGGCCGAGCGTGCCCTCGAGCTGTCCAAGGCCGACCTGGAAGCCGCCGAGCAGGACCTGATCGTGCGCGTCGCCCAGGCCTATTTCGACGTGCTGGCGGCCACCGACACGCTGGCCGCCGCGTTGACCGGCAAGCGCTTCATCAACGAACAGCTGGCCTCGGCCAAGCGCAACTTCGAGGTCGGCACCGCCACCATCACCGACACCCGCGAGGCCCAGGCGCGCTTCGACCTGGCCACCGCGCGCGAGCTGGTGGCCGACAACGACCTGCGTACCAAGCGCACCGTGCTCGACCAGCTGGTGGGCCGCAGCGCGGTGGCGCCCAAAGGCCTGGCGCTGCCGGTCAAGCTGCCGCCGGTGGTGCCCGCCACCGCCGACGAATGGGTCAACGCCGCCGCTGAGCGCCACCCCACCATCCGCCGAGCCCGGCTGGGCCAGGATGTCGCGCGGCTCGAGACCGAGAAGGCCCGCGCCGGCCACCTGCCCACGCTCAGCATGGTGGGCCGCCTGCAGGGCAGCAACAGCCACGGCTCGGCCATCACCGACGCCTTCGGGCGCCCCGGCACCAGCCGCACCGCCAGCGTCGGCCTGCAGTTCAACCTGCCGCTGTTTGCCGGCTACTCGGTGCAGAACCGCGTCAAGGAGACCCTGGTGCTGGAGGACAAGGCCCGCAACGACCTGGACGCCGCCCGCCGCGGCGTGGCGCTGGGCACCCGCAGCGCCTTTCTGGGTGTGCAGTCGCTGCAGGCGCAGGTGTCGGCGCTCGAGGCGGCCGAATCGTCGACCAAGCTCGCGCTCGAGGCCACCCAGCTCGGCTACAAGGTGGGCGTTCGGGTCAACCTCGACGTGCTCAACGCGCAATCACAGCTGGTCGATACCCAGCGCGACCTGGCCAAGGCGCGCTATGACGTCATCGTCACCGCCCTGAAGCTGCGCCAGGCCTCGGGCCTGCTGCAACCGCAGGACGTGAAGGCGCTCGACACCCTGCTGCTGCCCTGACCTCGGCGCCCGTATTTTCCCGGCATCGGGCGCCCTGGTGGCGCCCTTTTTTCGTCAGTCGGCTTTGCACTTCTTTGCGCCGGCCACGGCAAGCCGGCCGCCGCCGCTGCGGTTCAATCCCGTACTCCGCAGCGCAGAATCATCGCCATGCCCCAGTCGCCCGCCACTGATGCCGCCCTGGCCGCTCACCGCTTCGGTCTGGGTGAGCCCG
>MESD01000029.1:9485-13275 GCA_001770815.1 Burkholderiales bacterium RIFCSPHIGHO2_12_FULL_69_20
CTGCCCGGGCTGGCCCAGGCGTTGGCGGTGCAGATCGAGGCCCGGCGCCAACCCGGCGCGGCCGGCAACGCCCCGCTGCGCGCACTGGTGCAGGCCGACCTCCGCGCCCGGCTGGTCACCGCGGCCAGCACCGCGCGGCCGTTTGCCGAACGGCTGGCGCTGTTCTGGGCCAACCACTTCACCGTGTCGCTGGGCAAGGGCAGCAGCACCGGGCTGGTGGGCGCCTTCGAGCGCGAGGCGATCCGCCCGCACATCGCCGGCCGCTTTGCCGACCTGCTGGCCGCCGCGGTCACCCATCCGGCGATGCTGCGCTACCTGGACAACCACCTGTCGGCCGGCCCGCAATCACGCGTGGTGCAGCGCCTGCAGCGCCGTGCGGCGATGGTGGCGGCGGCGCCCGCCAGCGCCGGCGCCGATCCCATACCGCCGCGCCTGACCGGCCTGAACGAGAACCTGGCGCGCGAGGTGCTGGAGCTGCACACGCTGGGCGTCACCGGCGGCGGCGGCCGGCTGGGCCCCTGGGGCGGCTACACCCAGGCCGACGTGACGGCGCTCGCGGCGGTGCTCACCGGCTGGCGCGGGCCGCGGCCCAGCGATGCTGCGGGCAGCGCCGTGACCACCGATGCGGACCATCCCCTGTCGTCCTTCGATGCCGGCTGGCACCAGCCCGGCACCAAGGCGGTGCTGGGCCGCCCCTACGCTGAAGGACCCCGGTCGCTGCGCACGGTGCTCGACGACCTGGCGCGCCACCCGTCCACGGCCCGCTTCATCGCCGCCAAGCTGGCCCGGCACCTGGTGGCCGACGATCCATCGCCGGCCCTGGTCGACCGACTGGCGCAGCGCTTTACGCAGACCGATGGCGACCTGGCGGCGGTGTATGCCGCGCTGATCGATGCGCCCGAGGCCTGGTCGCCGGCGCCGGCCAAGCTCAAGACGCCGGAAGAATTCGTGCTCGGCAGTGCGCGCCTGCTGCGCCTGGGCGAACGGCTGGCGGCGCGCGCGGCCGATGCCGGGCTGTCGACGCTGGGCCAGCGCCCGCAGGCCGCGCCCTCGCCCGCCGGCTGGCCCGACCGCGCCGTCGACTGGCTGGGCCCAGAGGCGGTGTGGCAGCGGCTGGAGTGGTCGGTGCAGGTGGCCGAGCGGCTGGCCGGCAGCGTCGACGCCCGCGCGCTGGCCCAGGCCAGCCTCGGTCCGCTGTTGGGCGAGGCCACGCGCCAGCAGATAGCCCGCGCCGCCGATGGCCCGCAGGCCCTGGCGCTGCTGCTGATGGCGCCCGAATTCCAGCGCCGCTGACCGCGCTGCACGTCAACGCCCGGAGCCCCTGCCCATGTCCAGAAACCGTCCCCACGACCATCACCGCCGCCACCTGCTGCGCGCCGCGCTGGGCCTGGGTGCCGGCCTGGTGGCGCAGCTGCCGCTGGCCGGCCTGAGCCTGGCCGGCACCGCCAGGCCCGGCGGGCCGCGGCTGGTGTTGATGATCCTGCGCGGTGGGCTCGACGGCCTGGCTGCGGTGCCGGCACCGGGCGACCCGGCGTTTGCCGACGCACGCGGCGTGCTGGGCCGCTTCGCCCAGCCGCTGCTGCCGCTGGACGGCCTGCTGGCGCTGCACCCGGCGCTGCCCGGCCTGCATGCGCGCTGGTCGGCGGGCGAGCTGGTGGTGGTGCATGCGACCGGTCTGCCCTACCGCGAGCGCTCGCACTTCGACGCCCAGCAGGTGCTGGAATCCGGCGGCGAACGGCCCTTCGCGCTGGACACCGGCTGGCTCGGCCGCGCGCTGGCCGGCAGCCGCGCCAAGGGCATGGCCTTCCAGTCGGCGGTGCCGCTGGCGCTGCGCGGCCATGCCGACGTCGACACCTGGGCACCTTCGGTGCGGCCCGATCCGGCCGCCGATCTGGTGGCCCGGCTCGAGCGGCTGTATGCCGGCGATGCCCCGCTGGCCGCGGCGCTGGCCCGCGCGCGTGAACTGCGCGGCGACATGCCAGCTTCCGCCATGGCCGGCACGATGGTCGGCGCAGCGGCGCCCCCCCCCGGCAGTGCACGTTACAGCCCGGTGGCCTTGGCGCGGCAGGCCGCCGCCTTTCTGGCCAAACCCGATGGGCCTCAAGCCGCGGTGCTGGAGCTGGGCGGCTGGGACAGCCATGCCAACCAGGCCGCCGATCCGGGCCCGCTGACCAACAACCTGCGCCTGCTGGATGCCACGCTGGCCGCGTTGCACGACGGCCTCACCGCGCCGGACACCGGCACCACCTGGGCGCGCACCGTCGTGCTGGTGGTCACCGAGTTCGGCCGCACCGTGGCGATGAACGGCAACCAGGGCAGCGACCACGGCAGCGGCGGCGCGGCCTTCGTGCTGGGCGGTGCGGTGCGCGGCGGTCGGGTCATCGCCGACTGGCCCGGCCTGGCCCCGGCGCAGCGCCATGAAGGCCGCGACCTGCGCATCACCACCGATCTGCGGTCGGTGTTCAAGACCGTGCTGCAGCAGCACCTGGCCGTCAGCGCAGCCCGCGTGGCCGGCGAGGTGCTGCCCGGCAGCGCGGCGCTGCCCACCCTGCCCTTGCTGCGCGGCTGATCCTGCGACGCCCGGTGCGCGCGCCAGCAGCGGTCAGCGGCCCTCGCCGCGGCTGCGCCGCAGCACCTGCTGCGCCATCAGCGCCGCGGCACCACGGTGGGCATTGGCAAAGCCCAGCGCCCGCTCGACCCAGGCGTTGCGGTCGGGGTCGTTGGCCAGACCGATGGCGGTGCTGACGGCTTCCTGGATGTCCGCCACCCGCACCGCCGCACGCGCGGCCAGCGCCTGCTTGGAGGCCTGGGCGAAGTTGAAGGTGTGCGGGCCCATCACCACCGGGCAGCCACAGGCGGCGGCCTCGATCAGGTTCTGCCCGCCCAGCGGGGCAAAGCTGCCACCCAGCATGGCCACGTCGGCGCAGGCGAAGTAGACCGGCATCTCGCCCATCGTGTCGCCCAGCCACACGTCGGCGGCGCCGGCCTCGGGCGGTGGTTCGTCGACCCACTCGCTGCGCAGACGCAGCACCAGGCCCTGCATGCGCACCAGCGCCGCCACCTCCTCGAAGCGCTGCGGATGGCGCGGCACCAGCAGCAGCAGCGGGCGCGGCGCCGGCTGCGCCGCCCAGGCGGCCAGCAGCGGACCTTCTTCGCCCTCGCGCGTGCTGGCGGCCAGCACCACGGTGCGCGGCAGGCGCTGGCGCCACTGCAAGCCCATCGCGGTCAGGCGCGGCGGCGGTGTCATGTCGAACTTGAGGTTGCCGCTGACCATCACCCGCGGCGCACCGGCCTCGCGCAGGCGCCGCGCATCCTCTACCGACTGCGCCAGCACCAGCGACAGCCGCGTCGCGGCCGGGTGCATCAGCGCCGACAACTGCCGGCCCTTGCGTGCGCTGCGCTCGCTGAGCCGGGCGTTGGCCATCACGATGGGCACGCCCAGCCGCTCGGCCTGGCGCATCAGGCTGGGCCACAGCTCGGTCTCCATCAGCACGCCCACGCTGGGCTGAAAGTGGCGAAGAAAGCGCCGCGCAGCGCCCGGCGTGTCGTAGGGCAGCCAGACCTGGCCGTCCATCTCCTGCATCAGCTTGCGCCCGGCGGTGCGCCCGGTGGCCGTGCCATGCGTCAGCAGCAGCCGCAGATCGGGCTGCGCGGCGCGCAGGGCCTCGACCAGCGGCAGCGCGGCCCGGGTTTCGCCCAGCGACACCGCATGCAGCCACACCGCGCCCGGCATCGGCCGCGGCCCGGGGTAGAAGCCCAGCCGCTCGATCAGGCGAAAGCGGTAGATCGG
>MESD01000029.1:13333-14192 GCA_001770815.1 Burkholderiales bacterium RIFCSPHIGHO2_12_FULL_69_20
GGCCATGAAGTCACGCTCGATGCGATGCAGCGCCTCGGGCGTATGGCCCTCGAAACGCATCACCAGCACCGGCGTGGTGTTGGACGCGCGGATCAGCCCGAAGCCGTCGGCATATTCGGCGCGCAGCCCGTCGATGGTGTTGATCTCGGCGCCGGGAAACTTGGCGGTGGCCTGCAGCGTGGCCACCAGGCGGTGCGGCTCGCCCTCGGCGCAGGCGACGTTCAGCTCGGGTGTCGAGAACGAGGTGGGCAGCGCATCCAGCACCGCGCTGGGGTCGGCGCTGCGCGACAGGATCTCCAGCACGCGGGCGGCCGTGTACATCGCGTCGTCGAAGCCGTACCAGCGCTCACCCATGAAGATGTGGCCGCTCATCTCGCCCGATATCGGTGCGCCCACTTCCTTCATCCTGGCCTTGATCAGCGAGTGGCCGGTCTTGTACATCATCGGCACGCCGCCGGCCTCGCGGATCACCACCGGCAGGCGCTGCGAGCACTTCACGTCGAAGATCACCGTGGCGCCCGGATTGCGGCTGAGCACGTCGCGGGCCAGCAGCATCAGCTGGCGGTCGGGGTAGATGATGTGGCCGTCGCGGGTGACCAGGCCCAGCCGGTCGCCGTCGCCGTCGAAGGCGATGCCCAGTTCGGCGCCGGTGGCATGCACCACCTTGACCAGGTCGGCCAGGTTCTCGGGCTTGCTGGGATCGGGGTGGTGGTTGGGGAAGTCGCCATCGACCTTGCTGTACAGATCGATCACCTCGCAGCCCAGCGCCTTCAGGATGCCGGGCGAGGTGGCGCCCGGAATGCCGTTGCCCGAGTCGACGACGATCTTCATCGGCCGCGCCAGCTTGGCGTCATTGACG
>MESD01000030.1 GCA_001770815.1 Burkholderiales bacterium RIFCSPHIGHO2_12_FULL_69_20
ATCGATTGCGTGCTGCTCGACACCACGCAGGAAGCCGCCGACAAGGGCAAGGCCTACAGCCAGGATCTGCTGGACAAGGCGCTGAAGAAGGGCCGCGGCACGGCCGAGCAGCGTGACGCGCTGCTGGCGCACATCACGCCGACGACGAGCTACGAGGCGCTGGCCGGCTGCGATCTGGTGATCGAGGCGGTGTTCGAGGACCGGGCCATCAAGGCCGAGGTGACGAAAAAGGCGGAGGCCGTGATCGGCGCGGGCGCGGTGTTTGCGTCCAATACCAGCACCTTGCCGATCACCGGGCTGGCCACCGCCTCGGCGCGGCCGGTCAGCTTCATCGGCCTGCACTTCTTCAGCCCGGTCGACAAGATGCCGCTGGTGGAGATCATCGTCGGCAAGGACACCTCGCCCGAAACGCTGGCCCGCGGCTTCGACTACGTGATGCAGATCGGCAAGACGCCGATCGTCGTCAACGACAGCCGCGGCTTCTACACCAGCCGGGTGTTCGGCACCTACGTGATGGAGGGCATCACGATGCTGGCCGAGGGCGTGCACCCGCGCAGCATCGAGGTGGCCGGCCTGCAGGCGGGCATGCCGATGCCGCCACTGGCGCTGCAGGACGAGGTGTCGCTGAGCCTGGGCCTGCACGTGGCCGATCAGACCAAGAAGGATCTGGCCGCCGCGGGCACCCCTTACACCGAGCATCCCGGCATGGCGGTGGTGCGCCAGCTGTGCGAGATCGGCCGCATCGGCAAGAAGGCTGGCCAGGGCTTCTACGACTGGCCGACGGCTGGGAGCCGCAGCGAGAAGACGCTGTGGCCCGGCCTGGCCGAGCTGTTTCCGGTGGCGGCGCAGCAGCCAGCGCAGCGCGAGCTGATCGACCGGCTGATGTTCGCCCAGGCCAACGAGGCCGCGCGCTGCTACGGCGAAGGCGTGCTGCGCTCGGTGGCCGACGGCAACATCGGCTCGATCTTCGGCTGGGGCTTCGCGCCCTTCCACGGCGGCGCGCTGCAGTTCATCAACGCGATGGGCGCCAAGCGTTTCGTCGAACGTTCGCGTGAACTGGCGGCCCGCTTCGGCGCGCGCTTCGAGCCGGCGGCGGTGGTGGTGGCGCAGGCCGAATCGGGTGGGCGCTTCGCCGACTGAGCATCACGCTGCTCTTCAATGACAACAGGCCTCACCACGGTGAGGCCTGTTGCGTTGGGCGACGGTTCGGCGCAGCGGTGGCCGCACCGCAACCACGCTACTTCATCTGGTCGATCAGCTTGCCGATGATGGTGCGCGCCTGTTCGCTGTTGTCGGCCGCGCCATCGGCGGACTGCACCGTCACCATCGATTTGTTGCCGGTGGCCTTGACCAGCACACGCACGCGCTGCGGGCGAGCGCTGTCCTTGTCGCCACTGAACAGCTTGGAGAAGAAGTTGGGTTCTTCCTTGCCGGCCAGCTTGGGGTCGATGTAGCGCACGAAGTACACCCCGGCGCTGCGGTCGCGGTCTTCCACGGTGAAGCCGCTGCGGTCCAGTGCCAGACCCACCTGGCGCCAGGCGCGGTCGAAGCCGTCGTCGATCTCCAGTGCCGCGGTGGCGGGCAGGGTGCTGGCGCGCGCCTTGGCCAGCGTCGACGCGGTGTTGGGGGCCGCGCCGGTGGTGGCTGCGGCCACGGCGCTGCGGGCGGTGTCTTCCTTGGCGCCCAGCTTGACCATCAGGCGCGACAGGAACTCGGCCTCCAGCTCCGGGTCGCTGGGGCGCGGCTGCCAGACGGTGCGGTCCTTCAGCTCGTTGACATAGATTTCCATCATGCCGCGGTGGCTGATGTAGACCTCGCTGCCGGTGGCGGTGCGCTCGATGCGGGTGCGGAACTTGTCGCGCTCAGGCGTGGAGTACAGGCTGTCGAGCGCGCGGCCGATGGTGCGGCGGATCGCGTCCATCGGGATCGTGGCGCGGTTCTCGGCCCAGTCGGTCTCCATCAGGCCGATCTCGGGGTTGTCGACGGCCAGCGCAAAGCCACGCTCTTGCCAGAAGCTGCGCAGCAGCGGGTACAACTTTTCGGGCGGCAGGCCGGTGACCAACCAGCGGGCATTGCCCTGGCGCTCGATGCGCATGTCGGCCACCGCATTGGGGGCCACGGTGACCGCGGCGGCGGCCGGTGCGGCCGCACCCTGCTGACGCAACGTGGACGCGCTGACCACGCCCGTCTGCGGCTGGTAGCGGCCTTCACGGGCCAACTGGCTCAGGTCGGGCGGCACCTCCAGCGGCTGCGACTTGACGGCCTGGCCGCGGTAATCGACCTTGTCGCCCGAGACCAGGCCTTCCATCGAGGAACAGCCCGCCAGCGACAGCGCCAGCAACAGCGTGGCGGCGCGCAGGGGGGTGACGGCATGCAGGGAATTCACGTTGCAGATCTCCAGGGCGCGCTGACTGGATCAGCGCAAAAAAAGGCAGTGGGCCGGCGCCCACGGGGCGACAGCGTCAAGAAGCGCGGTTTGGCAGGCGGTGCGGCGCAGCGGGCTGCGGCTCACAGCAGGCCGGCGTCCTTCAGCGCGGCATCCACCAGCAGCCGGCCGGCGGGCGTCAGCGGGGTGATCGGCAGCCGCACGTCGGGCCGGCATTGGCCCAGGCGCGACATCGCGTACTTGGTGGGCGCCGGGCTGGGCTCGCAGAACAGCTGCTGGTGCAGCGACAGCAGCCTGAAGTGAAGCGAGCGCGCCGTCTTCACGTCGCCGGCAATCGCTGCCATGCACAGTTCGTGCATCAGCCGCGGGGCCACGTTGGCGGTGACGCTGACGTTGCCATGACCGCCCAGCAGCATCAGCGCCACGGCGGTGCCGTCGTCGCCCGAATAGATGCTGAAGCCGGCCGGTGCGTGCTTGATCAGCTGGGCCGCACGCGTGATGTCGCCGCTGGCTTCCTTGATGCCGACCACGCCGGGCACCTGGGCCAGGCGCAGGGCGGTGTCGGGCAGCATGTCGGCCACCGTGCGGCCGGGCACGTTGTACAGCACCACCGGCAGGTCCACCGCCTCGGCGATGGCCTTGAAGTGCTGGTAGATGCCTTCCTGCGAGGGCTTGTTGTAGTAGGGCACCACCTGCAGCGAGCAGTCGGCCCCCACCTCTTTGCTGAACCGGGTGAGCTCGATCGCCTCGCGGGTGCTGTTGGCACCGGCGCCGGCCATGATCGGCACACGCCCGGCGGCATGCGCCACCGACACGCGGATGATCTCGCAGTGCTCCTCCACCGAGACGGTGGGTGATTCACCGGTGGTGCCGACCACGCCGATGCAGTCGGTGCCTTCGGCGATGTGCCAGTCGATCAGCTTGCGCAGGCCGGGGTAATCGACGCTGCCGTCCTCGTGCATCGGTGTGACCAGCGCCACGATGCTGCCAACAATGGGGTTCATGCGGATTCCTTGCGAATCCGCGATTTTAGCCGTCGCGGCGCGCCCCCTTGTTGCTGGCAGGTTGCAGAGGCTCAGGCCGCCGCGGGCGCGATCAGCGCATGGCGTGGCGGGCTGCCGCCGGCATCGGTCTCGCGCACCGCCACCACCCGCTGCACGAAGCGATCCGGCGCCGGCAGAAAGCCGTCTTCGTAGGCCACGATGCGCAGCCCAGCGCAGCGGCTGAGCAGTTCACCGGGCTGCAGCAGGAAGTCGGGCCGCGCGGGCTTGCCCACCGTCTGGTTGCCGGCGGCAAAGGTCTCGTAGACCAGCACGCCGCCGGGCGCCAGCGCCGCCAGCAGCTGCGGCCACAGCGGGCGCCACAGGTAGTTGCTGACCAGCACCGCATCGAAGGCTCGGCCAGGGCAGGGCCAGGGGCCGTTCTCGATGTCGGCGGTGATCAGCTCGACCGCGCCGGCGGCCGCCAGGTCGGACAGGCTGGCCAGCGCGGCGGTATCGCGGTCGATGCCGGTCAGCGTGAAGCTGCGTCCGGCCAGCCAGCGCAGGTGCCGCCCGCCACCGCAGGCGACATCCAGCACGCGGCCGCCGGCCGGCAGCAGGTGAGCCCAGCGTTGCAGCCAGGGTGAGGGCTGGCCGGTGCCATGGGTCATTTCAGTTTTCATCAAAAGCCCGCTTTGAAGGGCGGCACATGGGCCAACAACATCAGCACTAGGCCGCCGGCCAACACCACACGCAAGGCACAGAAGCCCGGGACTGGGAGGAAAGACTCATGGGCCGGCATGCTAGCTGCCCTGCCATGGGTGGGCTTGCCGACGGCGTTTGAGCGCCCTCATGAGGGGCGGGCGTAGCGGGACAGTCGTCGCGGGGCCGCTGCCTACAATCCCGCGCCATGGCCACCTCCCCCAAGCAAGCCGGCAGCTACGGCGAAGCCTCGATCCGCGTTCTCAAGGGCCTCGAGCCCGTCAAGCAGCGTCCGGGCATGTACACCCGCACCGACACCCCGCTGCACGTCATCCAGGAGGTCATCGACAACGCCGCCGACGAGGCGCTGGCCAACTTCGGCAAGCGCATCGCCGTGACGCTGCACACCGATGGCTCGGTCAGCGTCGACGACGACGGCCGCGGCATCCCCTTCGGCCTGCACCCCGAGGAGCAGGTGCCGGTGGTCGAGATCGTATTCACCCGGCTGCACGCCGGCGGCAAGTTCGACAAGGGCTCGGGCGGCGCCTACAGCTTCTCGGGCGGCCTGCACGGCGTTGGCGTCAGCGTGACGAATGCGCTGGCCAAGCGGCTGCAGGTCAGCGTGTGGCGCGACGGGCAGTGCGCCAGCCTGGCGTTTTCGGGCGGCGATGTGATCGAGCCCTTGGTGATCCGCAAAGCCACGGCCGGCGACCGCAAGCAGGGCACCAGCGTGCGCGCCTGGCCCGATGCCAAGTACTTCGAGTCAACCGAGCTGCCCAAGGGCGAGCTGACCCATCTGCTGCGCAGCAAGGCGGTGCTGATGCCCGGCGTGACGGTGACGTTGACCACCGAGAAGACCGGCGAGACCCAGACCTGGCTCTACAAGGGTGGCCTGCGTGATTACCTCAGCCAGGGGCTGGCGGGCGAGCCGCTGATCCCGCTGTTCGAGGGCGAGGGCTACGCCTCGGGCAACGAGACCGAGAACTTCGCCGATGGCGAGGGCGTGGCCTGGGTGCTGGCCTTCACCGAGGACGGCAACGTGCTGCGCGAGAGCTACGTCAACCTGATTCCCACGGTGGCCGGCGGCACGCACGAGAGCGGCCTGAAGGACGGCCTGTTCGGCGCGGTCAAGAGCTTCATCGACCTGCATTCGCTGCTGCCCAAGGGTGTGAAGCTGATGCCCGAGGACGTGTTCTCGCGCGCCAGCTTCGTGCTGAGCGCCAAGGTGCTGGACCCGCAGTTCCAGGGCCAGACCAAGGAACGACTCAACTCACGCGACGCGCTGCGGCTGGTCAGCCAGTTCACCCGGCCGCCGCTGGAGCTGTGGCTGAACCAGCATGTGGCCGACGGCAAGAAGTTGGCCGAGTTGGTGATCCGGCAGGCGCAGACGCGCCAGCGCGCCAGCCAGAAGGTGGAAAAGCGCAAGGGCTCGGGCGTGGCGGTGCTGCCCGGCAAGCTGACCGATTGCGAGAGCCGCGACCTGAACCTCAACGAGGTGTTCCTGGTCGAGGGCGACTCGGCCGGCGGCAGCGCCAAGATGGGCCGCGACAAGGAGACGCAGGCCATCCTGCCGCTGCGCGGCAAGGTGCTCAACGCCTGGGAGGTGGAGCGTGACCGGCTGTTCGCCAACAACGAGATCCACGACATCTCGGTGGCCATCGGCGTCGACCCGCACGGGCCGAACGATTCACCCGACTTCAGTGGCCTGCGCTACGGCAAGGTGTGCATCCTGAGCGACGCCGATGTCGATGGCTCGCACATCCAGGTGTTGCTGCTCACACTCTTCTTCCGCCACTTTCCCAAGCTGATCGAACGTGGCCATGTCTACATCGCCAAGCCGCCGCTGTTCCGGGTGGATGCACCGGCACGCGGCAAGAAGCCGGCGGCCAAGTTCTACGCGCTCGACCAGGGCGAACAGGACGCCACGCTGGACAAGCTGCGCAAGGAAGGCGCCAAGGAGGGCTCGTGGAGCATCAGCCGCTTCAAGGGCCTGGGCGAGATGAGCGCCGAGCAGCTGTGGGAGACCACGCTGAACCCCGAGACACGCCGGCTGCTGCCGGTGGCCTGGGGGGTGCTGAGCTTCGATCAGACGGTGACCAGCTTCACCAAGCTGATGGGCAAGGGCGAGGCCGCCTCGCGCCGTGAACTGATGGAGCTGCACGGCGACGCGGTGGAGGTGGACGTCTGAGCGTGCTTGAATCCTGGGCGCTCAGCCGGGCCAGCGCAGCAGCGTCACCCCCAGGATCACGACGCCCAGGCCGAGGTTGATGGCCACCCATTGCCGGATCTGGCCCATCGCGGCGCCGCCGGCCGGCCAGTCGGCCGCGGCCACCGCGCGCGACAGGCGCTTGTAGAGCGCAAAGCGGATGTGCAGGAAGATGGCCACCATCAGCGTGCCCAGCGCCGCCATCACCGTCCACGACCAGGGCATCTGGAAACTGCCACCGGCCTGCACCACGTCCTTGGCCACGCGGCCCAGCATCCACACGCCGCTGGCCAGGGCCAGCAGCGATGCCCCCAGCACCGCCTGGAAGAAGCGGCCCAGCACGTCGTGCATCAGGCGCAGGCGCACGGGCGGATCGAGCTGCGCCACGGCGGGCCGCAGGAAGAAGTGCGTGAACACCATGCCCCCGATCCAGACAATGATGGCCAGCAGGTGCAGGGTCTTGAGGGCGGCATAGAGCATGGTGTTCTTCCAGGGGATCAATATGATTTGGGCAGGCCCAGCACTTTTTCGGCGATGAAGCACAGGATCAGTTGCGGGCTGACGGGCGCCAGCCGCGGGATCCAGGCCTCGCGAAGGTAGCGCTCGACGTGATATTCGCGGGCATAACCCATGCCGCCATGAGTGAACATCGCCGATTCGCAGGCGCGGAAGCAGGCCTCGGCGCCCAGGTACTTGGCGGCATTGGCCTCGGCCGCGCAGGGCTGGTGGGCGTCGTACAACGTGGCGGCCTTGTGCACCATCAGGTGCGCGGCTTCCAGCTCCATCCAGTTGCGCGCAAGCGGATGGGCGATGCTTTGGTTCTGTCCGATCGGGCGGTTGAACACCACCCGCTCCTTGGCATAGCTGGCGGCCCGCGCCAGCGCCGCGCGGCCCAGGCCGATGGCCTCGGCGCCGATCAGGATGCGCTCGGGGTTCAGCCCGTGCAGGATGTACTTGAAGCCCTGGCCTTCCTCGCCGATGCGGTCTTCCACCGGAATGCGCAGGTCGTCGATGAACAGCTGGTTGCTGTCGACCGCCTTGCGGCCCATCTTGGGGATCTCGTGCACCGCGATCGCCGTGCGGTCGAGTGCGGTGTAGAACAGGCTCAGGCCCTCGGTGCCGGTGCACTGGTCCTGCGGCGTGGTGCGCGCCAGCAGCAGGATGCGGTTGGCCACCTGGGCGGTGCTGATCCACAGCTTCTGGCCCGAGACGCGGTAGTGGTCGCCCGTCTTGTCACATCCACGCACCGCTTTCGTCTTGAGTCCCAGCGTGTTCAGGCCGCTGTCGGGCTCGGTGACGCCGAAGCAGGCCTTGTCCTGGCCGGCGATCAGCGGTGGCAGCCAGCGCGCCTTTTGTTCATCGGTGCCGAAGACCACCGCCGGGTGCAGGCCGAAGATGTTCATGTGCACGGCCGACGCCCCCGACAAGCCAGCCCCGGTGGCGGCGATGGTGTGCATCATCAACGCCGCCTCGGTGATGCCCAGCCCGGCGCCACCGTAGGCCGGTGGCATGGCGATGCCCAGCCAGCCGGCTTGCGCCAGCGCTTGGTGAAAATCATGCGGAAAGCCGCCGTCGGTGTCCTTCTGCAGCCAGTAGTCGGCGTCGAAGGGCGCACACAGCCGCTCGATGGCGGACACGATCTGGTGCTGGTCGTCGCTGAGATTGAAGTCCATGCGCTGAGCTTAGGTGCTGCGGCCCTTGAATGCTTGACGCCCGAGTGACGGCAGCGGCCCCGCGTTTTCACGCATCATCGGTGCCCCCCACCGGAGACCCGCGCCATGCAAGCCACGATGATGAATGTGCCGCTGTCGATCAACCATTTCCTCGATCGCGCCGGCACGATCTTCAAGCACAACACCATCGTCTCGCGCCTGCCCGACAAGAGCCTGCGCAGCCACACCTACGGCCAGTGGCACCAGCGCACGCTGCAGCTGGCCAGTGCGCTGCAGCGCGCCGGGCTGCAGCAGGGCGACCGCGTGGCCACGCTGTGCTGGAACCACCATGTGCACCTGGAGGCCTACTTCGGCATCCCGGCCGCCGGCGGCGTGATGCACACGCTGAACCTGCGGCTGTCGCCCGAGGAGATCGGCTGGATCGCCGCCGATTGCCAGGACCGCTTCCTGATCATCGACGACGTGCTGCTGCCGCTGTACCGGCAGATGGCCCACCTGCATGCCTTCGAGAAGGTGCTGGTGTTCCCGTTCTCGGGTGCGGCGGTGCCCGATGATCTGATCGACTACGAAGCCTTCATCGCCAGCGGTGACGCGGCCGGCTTCACCGTGGCGCCGCACGGCGAGAACGACCCCATCGCCATCTGCTACACCAGCGGCACCACCGGCCGGCCCAAGGGCGTGGCCTATTCGCACCGATCCACCGTGCTGCACACGTTGGTGGGTTGCCTGGGCGACCACTGGGGCCTGCGTGGCAACGACGTGGTGATGCCGGTGACGCCGATGTTTCACGCCAACAGCTGGGGCATGCCGTATGGCGCGGTGATGATGGGCGCCAAGCTGGTGTTTCCCGGCCCGCACCTGCACCCCGACGACCTGCTCGACCTGATGCAGTTGGAACCGCCCACGCTGTCACTGGGCGTGCCCACCATCTGGATGAGCCTGATCCAGACCTTCGACCGGGCGCAGGTCGAAACCCCAGGCCGCTGGAAGCTGCCCGCCGGCATGCGCTCGCTGGTGGGCGGCGCGGCGGTGCCCGAGGCGCTGATCCGCGCCTTCGACCAACACGGCATCTGGATCATGCAGGGCTGGGGCATGACCGAGACCTCGCCGATCGCCACCGTCAGCTACCCGCGCGCCGAGCTGAAGGACGCCACCCAGGACGAGCGATACCGCCGTGCCGCGATGGCCGGCGTAGTGGCGCCGCTGGTCGAATTGCGGCTCAAGACCGACGAGGGTGCCATCGCCCCCTGGGACGGCCAGACCATGGGCGAGATCCAGGTGCGCGGGCCCTTCATCACCGGCAGTTACCACGAGGTGCCGGTGACCGAGGACAAGTTCACCCCCGATGGCTGGCTGCGCACCGGCGACGTGGCGACGATGGACGAGCTGGGCTTCTTGCGCATCACCGACCGCACCAAAGACCTGATCAAGAGTGGCGGCGAGTGGATCAGCAGCGTCGATGTCGAGAACGCGCTGATGAGCCACCCGGCAGTGGCCGAGGCGGCGGTGATCGCCATCCCGGACGAAAAGTGGAGCGAGCGGCCGCTGGCCTGCGTGGCCTTCAAGCCGGGGCAGCATGCCGCGCCGGCGGCGCTGAACGCGCTGCTGCTCGAGCGCGGCTTTGCCAAATGGCAGCTGCCCGAGCGCTACGAGGTGATCCCGGCCGTGCCGCGCACCTCCACCGGCAAGTTCTGGAAACTGAAGCTGCGCGAGATGTTTCCGCGGTAGCGTCCGCCATCGGGGCCTGTGGCCAGGCGTGCGCCCGAACCAAGGCATTGAACGGGCCGCTCGCGCTACAATCTTGACCAACCTTGGTCAACCCGGATCAGTCCCATGCAAGTCAACATCTACGAAGCCAAGACCCGGTTGTCCGAGCTGGTGGAGCAGGCGCGCCAGGGCGAGACCATTGTGATTGC
>MESD01000031.1 GCA_001770815.1 Burkholderiales bacterium RIFCSPHIGHO2_12_FULL_69_20
CGCCGGCCGCACCGCCGGCAGGACCGCCCGCCGCCGGCGCACCGGCGCCCGGCGCCAGCGCGGCGATGCCGCCCGCGGCCGGCCGGTTCTGCAGCCACCAGGCCGCACCCACGGCCGCCGCCAAGCCGACAACAACGATCAGGGTGTGCAGTTTCTTCATCGGGCGTTCGATCCAGTCAGCCGGCCACTGTAACGGCCGGCAACCGACCGGCAGGCCCAGGGGACTACTCGGGCCAGGGAATGGGCGCCGCGTTCAGGCCACGCCACGCAGCGACTCGACACCGCGGTTGGCCAGCGCATCGGCGCGCTCGTTGCCCGGGTCGCCGTTGTGGCCGCGCACCCAGTGCCACTGCACGTCGTGCTCGGCCACCAGCGTATCGAGCCGCTGCCACAGCTCGACGTTCTTCACCGGCTTGTTGTCGGCGGTGCGCCAGCCGCGCTTCTTCCAGTTGTGGATCCAGCTGGTGATGCCGTCCTTCACGTACGAGCTGTCGGTGTAGATCGCCACCGGCGTGCGGCGCTTGAGCAGCGCCAGCGACTCGATCACCGCGGTCAGCTCCATGCGGTTGTTGGTGGTGGCGCGGTCGCCGCCGAACAGCTCTTTCTCGTGGTCGCCCCAGCGCAGCCAGGCGCCCCAGCCGCCCGGGCCGGGGTTGCCCTTGCAGGCTCCATCGGTGTAGATCACCACGCGCTTGGCGCTGTCGTCGCTCATTCAGTCCTGCTCCTGGGGTTCATGGGGTTGGGGTTGCGGGGCACGGCCCAAGGGCGCGGGCATCACGCGGTGCCAGGCGTGCGGCTCGCGGTTGGCCACCACTGCCGGCGCGGCGCGGGTGCCGACCTTCTGCCGCCGCGCCAGGCCCACCAGACGCATGCCGCGCACCCGCTTGACGGCCTCGACCAGGTACACCGCACCCAGCACCGGCCAGCCGCGTGCACCGGCCGTCTCCAGCCATGCCATGCGCGCCAGCCCCTTGTCCGATCGCAGTGGCAGCCGCCAGCAGCCGAAGCGGCCGCGCTCGACCTCGAAGCCCAGCAGGCGCAGCCAGTCGCGCACCCGGGGGTAGCCGATGAACTCGCCCGCGCTGGGCAGGTAGAGCGGGCCGCCCAGGCCCAGGCGCTGGCGCAGGTGGCCGGCGCTCTGGCGCAGGCCCCACAGGCTGGCCGGGTTGAAGCCGACGATCACCAGCCGGCCCTC
This sequence comes from Burkholderiales bacterium RIFCSPHIGHO2_12_FULL_69_20, assembly GCA_001770815.1. GTDB lineage: Bacteria > Pseudomonadota > Gammaproteobacteria > Burkholderiales > Burkholderiaceae_C > Pseudaquabacterium. The sequence goes on from MESD01000031.1 coordinate 1,196, forward strand.
GGGCACCAGCACCCGCTCCACCTCGCGCAGCGTGTCGTGCGGATCACGCGCCAGCTCCAGCGTGTGCGGCAGCAGCACCAGGTCCAGGCTCTGGCTGGGGAAGGGCAGCGCGTCGAAGTCGCAGTGCAGCGCATTGCCCGCACCCATCGGCAGCAACGTGGACAGGGCTTCGTCGACCTCCGGCAGCGGCAGCGCCTCGGGCTCGCGCAGCGTGTCGCTGGCCACCCAGCGGTGCGGCATGCGGTTGGCGCGCAGGCCCTCCAGGTCGGGCAGGCCCAGCTGCAATGCATGGAAGCCGAACAGGTCGGTCACGGTGCGATCGAGCTGGGCTTGCTCCCAGGCCAGCAGGTAGCGCCCGGGCGGGCTCTGCAGCCACTGGGCCAACTCTATAATCGATGGATTGCGCGTCATGAACCTCGTTGCCCTGCCCGCCTTCTCCGACAACTACATCTGGATGCTCCACGATGACCACCAGGCCATCGTCGTCGATCCGGGTGACGCGGCGCCCGTGGCGGCCGCACTGGATGCCCGGGGGCTCGCGCTGGCCGCCATTCTAGTGACGCACCACCATCCCGATCACGTGGGTGGGCTGGCCGCGCTGCGGCCGCGGCTGCAAGGCCCGGTGTTCGGCCCGGCGCGAGAAGCCATCCCGCCGCCCTTCGAGCCGCTCGCCGACGGTGATAGCGCCTCAGCGCTGGGCCTCAGCTTCCAGGTCATCGATGTGCCCGGCCACACCGCCGGCCACATCGCCTACTTCCTGCCGTCGGCCGGTGACGGCCAGGCGCCGATCCTGTTCTGCGGCGACACGCTGTTCTCCGGCGGCTGCGGCCGCCTGTTCGAAGGCACGCCCGCGCAGATGCACCACTCGCTGGGCCGGCTGGCGGCACTGCCGGGCAACACCCGGGTCTGCTGCGCCCACGAGTACACCGAATCCAACCTGCGCTTCGCCGGCGCCGTCGAGCCGGCCAACGCCGCGCTGGCCGCCTACACCGCCGCCTGCCGGGCCTTGCGTGCGCAAGGCCTGCCCACCCTGCCCTCCACCATCGCGCAAGAGCGTGCGATCAACCCCTTCATGCGCTGCGAAGCGCCCGATGTGATCAGCGCCGCCCTCGACCAGGGTGCCGCCGATCGCAGCGGGCCCGCGGTGCTGGGCGCCCTGCGCGAATGGAAGAACCACTTTCGATGACCCCTGCCCACGCGGGCCACCCGGCCCTGGCCCCCATCACCCGTCGCTGGACAACGCCGCTCTCGCTCGGCGCCTTGCTGCTGACCGCCGCGCTGCTGGGCGCCTGCGCCACCACGGCGCCGGACATGCCCCCGATTGCCGGGCCGGTGTTGGCGCCCGCCGATCCGGTGGTGGTGCCCGCAGCGGTGACCGTGGCCGCGCCCGTGGTGGCCGCGGCGGCAGCCAAGGCCAGCGCGCCGGCGCCCGCCGCCCCCACCCTGATCGCCATCGACCCGCTCAGCCCCACCGAGCGGCTCGACCTGGGTGCGCCCAGCGCGCAGACCGACCTGTGGGAGCGTGTGCGCCAGGGCACCGCCATGCCCGACCTGGACAACGAGCGGGTGCGCAAGTGGGAGCAGTGGTACGCCAGCAAGCCCGACTACGTGCAGCGCATGACCGAGCGCGGTGGCCGCTACCTTTTCCACATCATTGAAGAGGTGAACAAGCGCGGTCTGCCCACCGAGCTGGCGCTGCTGCCCTTCATCGAGAGCGCCTTCAACCCGCAGGCCATGAGCAGCGCCAAGGCCTCGGGCATGTGGCAGTTCGTGCCAGCCACGGGGCGTGATTTTTCGCTGCGCCAGAACGTCTTCCGCGACGATCGGCGCGACGTGCTGGCCTCCACCCGCGCCGCGCTCGACTACCTGCAGACGCTGCACGGCATGTTCGACGACTGGCAGCTGGCGCTGGCGGCCTACAACTGGGGCCAGGGCAACGTGCAGCGCGCCATCAACAACAACCGCAAGGCCGGTCGCGCCACCGACTACGACAGCCTGCGTTTGCCCGACGAGACGCGCAACTACCTGCCCAAGCTGCAGGCGGTGAAGAACCTCGTGCTGCGGCCCGAGGCCTTTGGCCTGGCGCTGCCGCCGCTGCAGAACCACCCCTACTTCGTCTCGGTGGGCCTGGAGCGCGACATCGACCTCGACCTGGCCGCGCGCCTGGCTGGCCTGCCGCTCGACGAGTTCAAGCAGCTCAACCCGCAGATGAACAAGCCGGTGATCCTGGCCGCCGGCACGCCGCAGGTGCTGCTGCCTTATGACAACGCCAACCGGTTCGTGCGCGCGCTGGGCCAGCACCGTGGCTCGCTGGCCAGTTGGACGGCCTGGGTCGCCCCCAAGACCGTCAAGCCGGCCGAGGCCGCCCGGATGGTGGGCATGTCCGAAGCACAGCTGCGCAGCATCAACAACATCCCCAGGGGCATGCTGGTGAAGGCCGGCTCGACGTTGCTGGTGCCGCGCAGTGAGCACCGCGCCGACGATGTGTCCGAACACATCGCCGACCACGCGATGCTGTCGCTGGCCCCCGATCGGCCGCCGCTGCGGCGGGTGAGCTTCAAGGCCGGCAAGAAGGGCGACAGCGTGGCGGCGGTGGCCCGGCGCTACCGCGTCAGCCCTGCCATGGTGGCGCGGTGGAACGACACCCGCGCCGGCGCCCGCTTCAAGCCTGGGCAGTCGGTGGTGGTGATGCTGGCCTCCAAGCCCGGCAAGGCGCGCCCGGCACTCACCCGGGTGGCCAGCAAGGCCAGTGCGAAGTCTGGCGCCAAAGTCCGCGCCAAGGTCAGCGCCAAGGTCGCCACGCCCAAGCGGATGGGCAAGCCCACCGCCACGGCGCGCAGCCGCGCCACCAACAACTGATCGCCGCAGCAGCCCTATCGCACAGAATGGACGGGGCCGCGCCAGGCCAGCGCCGGATCAGCGCCGGTCGCTCAAGGCATGCGCCAGCGTCGACAGGTCGACATACTCCAGCTCACTGCCCACCGGCACGCCCCGCGCCAGCCGGGTGACCACCAGCGGCGCGCCGTCGGCACCGGGCAACGAGCGCAGCGCCTGCGCCAGCACATGCGCGGTGGCCTCGCCCTCGGCCGAGAAGCCGGTGGCCAGGATCACCTCGTGCACCAGCCCATCGCTGGCACGCGCCAGCAGCGGATGCACGCCGATGTCGGCCAGCCCGATGCCGTCGAGCGGGCTCAGACGGCCCATCAGCACGAAGTACAGGCCGCGGTAGCTGCCGCTGCGCTCAACCGCCGCCTGATCGGCCGGCGTCTCCACCACCAGCAACTGCCGCGCATCACGCTGCGCATCGCTGCAGGTGCCGCAGACGCGCGCTTCGGTGAAGGTGTGGCAGCGCTCGCAGTGCTGCACCGCCAGCGTGGCCGCCTGCAGCGCCTGCGCCAGCCGCTGCGCGCCTTCGCGGTCGTGCTGCAGCAGATGAAAGGCCATGCGCTGCGCCGACTTGACCCCCACGCCCGGCAGGCGGCGCAGCGCGTCGATCAAGCCGTCCAGGCTGCGTTCGGCCACTGAGCGATCAGAACGGGAACTTCATGCCGGGAATTTGCGGCATGCCGGCGCTCAGCTTGCCCATCTTCTCTTGCGTGGTGGACTCGACCCGGCGCACCGCGTCGTTGATGGCCGCGGCCACCAGGTCTTCGAGCATGTCCTTGTCGTCGGCCAGCAGGCTGGGGTCGATGGTGACGCGCTTGACGTCGTGCTTGCAGGTCATCTGCACCTTCACCAAGCCGGCGCCGGATTCACCGGTCACCTCCATCAGCGCCAGTTCGTCCTGGGCCTTCTTCAGGTTGTCCTGCATCGCCTGGGCCTGCTTCATCAGGCCGGCCAGTTGGTTCTTCATCATGATGGATTTGCCTTCGGTTCGCCGCCATCGGCGGCCAGGGGTTTGATCGAGCCCGGCACGATGCGGGCGGTGCGGAACTGTGCCATCAGCTCGCGCACGACGGGGTCGTTGTGGATGAGGTGCTCGGCGTCGCGCTGCGCGGTGTCACGGGCATGGTTGTCGCGGCGCGACAGGCAATCCTGCGCCGGCCCGGTGAGCACGTCGAGGTGTGCCGGCTCGCCCAGTGCGGCGCCCAGCGCGGCTGCCAGCTTGGCCGCCAGCGACGGGTTGCGCAGGCTTTCGCGCTCAACGCGCAGCTGCCAGCGCCGGCCACCGCCCTCGGCTGGGGTTACCGCCAGCAGCTCGGCCTGCCAGCCCAGCTCGCGCACCATCGCCACCACGCCGCCAGCGGCGGCCAGCGGCCGCATCACGGCGGCCCACTGGTCGCCCAGCGGGGTGGTCTGCAGCGGTGGCAGATCGGGGGCTGGGGCCGGGACTGCCGAGGCGGCTGGCTCGGCCGGTACGGGCGGGCGGGCAATTGCCCGCGGGCGCGGCAGATCGGAGGGCGTCGGCTCGTCGGCCTGCGCTGCGGCCAGGACTGTCGGCGCAGTGCCGAAGTCGTCGGGCACCTCGTCGTCCATCCAGGGCGGCGGCTCCTGGGCGATCAGTGCGGGCGCCGGCACCGGGGGCGTGAAGCGTTGGACGGGTTGCGGGGCAGGCGCCGGGGGCGTCGGCACGGCAGGCAGTGGCCGCGGCATCGCTTGCGGCCGTGGCACCACCACCGGCCGCGCCGGTGCCGTGCTGCGGGCCTCGCGCGGTGTGGCCACCAGCGGGGCCGCACGCGGTGCACCGGCCCCGGCCGGCGCGGCACCGGTCGGCGCAAAGGCCAGCAGCCGCAGCAGCACCATCGTCAGCGCAGCGTATTCGTCGGACAGCAGGCTCAGCTCGGCGCGCCCATGCACGACGATGCTGTAGAGCAGCTGGGTCTCGTCGGGCGGCAATTCGCCGGCCAGTTGGCGCGCGCCGGCGGTGTCGGGGTCGTTGTCGTCCAGCGCGCCGGGCACGGCCTGCGCCACCGCCATCTGCTGCAGCAGAGCGGCCATCTCCTCGAGCGTGCCGGCGGCCGACAGGCCCTGGCCGCGCAGCGCGTCCACGGTGGCCAGCACCGCCACGCCATCGCGCCCGGCCAGCGCCTGCACCAGCGCCGCCGCGTGCGAGCGGTCCACCGTGCCCAGCATGGCCCGCACGCCATCTTCGGCCAGCGTGCCGGCACCAAAGGCGATGGCCTGGTCGGTGAGCGACAGTGCGTCGCGCATCGAGCCGCGCGCCGCGCGCGACAGCAGCCGCACCGAGCCGGCATCGCTGGCGACGCCCTCGGCGGCCAGCACCTGCTGCAGGTGCGCGGCCACCGTCTCGGGCGCCATCGGCCGCAGGTTGAACTGCAGGCAGCGGCTCAGCACCGTGGGCAGCATCTTCTCGGGGTCGGTGGTGGCGAGCACGAACTTCAGGTAGTCGGGCGGCTCCTCCAGCGTCTTCAGCAGCGCGTTGAAGGCGTCCTTCGTGAGCTGGTGCGCCTCGTCGATCATGAAGACCTTGTAGCGGCCGACACTGGGCTTGTAGGCGGCGCGCTCGATCAGCTCGCGGATCTCGTCGATGCTGCGGTTGCTGGCGGCGTCGAGCTCGATGTAGTCGATGAAGCGGTCGGCGTCGATCTCGGTGCAGGCCTGGCACACGCCGCAGGGATGGGCGGTGACGCCGCCGGTGCCGTCGGCGCCGGTGCAGTTCAGGCTCTTGGCCAGGATGCGGCTGACGGTGGTCTTGCCGATGCCGCGTGTGCCGGTGAACAGGTAGGCATGGTGCAACCGGCCGCTGGTCAGCGCATTGCCCAGCGCCTGCACCACATGCGCCTGACCCACCATCTGCTCGAAGCTGCGGGGTCGGTACTTGCGGGCCAGGACGACGTGACTCATGGCTTCATTCTACGGTTGGGGCCTGGCGCGTCCGGGTGCCTGCGGGTGCGGGCCGGCCGCCGGGCCGAGCGGGGCGTCGCCGATAATCGCGCGATGAGTTCCTCCCATGCCCCCTCCAGCCCCGGCACCCTCAGCTACGAACAAGCGGGCGTCAATTACGACCTGATCGACCCGCTGAAGGTCACGGCGCAGCGCGCGGCGGCGGCCACCGCCGGCCACCTGGCAGTGCACGGCTTCAGCGAGGTGGCGGCCTCGCGCGGCGAGTCGGCCTACGTGGTCGACGTGGGGCCGTTCTACATCGCGACCATCGTCGAATGCCTGGGCTCCAAGGCCCTGGTGGCCGACGAGATGGCCACGCTGACCGGCCGCCCCTGGTACGCCGGCATCGCGCAGGACACCATCGCGATGGCGGTCAACGACCTGATCACCGTGGGCGCCACGCCGCTGGTGGTGCAGGCCTACTGGGCCGCCGGCGGCTCCGACTGGTTCGGCGACGCGGCGCGTGCGCAGGCACTGGTGGCCGGCTGGAAGGCCGCCTGCGAAGTGTGCAAGGTGGCCTGGGGCGGCGGCGAGACGCCGGCGCTGGCCGGCATCGTCGAGGCCGGGCGCATCGACCTGGCGGCCTCCTGCACCGGGCTGATCAACCCGAAACAGCGGCTGAGCGTAGGCGACCGGCTGGCCGCGGGCGACGCCATCGTGCTGCTCGATTCCAGCGGCATCCATGCCAACGGCCTGAGCCTGGCGCGCAAGCTGCTGGAGCGCCTGCCCGGCGGCTGGCTGACCGAGATCGACCCGGAGGCCCATCCCGGCCTGAGTTACGGCGAGGCGCTGCTGGCGCCCACGGTGCTGTACTCGCCGGTGACCGAGGCGCTGTGGGCGGCCGGCATCGTGCCGCATTACTGCGCCAACATCACCGGCCACGGCTGGCGCAAGCTGTTGCGCCACCCAGGCGCCTTCACCTACCGCATCCACACCGTGCCGCCGGTGCCGCCGGTGCTGAAGTTCATCCAGCAGCAGGCGCGGCAGGACGATCGCGAGGCCTACAGCACGCTCAACATGGGCGCCGGCTTTGCGATCTTCGTGCCGGCGGCCGACGCCGAGCGCACCGTGGCCATCGCCCAGGGGCTGGGCATCGGTGCGCGCGTGGCCGGCCAGGTGGAAGCCGGCCCCAAGCAATTGCTGATCGAGCCGCTGGGCATCCGCTTCGGCGACGACGACCTGCAGTTGCGCTGACGCGGCCCGTGCCCGCACAGCGGTGCAGGGCTGAGCGGCACCGCGCTGCACCGCGCCTGGGATGGCGCTTCGTGATTTCCTGCTCGGATGACGGCTGACCAAGCCGGGTGTCACAATTTGCCAAAGTCAAATCAGATATGATTTTTTAAATCATTTCGAGCCGACCATGTCACCGTTGTCATTCCCGTCCGCGCTGCCGCTGGTGCAGTCTCTGCCGCCCCACCGCGGCTTCGTCCGCCGCCCCACCCTGACGTGCCGTCGGGATGCCGCATGAACCTGCAGCACCCCGCGCTCGAAAGCACGCCGCCGCGCCTGAACCCGGCGCCGTGGGGCGCGCCGCCGCACGTGATGACGGCGCCGCTGGCGCCGACGATCGTGCCGCCGGTCAGCCCCGAGCTGCTGCGCCGGCTGCCGCTGCTGTGCCAGCTGGACGCGGCCCAGGCCCAGTGGCTGACCCGGCGCGTCAGCCTGCGCCGGGTGGCGCGGCTGACACGGATCGTCGATCAGGGCAGCAGCGAGACCGGGCTGCACTTCCTGCTCAAGGGCCACGCCCAGGCCGTGCGGCAGAACACCGAGGGGCGCTCGCTGGTGATCGACCAGCTGCGTCCGGGCGATCATTTCGGTGAACTGAGCCTGCTCGACGAGCAGCCGCAGTCGGCCACCGTGCGCTGCACCGTCAACAGCGAGTGGCTGGTGGTCAGCCGCGCCGACTTCATGCGCTGCCTGGACGAATCGCCGGCGCTGATGCAGGCGCTGTTGCAGACGCTGGTGCAGCGGGCACGCCGCAAGACCCGGCACATCATGCTGCTGGCGCTCAACGACGTGCATGGCTGCGTGGTGCAGCAGCTGATCGACCTGTCCGAGCTGCGCGCGGGCCAGCGCGTGGTGGTCGGCCGCATCAGCCGCCAGGCCGTCGCCGACATGATCGGCGCCTCGCGCGCGATGGTCAGCCGGGTGATGATGGGCCTGACGCGCAGCGGCGAGATCGAGTTGCTGCCCGACGGCGCGACGGCGATCCGTTGCCAGGCACCGGATCGGCCGGCGCGCCGCCGCGGCACATCGGCGCGCGCCTGAGCCACACGCGGGCGGCGTCGACAATCGGCGCTTCGGACCGCCCGCGCACCCGGCACCGGGCGGCCATCCCCGCGGATGCCCATGGTCAATCTCTTCACTTTCCAGCTGGTCGCGTTGGTGTCGGGCGTCTTGTACGGCCTGCTCGCGCTGACGGTCTGGTCGCTGCTGCATCACCGCCACCACGCCCTGCCGGTCAATCTGTGGACCGCGGGCTCGCTGACGATGGGCACCGGCGTGTCGTTGTTTGCCGCGCGCGGCCTGGTGCCCGACTGGGCCAGCTACGGCGCCGCCAACAACCTGATGGGCCTGGCCATGGCGCTGGGCATCATGGCGCTGCGCGTCGACCTGGGCCACCCGTTACGGGCCGGGCGCCTGCTGCTGGTCTGGTTGCTGAGTTCGGGCGGCTATTGGTTGTGCATGCAGTCGCCCGGCGAAGCGCCGCGGGTGTACTACGGCAGCGTGATGCTCATCCTGGGCACCCTGGCCTTTGGTTGGCACGCCGCGGCGGCCGGGCGCCACACGCCTTCGCGCAGCGGCCTGGTGCTGGCGGCGGTGGAAGGGCTGCTGGTCGCCGTGCTGGCGCTGCGCCTAGGCTTGATGCTGGCCGGCTGGGCGCCGGCGCGCGGGATCAGCGACACCTGGGATTTCGCCCTGGTCGCCTGCGTGACGGTGGTGTCGTCGCTGTACGGCAACCTGGCCTACCTGGGCATGGTGCTTGACCGCACCCGGGCGATCCAGCAGCGCGCCAGCGAGGCACAGCTCGCTGAATCGCTGCGACGCGAAGCCGCCGAGCAACAGGCCGCCGCGCTGCGCGGGCTGCTGGCGCAACGCGACCAGCTGGCCGCCGAGCGCCAGCAGTTGCTGCAACTGCTGGCACACGAGATCCGCCAGCCGCTGCACAACGCCAGTGGGGCGCTGCAGGCCGCGCGATCCGTGCTCGATGCTCCCCAGGCCGGCAGCAACCAGCGTGCGTCCGAGCGCCTGCAGCGCGCGCAGGTGGTGCTGGGCGATGTGCGCTCGGTGCTGGACAACACGCTGGCCGCGGCCAGCCTGCTGAGTGGCGGTGATGCGCTGTACGCGCCCGACACCGACATCGACTTCCTGATCGACCTGACGCTGGGCGACCTGCCCGAGGCGCAGCGTCACCGGGTGAGCGTGGTGTGGCGCGACCAACTGCGCAGCGCCGAGTTCGAAATCGGGCTGGCGCGCCTGGCCCTGCGCAACCTGCTGCGCAATGCCTTCAGCCATGGCGGGCCCGAGGTGTCGGTGCTGATCTGCGTCGAGGAGCAGCCCAGCCCGCCAGCGCTGGTGATCAGCGTGATCGACGACGGCGTGGGCCCACCGCCCGACTTGCTGCAGCCGCCCACGGCCACGGGCGGCCCGACGCCCGCGCAGGCGCTGGCGCAGCGTGGGCTGGGCCTGTACATCGTGCGCCAGGTGATGGCCCGCCATGGCGGCACGCTGGAGTTGTCGGCCAACCTGCCGCAGGGCCTGGTGGCGCGGCTGGTTTTTCCGCAGGCGGTGGTCGATGTCGTCGACCATCCACTGCAGCGCGCCTGATCGCGCTGGATGCTCAGGCGCGCTGCAGCGGCGCGCGGAACACGTAGCCCACGCGCGACTTCGACTGCAGTGGCACCAGCCCCGGCGTCGCCCGCTCGATGCGCCTGCGCAAGCGGTAGATGGTGGCGTGCAGCAGGTTCGGGTCGTCGGCCAGCGACAGGCCCAGCCGCCGGGCCAGCGTGTCGCGCGCCACCGTCTCGCCGTGCGCCTCGAGCAGGCAGGCCAGCACGCCGGCGTCGGCCGGGCTCAGGTCGATCACCGCGCCGTCGGGCGCCAGCAGGCGCCGGGCCGATTCGTCCAGGCGCCACGCCAGCTGCTGCGTCGGCTGCTGCGCGCCCGACGGCCCGGAGCGCCGATACACCGCCTCGACCGCCAGCGCCACCTGTTCGAAGGTGACCGGCTTGGCCAGGTGCATGTCGGCACCGGCCACCATCACCTGGTCGAAGACGTCGGCCGCCAGCTTGCCCGACACCACCAGCATGCCGGCCTGGGTGCGCCGGCGCAGCAGGCGCAGCAGGCTGACGCCGTCGATGCCGGGCAGCATCAGGTCGACAACGTAGAAGTCGAAGGCGAACGGCCGCTCGCTGCACAGCAGGTCGTCGCTGTCGGCAAACCACTGCACGGCCACGCCGCGCTCCTGCAGGTAGGCCGCGAGGTACTCGCTGAAGGTGGCGTCGTCGTCGATCAGGGCCAGGGTGGCGGGCAGCATGGGCAGCGTTGGGGCTTGTCGAGGGAACGGCCCGGATTGTCGCCCCACCGACCCGACACGCTGGCGCGGGCCATCCCCTACAATCGTCGGTGACGGGCCTCCCCGCATGGAAGCGCGCCCAACCGGGTCAGGTGGGGAACCAAGCAGCCCTAAGCGTTGCAACCAGTGCCGGGGTCAGGCTCGTCACCCTTCCTATCGGCCGTCCACGCGCGCACCGCCCTCAGCCCGTCTGGCTGAGCTGGCGAAAGGCCATCACCGCCTGGTTGCGCAAGGTGCGCATCAGCGCCAGCTCCCGATCACCCACCGCCAAGCCGCCCGAGCGCGCCTGGTCGGCATAGATCAGCGCAAACGGCGCCCCCTTCATCATCATCGGCAGCAGCAGGAACGACGGCGCGTTGACCTGCTGGCGGTACCACACCGGCAGCCGCTGCGCGATGGCCGGCGCCTGGCTGTCGGCGATCAGGGTGTCGCTGCCCTTCAGGCACACCGCGCCGAACAAATCGGGCGGCTGCCCCGCCGGCCAGCGCAGCGGCACCTGGAACACCGGGCTCAGCGCCGCCGCCTGGTCGCCCAGGCCGAAGCGGCCGTTCAGCCGCCCGGTGGCCGGGTCGCGCAGGCAGAACACCATGCGCTGAAAGCGCAGGGCGCGGTACATCGTCTCCAGCACCATGCGCAGCACCTCGTTGAGGCGGAAGCTGTCGCCCGACAGGGTGTCGGTGATGTCCTGGATGCCGGCGGCCAGCACGTCGGCCACGGCCGAGCGCTCGGCCACCGCCGCCGCCGAGGCCGCGGCGGCCGCCACCAGGGCGGTGGACGACAGGCTGTCCTGCCCGGGCACCGCAGCGGACGGCAGCAGCACGGTGGCGGCATGGGCCGCGCCCGCCGCCAGCGGCAATGTGGCGGCCAGTTGGTGTGGCAGCAGCGAATCGGCGGTGTCGCGGGCTGGCTCGGGGGCCTGGGCCAGCAACTGCTGGGCGCGGCTGCCCTTGGGCAGCGACAAGCCCATCGCGGGCGCCATCTCCGCCAGGGCGCCCCGCGCCGCATCCACCGCGCGCCGCAGATCGGGCAGGCCAAAGCCCAGCGCGCGGCCGTGGCGCTGGGCCACCGCCTCCAGCCGCTGCGGCAGCGTCTGCTCGTCACCCTGCCAGACGGCGTCGGACAGCTCGTTGGCCGCCACCGACAGCCAGCGCAGCCGTTCAGGGCCGTGCGCCATGGGCTGCGCGGGAGAGGCCGCCTCGGGCCGGCGCATGCAGCGCTGCAGCGTGTCGGGCAGGCCCCAGTGGCGCGCCACGCCCACGCCCAGCGCCTCGAAACCCAGGCCCAGCACCATGCCGGCGGCCCGGTCGGCCTGCAGATCGGGGTGGACGCGTGCGTCGGCCGCCGACGGCGTCAGCCTCAGCTGGTCGCGGATGGCCTCAGCCTCGTCGGGAAAGTAGTACTCGGCCAGCAGCTTGCCGAGGTTGTAGAACATCGCGCCGAGGAAGGCCTCCTCGGCATCGCGCACGCTGGACGACAGCGCATGCGCCAGTTGCCCGGCCAGCAGCGAGCGCAGGAATTCCTCCTTCAGCCGCTGGGCGTGGTGCTTGTCCTTCATGTGCTCGACCAGCACCAGCGACAAGGCCAGGTTGCGGATGCCCGCCAGCCCCACCAGCGCCACGGCGCGCGAGACGGTGGCCACACCGTGGTTGTTGCGACGGTACTGGGCGGTGTTGACCATGCGCAGCAGCTTCTGCGTCAGCGCCACGTCCTTCAGGATCTCGTCGGCCAGCGTGCCCAGGCTCTCGCTGTCGGAGTTGGCCATGCGCTGGATGCGCAGCACATGCTCGGTCAGCGCCGGAAAGTCGCTCTTGTGGCGCATGCGCCGCAGCAGGAAGTCCAGCGTGCCATGGCCGCTGCCGCTGTCGGGCACCGGGTCGTCGGCCGGCGCCAGCCACTGCATCAGCGCATCGCGCAGGCTGGCGGCACTGTCGTAGCGATTCGCCGGGTCGCGCGCGATGGCGCGCTGCACGATGGCGCGCAGCCGGTCGTCGGCGTCGGCCGCGTCGGGCAGCAACAGGTCTTCTTGCTGCACCCGGCGCAAGGCGGCGCGCGGCTCGCGCTCGGCCAGCAAGGGCTTGCCGCACAGCAGCTCGCCCAGCACCAGACCGGCGGCAAACACGTCCATCTGTGGTGACGGCAGGGCGGCCACCGCGGCCTCGGGCGACAGGTAGCCGGGGGTGCCGACGATGCAGCCGGCCAGGCCGTCGGGTGCATCGCCACCGGTGCCGGCCATCCGCGCGGCAATGCCGAAATCCATCACCCGGGCGCGGCCCTCGGCGTCGAGCAGGATGTTCGACGGCTTCAGGTCGCGGTGCACGATGCCCTGCGCGTGGGCGGCGCGCAGCGCGTCCACCACGCCCAGCATCAGCTCCACCGCCTCGCGCGCCGGGCGGGCGCCACGCTGGTGGATCTGCTCGGCCAGCGTGAGGCCGGGCACCAGCTCGAACACCAGGCAGGGCTGGCCGTCGATCTCGTCGGCCTCGAACACCGGCACGATGTGCGGGTGCGCCAGCCGGCTGACGGCACGCGCCTCGTGCAGCCACTGGCTCACCGGCTGGGCCGTGGCGTCACGCCGCAGCAGCTTGAGCGCCACCTCGCGGTCCAGCCGCTCGTCGTGCGCGCGCCAGACGGTGGCCTGCGCGCCCCGGCCCAGCAGGGACAGCAGGCGAAACCGGCCCAGGCGCTGGCCGGGCTTGGGCAGGCTCATGAAGGTGCCCTGGTCGCTGGTGGGTGTGCGGCGGGTTGTGCGGCGGGATGCGCTGCGGGATGAACGCCGGGACGCGCGGCGCCGGCCTCGTCAGCCTGCTCGTGCGGCGCAATGCCCTGTGCGGCCAGCTGCACCTCCTGCAGCGTGATGCCCAGCACGCGGCCATAACGCTGCACCACCCGGTGCAGGAAGGCCGCGCGGTGGTGCGGCGGCACGGTGCGTGAGTCGACCACCTCGTTGGCGCAGCTGGCGCTCAGGCGCAGCAGATCATTGTCGGTATCGGCATGGTGCACCGGCGCGGCCAGCGGCACGCGGCGCAGCATCGGCAGCACCGTGTCGTCCAGCCCCCAGTAACGCGCCACCGCGGTGCCCAGCACATCGATGTCGACGCCCAGCACGGCAAAGGAGGCGCCCTCCTCGCTCATGCCCGGGTCTTCGGGCTCGCCGGCGCGCACCGGCGGCGCCGGCAGCATCAAACGGCGGATCTGCGCCGCCTCTTCCGGAAAGTGGTACTGCACCGCCAGCCGGCCCAGGTTCTGCAGCATCGCCAGCAGGTACACCACCTCGGCGTCGTAACCCGCCGGGCGCAGCCACTGCGCCACGCGGCCAGCCAGGCGCACACGTTCGATCAGGCTGGCCAGGTCGTTGGCATGCGCCTCGTTGAGCGGCCCCGGCCAGGGCCGCATCGCCGTTGCCGCTCGGCGCACGCCGTCGAGGCCGATCATGTCGATGGCCCGACGGATGGTGAGGATCGCGCCATTGCCGCTGCCCAGGGCGCCACGCAGCTTGCTGCCGTTGACGGTGCGCAGCAGTTCGAAGGTCAGCCCCACGTCCTGGATCACGATCTCCGACAACTCGATGTTGCGCTCGCGCTCCAGGCTGGCCAGGCGCACGGCGCGCGCTGCGCCGCCCGGCATCGCCGGCAGCAGGCCGGCGGCGCGCATGCGGTCGAGCAGCAGCATGATCGGTCCGCCGCCAGCATCACCATCGGTGCGCAGCCAGCCGTTGAGCGCACGCTCCAGCGTGCGTGCATTGCGGTAGCGCTGGCGCTCCTGGCGGTCGGTGGCGCGGTTGACGATGGCGCGCAGCGCGTCGGGGATGGTGTGCGCGCCGGTCCAGGGCAGGCGCACGATCTCGCGCCCCAGCGGCGGCATGCGCTCGATCACCAACGCGGTGTCGGCCAGGTCCAGCGGCGCCACGCCGGCCAGCGTGTGGTGCATCACCAGGCCCATGGCCAGCACGTCGCGCTCGGCCGCGCGGCGCTGGGCCGGCAGGCCACCGCTGTCGCTCTCGGGCGGCAGGGCCACGCCCAGGCCCATCAGGCGGCAGCCGCTGCCCTCGGCCAGCAGCAACATGCTGGTCTGGACATCGTGGTGGGCGATGCCGGCCTCGTGTGCAAAGGCCAGACCTTCCATCACCTGCAGCGTCCACGGCACCAGTTCGGCCGGCGCGAAGCCCTTGTTGCCCAGTTTCTCGGCCAGGGTGACGGTGTTGCCGCGGTCGTAGGCGATGTAGGGCCAGCGATCGTGCTCACCCACCTCCACCACATGGGCCAGGCCCGGGTGATCAATGCGCGACGCGCGCCGGGCGTTGTCCAGCCAGTGCTGCAGCGCCGCCGCATCCCCCGGCTGGCTGCGTGGCAGTGCCAGGATCAGCTCCTGGTTGACCCGCGGATCGGACACCAGCCAGGCCATCGTGCGTGTGCTCTTGCCCAGCAGTCGAAGCAACTGGAAACGGCCAAGGTGGCGCACGGCGTTGGCCGATGGGGCAGGACGAGGCGGCGGTGTTGCAACCATGAAACGGCTCTCTCAAGCAGATGTTGCCTGGCCACTGTGTTCGACCCGACCGGGGCCTGACGCGCAGCGGCCAGTACGGACGGGTGCCAAGGATGTGGCTCGATTGGACCGAAGCCCGACCGCCACCGGTGCACCGAACAAGCGGCGCTTGGCAGCGTTGTTCGGCGTGCAGGCGCTCGGGCGTGGGCCACGCCCGCGGGGCCTTTGTGCCAAAATCGAAAAGGCCTTCATCGAGGGCTTTTGCCCTCCCGGCCCCCCAAGGAACAACGATGAGCAGCGACCTGATCAAGCACACCTCTGATGCCACATTCGATGCCGATGTATTGAAGTCGGCCACGCCCGTGCTGGTGGATTACTGGGCCGAATGGTGCGGCCCCTGCAAGATGATCGCGCCGATCCTCGACGAGACCGCCAAGGAATTCGGGGCTCGCCTGCAGATCGCCAAGATGAACGTCGACGAGAACCGCGAAGTGCCGGCCAAGTACGGCATCCGCGGCATCCCCACGCTGATGCTGTTCAAGGACGGCCAGCTCGCCGCCACCAAGGTGGGTGCCCTGTCCAAGGCCCAATTGACGGCCTTCATCGAGCCGCATCTATAATCTGGGCATTGCCTCGGCTGGTTGCGCCACAAGCGCGCCGCCGCGGCCTCAAGCTCAAGCCACCTCGCCTGCGGGTTCTTTGCCCGGCCCGGCGCGAGGTTCCGGCCTCCCACCCAGCGTCTCCGATGTCCGTCCGGCTTGTTAGCGGGCGGGCCTGCAGCAGCCCAGTCTGCGCAGCGCTGGCGTGATGGCCCATGTTGGCGGTGCCGCCCCGATGGCGGCCGGCCCTCTTCCGGTTGCGTGTCCCTGGCCCGGCGCGCTGCCCCACACCCCCCGGTGATTGCCCAAATGCATCTCTCAGAACTGAAGGCGCTCCACGTCTCCGCACTCATCACGATGGGCGAAGCGCTGGAGATCGACAACGTCGCCCGCCTGCGCAAGCAAGAGCTGATGTTCGCCATCATGAAGAAGCGCGCCCGCGCCGGCGAACAGGTGTTCGGCGACGGCGTGCTCGAGGTGCTGCCCGACGGCTTCGGCTTCCTGCGCTCGATCGAGGCCAGCTACATGGCCAGCACCGACGACATCTACCTGTCGCCCAGCCAGATCCGCCGCTTCAACCTGCACACCGGCGACCTGGTCGAAGGTGAAGTGCGGGTGCCCAAGGACGGTGAACGCTACTTCGCGCTGGTCAAGGTCGACCGGGTGAACGACGTCACGCCCGAGGAGAACAAACACAAGATCATGTTCGAGAACCTGACGCCGCTCTTCCCGAAAGAGCCGTTCAAGCTCGAGCGTGACAATTACAAGGGCGAAGAGAACGTCACCGGCCGCATCATCGACCTGATCGCACCCATCGGCAAAGGCCAGCGCGCGCTGCTGGTGGCCCAGCCCAAGACCGGCAAGACGGTGATGATGCAGCACATCGCCCACGCGCTGGTGGCCAATCACCCCGAGATCCACCTGATCGTGCTGCTGGTCGACGAGCGGCCCGAAGAAGTGACCGAGATGATCCGCACCGTGCGCGGCGAGGTCATCAGCTCCACCTTCGACGAGCCCGCCGCGCGCCACGTGCAGGTGGCCGAGATGGTGATCGAGCGCGCCAAGCGACTGGTCGAGATGAAGAAGGACGTGGTGATCCTGCTCGACTCGATCACCCGCCTGGCGCGCGCCTACAACAACGTGTTGCCCTCATCGGGCAAGGTGCTGACCGGTGGTGTCGACGCCAACGCGCTGCAACGCCCGAAGCGCTTCTTCGGCGCGGCGCGCAACGTCGAGGAAGGCGGCTCGCTGACCATCATCGGCACCGCCCTGATCGACACCGGCAGCCGCATGGACGAGGTGATCTACGAAGAGTTCAAGGGCACCGGCAACTGCGAGATCCACCTCGATCGCCGCATGGCCGAGAAGCGCGTCTACCCGTCGATCCTGATCAACAAGACCGGCACCCGGCGCGAAGAGCTGCTGCTCAAGCCCGAGATCATGCAGAAGACCTGGATCCTGCGAAAACTGCTCTACAACATGGACGAGATCGAGGCGATGGAGTTCGTGCTCGACAAGATGAAGTCGACCAAGAACAACCTCGACTTCTTCGACATGATGCGGCGCGGTGGCTAATCAGCAATCCGTCGCCTGCTGCCACGCTATAATCGCGGGTTTTCCGCTTGCGGAAAGTGCGCGGCGTGGTGCAGCGTGGCTTCCGGCAACACAGCGATCAAAGGTCTCCCCATGAAAGACGGCATTCACCCCAACTACCGCGACGTGTGTTTCGTCGACCTGTCCAACGGCTTCAAGTTCGTCACCCGCTCGACGGTGAACACGAAAGAAACCGTCAAGATGGACGACGGCCGCGAACTGCCGCTGGTGAAGCTGGAAACCACCAGCGAGACCCACCCCTTCTACACCGGCACGCAAAAGAGCATCGACAGCCTGGGCGGCCGGGTCGAGAAGTTCCGCAACAAGTTTGCGAGCCTGGGCCTGAACAAGAAGTCGTCGTAATCGACGCCACGTGCGGCGTCGGCCTCGCCGGCGCGCCGTTGTACCCGCAGGGCAGCTCAGGCTGCCCTTTTTCATGCGCTCGCCGGGTCGTACGCCACCGGCCTTCTATCATCGCCCGGTGACCCTCAAGCCCAACCCTGCCCTGGTGACACGCGACGCCGCCCGGCGCCTGCCGCGGCTGGCGCTGCTGTTGTTCTGTGCGGCCTATGTGTTGCCGGGGCTGTTCGGGCGCGACCCCTGGCGCGGCGCCGACCTGAACGCCTTCGGCCTGATGCTGGCCATCGCCGAAGGCCGCACATCCTGGCTGGCGCCGGCGCTCGGCGGTGTACCCACCGAGGCTGCGTTGCTGCCGCACTGGATCGGCGCGCTGGCGATCCTGGCTGGCCGCGGCTGGCTCGACCCGGCACTGGCCGCGCGGGTGCCGTTTGCCTTGCTGCTGGTGCTGACGCTGGTGGCCGTGTGGTACGCCACCTTCCATCTGGCGCGCAGCGAAGCGGCCCAGCCGCTGCCGCTGGCCTTTGGCGGCGAGGCTTCGCCGGTCGACTACGCGCGGGCCATCGCCGACGGCGCGCTGTTGCTGGTGATCGCCACACTGGGCCTGCTGCAACTGGGCCACGAGACCACGCCCGAACTGGCCCAGCTGGCCGCTGCGGCCTGCCTGCAATGGGCGCTGGCGGCGGCGCCGCACCGGGGCTGGCCCGCGCGCGCGGGCGTGCTGCTGGCGCTGCCAGCGCTGTCGGCCTGCGGCGCACCGGCGATGGCCCTGGCGCTGGGGGCAGGCGCGCTGGTGCTGTGCTGGCGCAGCCGGGACGCCGGCCTGAAATCGTTGGCGCCGTGGCTGGCGCTGGCGATGCTGGCATCGGCGCTGCTGGCCTGGCCGGCCGGCAGCTGGGCCTGGCGGGTGGCGCCGGTGATCGAACCAGCGTTGCTGGCAAGGCTGCTGCTGTGGTTTCTTTGGCCGGCCTGGCCGCTGGCGGTGTGGACACTGTGGCGCTGGCGCCAGCATCTGGCTCAGCACCACCTGGCAATCCCGTTGCTGGGCCTGGGCGTGGCGCTGCTGGCTTGTGTGGCGATGGACGGCTCAGACCGCGCGCTGATGCTGGGCCTGCCCGGCATCGCGGTGCTGGCAGCGTTTGCGCTGCCCACGCTGCAGCGTGGCAGCACCGCCGCCATCGACTGGTTCTCGGTGTTCTTCTTCAGCAGCTGCGCGGTGATCATCTGGATCTTCTACCTGGCGATGCAGACCGGCATGCCGGCGCGGGCGCTGGGCACGGTGCTGCGGCTGGCGCCGGGTTTCCAGAGCCAGCAATCGCTGCCGGCGCTGGGCCTGGCGCTGCTGGCCACGGCCGCATGGCTGGGCCTGGTGCGCTGGCGCACCGGCCGTCACCGCGAGGTGCTGTGGAAGAGCGTGGTGCTGCCGGCCGGCGGCGTGGCGCTGTGCTGGCTGCTGCTGATGACGCTGTGGCTGCCGCTGCTCGATTACGGCCGCAGCAACCGGCCGCTGGCCGAGCGCCTGGTGCGGCACGTCTCGCGCGGCGCCTGCATCGCTGCACCGGGCGCGCCGATGTCGCTGGTGGCCGCGCTGGAGTTCCACGGCCGGCGCCGGGTCGACGCCACCGCCACAGCGGCCGGGGGCACCTGTCCGGTGCTGCTGCAGACGCAGGCGCTGCGTGGCGCGGGCGTGGCCCATGGCGCCGCCGTGGCGCGGGCCCACGTGGCTGCGGGCTGGCGCGAGGTGGCCCGCGAGCGTCGTCCGACCGACCGCAACGAGGTGGTGGTGGTCTACCGCCGTGCGCCGACCGTTGCGCTCAGCCCGGCACCGCCGGCGTTGCCTCGCTGACCGCAGCCACCATCGGCGCCTGGCTGCGCACGCGCCCCGCCGGCAGCACGAGGCGGAAGCGCGAACCCTTGCCCGGCGTGCTGTCGATCTCGAGCGCGCCGCCATGGCGCTGCATCACGTGCTTGACGATGGACAGCCCGAGCCCGGTGCCGCCGGTGTCGCGCGAGCGGCTGCCGTCCACGCGGTAGAAGCGCTCGGTCAACCGGCCCAGGTGCTCGCGGGCGATGCCGATGCCGGAGTCGCGCACCTCGATCTCACCCGCACCGTCAGGCCGGATGTGCCAGGCAACATGGACCTCGCCGCCCTCGGGCGTGTAGCGCACCGCGTTGGTGGCCAGGTTGGCCACCGCGCTGAGCAGCTCGGCCTCGAGCCCGGCCAGCTCGAGCGCCGGCGGCTCGGCCAGCGTGATCACATGCCGGCCCGCCGACAGCGTGCGCGCATCGGCCACCGCCCGCTGCAGCAGCGGTGTCAGCGCCACCCAGCGGTCGGTCGGCGGGCGTGGGCTGCCTTCGAGCTGCGCCAGCGACAGCAGATCGGACACCAGCATCTGCATGCGGTCGGTCTGCTGCTGCATCAGCGTGATCACGCGCTTGCGCTCGCCCTCGCTGAGCGGCAGGCTGGCCATGGTCTCGACGAAGCCGGCCAGCACCGTCAGCGGGGTGCGGATCTCGTGCGACACGTTGGCGACGAAATCACGCCGCATCGCGTCCGCACGCAGCCGTTCGGTCACGTCCTGCGTGATCACCAGCTTCTGCAGATCGCCATAAGCGCGCACCACCACCTGCAGGCTGCCCTGACCACCTGGCGCAGTGAGGGTGACGGGCTCACGCCAGGCACCGTCTTGCAGGTAGGCCACGAAGGCCGGCATGCGCACCAGGTTGGTGATGGGCTGGCCCCGATCGCGCCGCGGGTCCAGGCCCAGGTGATCGGCCGCCACCGCGCTGCACCAGGCTATCTGGTCTTCGGCGTCGAGCAACAGCACGCCGTTGGGCGAGGCCTCGATCGCGGACAGAAATTCGTCGAGCCGCCGCTGCTCGTCGGCCAGCGCCTGCTCTCGCGCGCGCAGTGCACGTTCGATGCGGTAGGCCAGCTCGCCCCACAGCCCGGCGTCACGGGGCCCCGCACTGGACAGGCCATCACGCAGCCAGCGCAGCAACCGCCCGGCGCGCAGCACGTCCACCAGCACCACGCTGCCCACGCCCGCGAGCGCGCCGATCAGCGCACCGACATCGGCCGACTTCAGCGCCGCACCGGCCAGAAAGCCGACCGCACCACCCAAGGCCAGCGCCAGCAGCGCAGCCAGCAAGCGGGGCAGCAACCAGACCATGGGCGTCAGTCGGGCGGCAGCCGCAGGCTCAAGCCGGCACCGCGCCGATGTGCTGCGTCAGCCGGTAGCCGGCGCCGCGCACGGTCTCGATCATGCCGGCGGCCTGCGCCGGCGCCAGCGCCTCGCGCAGGCGCTTGACATGCACGTCGACGGTGCGCTCCTCGATGAAGACATGGTCGCCCCACACCCTGTCGAGCAGTTGCGCCCGGCTGTGCACCCGCTCAGGATGGGTCATCAGGAAGTGCAGCAGGCGAAACTCGGTGGGGCCCATCTTCAGGTCGACGTCACCGGAGGCCACCCGCCGGCTGATGCGACGGGTGGACGGGTCAAGCCGCAGGCCGGCCACCTCGACCACGTCTTCCAGCGCCTCTGGCGCCTTGCGCCGCAGCACGGCGCGGATGCGGGCCATCAGCTCGTTGGTGGAGAACGGCTTGGTCAGGTAGTCGTCGGCACCGGCGTCCAGCCCGGCCACCTTGTCGGTCTCTTCGCTGCGCGCGGTGAGCATGATGATCGGCAGCTCGCGGGTGCGCTCGGCGCCGCGCCATTGCCGCGCCAGCGCCAGGCCCGACTGGCCGGGCAGCATCCAGTCCAGCACCACCAGGTCGGGCAGCACGGCGTCGATGGCGCGCTGGGCCTGCTCGGCGGTGGCGGCAATCGTCACCTCATGCCCGGCGTGACGCAGGTTGATGGCGATGAGTTCGGCGATCGCCGACTCATCCTCGACCACCACGATTTGGCTCATGGTCTGGTTGTCCTCATCTCACGAGGTTCTCGACGGTGTCCACGGGGTTGTGGCGCACGTCGGTGCCCTTGACGATGTAGATGATCTGCTCGGCCAGGTTCTTGGCATGGTCGCCCACGCGCTCGATGGCCTTGGCCACGAACACCAGATCGATCGACGACGAGATGGTGCGTGGGTCCTCCATCATGTAGGTGATCAGTTTGCGCAGCAGGCCGTCGAACTCCTGGTCGATCTGGTCGTCGTGCCGCAGCACCTCGACGGCGGCTTCGACGTCGAGCCGGGCGAAGGCATCGAGCACCTTGCGCAGCTGCTTGGTGGCCAGCTCGCATTCGAAGGTGAGGTCGCCCACCGGCAGGCGCAGCCGGGTGGACACGCCCGAGTTGAGCAGCCGCTGCACGGTGCGGGCGATGCGCGCCGCCTCGTCGCCGATGCGTTCGAGGTTGGCGATGGTCTTGGAGACGGCGATCAGCAGCCGCAGGTCGCGCGCGGTGGGCTGGCGCCGCGCGATGATCGACGACAGGTCGCTGTCGATCTCGACCTCCATCGCGTTGACGCGCTCCTCCTGCTTGAGCACCTGGGTGGCGATGTCGCCGCTGAACGTGGACAGCGCGTACACCGCCTGCGCCACCTGCGACTCGACCAACCCGCCCATCTCGAGCACGCGGGTGGAGATGCCGGACAGTTCGTTGTCGAACTGCGTGGAGAGATGTTTGTCGCCCATGTCGTGTCCCCTGTGAATCAACCGAAACGGCCGGTGATGTAGTCCTCGGTGTCCTTGCGCTTGGGCTTGGTGAACACCTCCTTGGTGGCACCGAACTCGATCAGGTCGCCCAGGTACATGTAGGCGGTGTAGTCGCTGCAGCGCGCCGCCTGCTGCATGTTGTGGGTGACGATCAGCACGGTGTAGTCGGTCTTGAGCTCGTGCACCAGCTCCTCGATCTTGCCGGTGGAGATCGGGTCGAGCGCCGAGGTGGGCTCGTCGAGCAGCAACACCTCGGGCTTGATCGCGATGCCGCGCGCGATGCACAGGCGCTGCTGCTGGCCGCCGGACAGGCCGGCTCCGCTCTGCTCGAGCTTGTCCTTGACCTCGTTCCACAGCGCAGCCTTCTTCAGCGCCCATTCGACACGCTCGTCCATCTCGGCGCGCGGCAGCGTCTCGAACAGCTTCACGCCGAAGGCGACGTTGTCGTAGATCGACATCGGAAACGGCGTGGGCTTCTGGAACACCATGCCGACCTTGGCGCGGATCAGGCTCACGTCCAGGCGACGATCGAGCACGTTCTCGCCGTCGAGCAGGATCTGGCCTTCGGCGCGCTGCTCGGGATAGAGCTCGAACATGCGGTTGAACACCCGCAGCAGCGTGCTCTTGCCGCAGCCCGACGGCCCGATGAAGGCGGTGACCTTGTGCTCGGGCAGGTCCATGTTGATCTTCTTCAGCGCGTGGAAGCCGCCGTAGTAGAAGTTGAGATCACGCACCGCGATCTTGATCTTTTCGGTGCTGGGAATGTCGACCCGGGTGTCCATGCAGGAGTCCTCGTGGAAAGTCAGTGCTTGTTGCGCAGGAACACCCGCGCCGCGATGTTCAGCAGCAGCACGCTCATGGTGATCAGGAAGACACCCACCCAGGCCAGCTGCTGCCAGTTCTGGTAAGGGCTCATCGCGAACTTGAAGATCGTCACCGGCAGGCTGGCCATGGGCTGCGTCAGGTCGCTGGTCCAGAACTGGTTGGACAGGGCGGTGAACAGCAGCGGCGCGGTCTCGCCCGAGATGCGGGCGATGGCCAGCAGGATGCCGGTGATCACGCCCGAGCGGGCAGCCTTCAGCGTCACCGACGAGATCACCTTCCACTTCGGCGTGCCCAGCGCGTAGGCCGCCTCGCGCAGCGCGTTGGGGATCAGCGTGAGCATGTTCTCGGTGGTGCGGATGACCACCGGGATGACGATCAGCGCCAGCGCCAGGATGCCGGCGATGCCCGAGAAGCTCTTGAAGCGCGCCACCACCACCGCATAGATGAACAGGCCGATGACGATGGACGGCGCTGACAGCAGGATGTCGTTGATGAAGCGGGTGGCATGGCCCAGCCAGGACTTCTGGCCGTACTCGGCCAGGTAGATGCCGGCCATCACACCGATCGGCGTGCCCAGCAGCGTGGCCAGGCCGGCCATCACGATCGAGCCGAAGATGGCGTTGGCCAGCCCCCCCACGTCGGCCATCGGCGGTGGCGTCATTTCGGTGAACACCGAGAGCGCCAGCCCCCCCACCCCGAGGCGGAAGGTCTCGAACAGGATCCAGACCAACCAGAACACACCGAAAGCCATCGCACCGAACGACAGCAGCAGCGCGATCACGTTGATCAGCTTGCGCTTGCGGTGCATCGCCAGGCGGCCCGCCTGCTGCGTGGCGCTGAACTTGATGCTGTGGTTGCTCATGATTTGGTGCCCTCCCCCTTGCGCAGCTGCGCCAACAGCAGCTTGGACAGCGACAGCACCACGAAGGTGATGAAGAACAGCACCAGGCCGAGGTAGATCAGCGACGCCTGGTGCAGGCCTTCGCCGGCCTCGGCAAACTCGTTGGCCAGCGCCGAGGTGATGCTGTTGGCCGCCTCGAACAGCGACAGCGACTCCAGCTGGTTGAAGTTGCCGATGACAAAGGTCACCGCCATGGTCTCGCCCAGCGCCCGGCCCAGGCCCAGCATGACGCCGCCGACCACACCGCTCTTGGTGTAGGGCAGCACCACGCGCGACACCACCTCCCAGGTGGTGGCGCCCAGCCCGTAGGCCGATTCCTTGAGCATCGGCGGCGTCACCTCGAACACATCACGCATCACCGAAGCGATGAACGGGATGATCATGATCGCCAGGATGATGCCGGCCGACAGCAGGCCGATGCCCACCGGCGCGCCGGAGACGAAGGTCTCCAGCACCGGCACGCCCTTGAACAGCTTCTGCAGCGGCTGCTGCACCCAGGTCGACAGGATGGGGCTGAACACCAGCAGGCCCCACATGCCGTAGACGATGGAGGGCACCGCCGCCAGCAACTCGATGGCCGTGCCCAGCGGGCGCTTCAGCCAGCGCGGCGACATCTCGGTGAGGAACAGCGCAATGCCGAAGCTCACCGGCACCGCGATCACCAGCGCGATCAGCGAGGTCATCAGCGTGCCGTAGATCATCACCAGGCCGCCGAACTTCTCCTGCACCGGGTCCCAGTCCGTCGACCACAGGAAGCCCAGCCCGAAATGCTGGATCGCCGGCGCAGCACCGACGATCAGCGACCCGATGATGCCCACCAGCAGCAGCAGCGTGAGCCAGGCCGCCCCATGCGCCAGGATCGAAAAAAGCCGATCCGCCCAGGGGGCGACGCGGCGACGTTCGGGCGGCTTGGAGTGAGGCGTCACGTGGTCGTCCGGCTTGTACGAGGTGACGGGTAGGGTAGCGGCCACAGGGCCTCCGCGGAACTGGGATCGTCAACAAGGGGTGCGGCCGCAGCCGCACCCACGGCAGCTCACTTGAAGGCGATGGCCTTGCCGGCGCCGTCCTTGATGCTGTCGGTCCACTGCTTGCGCACCAGGGCCTTCACCGAGTCGGGCAGCGGCACGTAGTCCAGGTCGTCGGCCATCTTGTCGCCGTTGTTGAAGGCCCACTCGAAGAACTTCAGCGCATTGCTGGCATTGACCGGCTTGTCCTGGCTCTTGTACATCAGGATGTAGGTCGGGTTGGTCAGCGGCCAGGCCTCCTTGCCGGGTTGCTCGGTGGTGATCTGGTAGAAGGTCTTGTTCCAGTCGGCACCCGCGGCGGCGGCCTTGAAGGCGGTGTCGTTGGGAGCGACGAAGTTGCCGTCCTTGTTCTTCATCAGCGTGTACGTCATCTTGTTCTGCTTGACGTAGGCGTACTCGACATAACCGATCGAGTTGGGCAGGCGCTGCACGAAGGCGGCCACGCCCTCGTTGCCCTTGCCGCCGGCGCCGGTGGGCCAGTTCACCGCGGTGCCTTCACCGGCCTTGGCCTTCCACTCGGCATTCACCTTCGACAGGTAGTTGGTGAAGATGAAGGTGGTGCCCGAGCCGTCGGCACGGCGCACCACCGAGATCTCGGCATCGGGCAACGGCACGCCCGGGTTCAGCGCGGTCAGCGCCGCGTCGTTCCACTTGCTGATCTTGCCCAGGTAGATGTCGCCCAGCACCTGACCGGTCAGCTTGATCTGGCCCGGGGCGATGCCCTTGATGTTGACCACCGGCACCACGCCGCCGATCACCGTGGGGAACTGGACCATGCCGTCCCGGGCGAGATCCTCGTCTTTCAGCGGCATGTCGGAGGCGCCGAAGTCGACCGTCTTGGATTTGATCTGCTTGATACCGGCACCCGACCCCACCGACTGGTAGTTGATGCGTGCGCCGGTGGCCTTGTTGTAGGCATCGGCCCACTTGGCATAGATGGGCGCGGGGAAAGTGGCGCCGGCGCCGGTCACGTCCTGCGCGAACGCCGCAGCAGGAATCAGGGCGGCCGACACCAGGGCGGTGCGGAGAAGGATCGAAGTCATGGGCAGTGGCCTTTCAGCGTGTGGGATGGTCAGGTCTGAAACCAGCCCGCACTCTAAATAGCCCGTGTGACACGCTCATGACGGACTGTCACACAGCCGCCAACCGTCACAAACCCATCATCGAAGGCGGTGCGGCTGTCACATGGCCGGTCCGCAGACGCCGACCGTGCAGCATCAAGTCTTGGCCGCCGCCGCCAGGCGCTCGGCCAGCGCGCGCCCCTGAGTCGCATCGCGCGATTCGACCATCACCCGCAGCACCGGCTCAGTGCCCGAGGCGCGGATCAGCACCCGGCCCTGGCCGGCCAGCTCGGCCTCGACCGCGCGGGTCTCGGCCGCCAGATGCGGGTTCTGCTGCCAATCGGCCAGGCTGGGCAGCCGCACGTTGAGCAGGGTCTGCGGGAATAGCGTCACGCCTTCGAGCATCTGCGCCAACGTCTGCTGCGAGCGCTGCGTGGCCTGCAGCACCTGCAGCGCGCTGACGATGCCGTCGCCGGTGGTGTGTTTGTCCAGCGCCAGCAGGTGGCCCGAGCCCTCACCACCCAGCAACCAACCGCGTCGCGCCAGTTCTTCGAGCACGTAGCGGTCGCCCACCTTGGCGCGCACCAGCTCAACACCGCGCGCCTGCAACGCCAGTTCGACCGCCATGTTGGTCATCAACGTGCCCACCGCGCCAGGCACGGCCTGGCCCTGCGCCAGACGGTCGGCCACCATCACGTAGAGCAATTCGTCGCCGTTGAACAGCCGGCCGCGGGCGTCGACCAGCTGCAGCCGGTCGGCATCACCGTCGAGCGCCACACCGTAGTCGGCGCCATGCTGGGCCACCGCGGCCACCAGTGCCTGCGGCGCGGTGGCGCCCACGCCGTCGTTGATGTTGGTGCCGTCGGGATTGCAACCGATGGTGATGACCTCGGCGCCCAACTCGTGAAACACATCGGGCGCCACGTGGTACGCCGCGCCATGGGCGGCGTCGACCACGATCTTCAGCCCACGCAGCGTCAGGTCGGTGCCGACAGTCGCCTTGCAGAACTCGACATAACGCCCGCGCGCGTCGCGCAAGCGGCTGGCCTTGCCCAGGTTCGCTGAATCGGCCCACTGCGGCGGCTCGTCCAGCGCCGCCTCGACCGCGCGCTCCCAGTCGTCGGGCAGCTTCTCGCCCTTGGCCGAGAAGAACTTGATGCCGTTGTCGGGGTAGGCGTTGTGCGACGCGCTGATCACCACGCCCAGATCGAGCCGCAACGCCCGCGTGAGGTAGGCCACGCCCGGCGTGGGCAGCGGCCCGGTCAGCATCGTATCGACCCCAGCCGACGACAGGCCGGCCTCGAGCGAGCTTTCGATCATGTAGCCCGAGATGCGCGTGTCCTTGCCGATCAGCACCGTCGGCCGTTTCAAGCTGCGCTTGAGCACGCGGCCCACGGCATGGCCCAGGCGCAGCATGAAGTCGGGGGTGATCGGTGCCTGGCCCACCGTGCCGCGGATGCCGTCGGTGCCGAAGAATTTTCTGGTCATGTTTGGTTGTCCCTGTTCGTCGATTGATTCAAACCAGCCCCGCAGCCGATCAGGCCGGCAACAAGCCCGCGGCCGCCCAGACCTTCAGCGCATCGACCGTGGCGGCCACGTCGTGCACCCGCAGCACCTGGGCACCACGCTGCACACAGGCCAGCGCCGCAGCCACGCTGGGCACCAGCCGCTGGTCCACTGGCCGGCCAGTCAGTGCGCCGAGCGTGGATTTTCGGCTCCAGCCCACCAGCAGCGGCTGATCCAGCGCCAGCAACTCCGCCTGGCGCTGCAAAAGGGCCCAGTTGTGGGCGGGCGTCTTGCCGAAGCCGATGCCCGGATCGAGCGCGATGCGGTCTGGCGCCACGCCCGCCGCACGCACCTCGGCCAGCCGCTGGCGCAACCACGCCGCCACCTCGCGCACCACGTCGCCATCGTAGTGCGGCGAGCGCTGCATCACGCCCGGCTCACCCTGCATGTGCATCAGGCACACGCCGCAGGCCGGATGGGCCGCCACCGCCGCCAGGGCGCCGGGCCGGACCAGCGAGCGCACGTCGTTGATGATGTCCACGCCCAGATCCAGCGCCGCGCGCATGACCTCGGGCGCGCTGGTGTCCACCGACACCGGCACCCCCAGCGTCACCGCGTGGTGCAAGACGGGCAGCACGCGGGCCAGTTCTTCGTCGGCGTCGGGCTGGCGGGCATCCGGGCGGGTGGATTCACCGCCGATGTCCAGCATATCGGCGCCCTCACGCAGCAACTGTTCGCAATGGGCCTGGGCGGCCGATGCCGTGGCATGCCGGCCGCCATCGGAGAACGAATCGGGCGTGGCATTGACGATGCCCATCACCTGCGGCCGGCGCAGGTCGATGCAAAAACGGGTGGTCTGCCAGTGCATGAAGAGGCGATGGGGAACACGTGCCCAAGACAACGGGGCCCGAAGGCCCCGTTGGTCAAACGATCACGCGTTGTGATGCTGCGCGATCAGGCGGCGGCGGCCGGTGCGCCGTCGGTGGCCACCGGGCCGCTGCCGCTGGTCGGGCCCGAACCGCCACCGGTGCGGGCGTTCGGCGTCCAGTCCTTGGGCGGGCGCGGCTGCTTGCCGTGCATGATGTCGTCGATCTGCTCGGCATCAATGGTTTCCCATTCGAGCAAGGCCTTGGCCATCGCGTGCATCTTGTCCTGGTTGTCCTCGATGTGCTTGCGGGCGATGGTGTACTGCTCGTCGATGATGCGGCGGATCACCGCGTCCACCTTGCGCATCGTCTCTTCGGACATCGTGGTGGTCTTGGTCACCGATCGGCCGAGGAACACCTCACCCTCGTTCTCGGCATAGACCATCGGGCCCAGTTCGTCGGTCATGCCGTAGCGGGTGACCATGTCGCGGGCGATGGACGTGGCGCGCTCGAAGTCATTGCTGGCGCCGGTGGTCATCTGGTTCATGAACACCTCTTCGGCGATGCGGCCACCGAACAGCACCGAGATGGTCGAGAGCATGCGTTCCTTGTCCATGCTGTAGCGGTCACCTTCGGGCAACTGCATCGTCACGCCCAGCGCACGGCCACGCGGGATCACGGTGACCTTGTGCACCGGATCGGTCTTGGGCATCAGCCGCGCCACCAGGGCATGACCAGCCTCGTGGTAGGCGGTGTTCTTGCGCTCTTCCTCGGGCATGACCATGGATTTGCGCTCGGGGCCCATCATGATCTTGTCCTTGGCCTTCTCGAAGTCAACCATCTCGACCACGCGCCCACTGCGGCGCGCGGCGAACAAGGCCGCTTCGTTGACCAGGTTGGCCAGATCAGCACCCGAAAAGCCCGGCGTGCCACGTGCCAGGATGTCGGCACGGATGTCCTGGCCGATCGGCACCTTGCGCATGTGCACGTTGAGGATCTGCTCGCGGCCACGCACGTCGGGCAGCGTGACATAAACCTGCCGGTCGAAGCGGCCCGGACGCAGCAGCGCCGGGTCGAGGATGTCGGGCCGGTTGGTGGCCGCCATCACGATCACGCCGAGGTTGGTTTCGAAGCCGTCCATCTCGACCAGCATCTGGTTGAGGGTCTGCTCACGTTCGTCGTTGCCGCCGCCCAGGCCGGCACCCCGGTGGCGGCCCACCGCGTCGATCTCGTCGATGAAGATGATGCAGGGCGCACTCTTCTTGGCCTGCTCGAACATGTCGCGCACACGGGCCGCACCCACGCCGACGAACATCTCGACGAAGTCGGAGCCCGAGATGCTGAAGAACGGCACCTTGGCCTCACCCGCGATGGCCTTGGCCAGCAGTGTCTTGCCGGTGCCCGGAGGGCCGACCAGCAGCACGCCGCGCGGGATGCGCCCGCCCAGCTTCTGGAACTTCTGCGGGTCCTTCAGGAAGTCGACCAGTTCCTTGACCTCTTCCTTGGCCTCGTCGCAACCGGCGACGTCGGCGAAGGTGGTCGAGTTGTTGGCCTCATCGAGCATGCGCGCCTTGCTCTTGCCGAAGCTGAAGGCGCCGCCCTTGCCACCGCCCTGCATCTGGCGCATGAAGTACACCCACACGCCGATCAGCAGCAGCATCGGGCCCCAGCTGATCAGCAGGCTGACCAGCAGCGAGGGCTCTTCACGCGGCTTGACGTCGAACTTGATGCCGTTGTTGCGCAGATCACCCACCAGCCCGCGGTCGAGGTAGGTGGCCGTGGCGCGGATGCGTTTGTCATCGGTGGTCAGCGCGATGATCTCGGTGCCACCCTGGCCCTCTTGCAGCACGACCGACTTGATGCGTTTGGCCGCCACTTCGTCCAGGAACTCGGAGTACCCGACCACCGAACCCGACGACACCCCGCGGTCGAACTGCTTGAACACGGTGAAAAGCACGAGTGCTATCACCAGCCAGACAGCGACCTTCGAGAACCATTGATTGTTCACCGCGGCTCCTTTAGCCAATCCTGATTGTGTGTGGCAGCGCCCGCAGCACCGTTGCCCGGCAGCGCCTGTAATCCACCCAATCTCACGGCAGATGGGGACGATTCTAGTCGAGTCAAGCCCCTGACACCGGGGTGGGGGCAGACGGTGAAACGGGTGAATTCAAGCCGAATTCGACCCATCGCAACGCCAGTGCTAACGCCCCTCAAGGCAGCTTCAGACCGATGCCCACCAGAAAGGTTTCAGATGATTTGTCGCGCGAGGCCTTGGGCTTGATTGCCTTGACCACCCGGAACTGCTGCTTGAAGCGCTGCACCAGCTGGCTGTAGCCGCTGCCGTGGAACACCTTGGCCACCAGCGCACCGCCGGGCTTGAGGTGGCCCTGGGCGAAGGCTAGCGCCAGTTCGATCAAATGCTCGATGCGGGCCGCGTCCGACGACTCGATGCCCGACAGGTTGGGCGCGATGTCCGAGACCACCACGTCCACCGGCCGGCCGGCCACCGCGGCGTGCAGTTGCGCCAGCACCGCCTCTTCGCGGAAATCACCCTGGATGAACTGCACGCCCTCGATGGCCTCCATCGGCAGGATGTCGAGCGCGATGATGGTGCCCAGCAACTCGCCCACTGCCGCGCCGCCGGTGCCGGCCGCCTTGGGCGCAAAACGGCGGCGCAGGTACTGGCTCCACGCCCCCGGCGCCGAGCCGAGATCAACCACCACCTGCCCCGGCTTGATCAGGCCCAGCGTCTCGTCGATCTCCTTCAACTTGTAGGCCG
The DNA here is from genome assembly GCA_001770815.1 of Burkholderiales bacterium RIFCSPHIGHO2_12_FULL_69_20. Taxonomy (GTDB): domain Bacteria; phylum Pseudomonadota; class Gammaproteobacteria; order Burkholderiales; family Burkholderiaceae_C; genus Pseudaquabacterium. The sequence goes on from MESD01000031.1 coordinate 32,267, forward strand.
CGCGCGCCCGGTAACCCTCGCGCCCGGCCAGCTTGACGTACGGATCATTGACGTGGTCGTGCACCCACGCCTTGTTGATCTTCTTGCTCTTCGATTCGATTTTCATGACAAGGGGATAATAGAAGAATGTCTGCCATTCACTTAACGCCCGCCCAACGCAAAGAAAAGCGTGGCGAAGCCCATCATCTGGACCCCGTCGTGTTGATCGGCGATCAGGGCCTGACCGATGCCATCTTCAAGGAAGCCGACCTGGCGCTGAAGGCCCACGGCCTGATCAAGGTGCGGATGTTTTCCGATTCACGCCCCGACCGCGAGGCCGCGCTGGCCGCGCTGGCCGACAAGCTGAGCGCCGCGCCGGTGCAGCACATCGGCAAGCTGCTGGTGCTGTGGCGGCCGGTGCCCGAGAAGGTCAAGGTCGAGCGCGACGACCGCGCCGCCGGGCCGCGGGTGGTGAAGATCCTGAAGTTCAGCAAGAGCGGCAACCACCGCGCGCAGATCAAGAAGATCACCGTGTTCGGCAACCAGCGCGTCACCGCCGGCGGCGAAATCAAGCGCGCCAAGACCCGCGTGACCAGCGTCAAGAAGAAGGCGCAGGACTGATCGCGCCCGGCCTGGCGGCGCGCCAGGCCAGCATCCCCACCAGCACCAGCTTGGCACCGTAGAACACGGTGCTGATCAGGTGCAGTTGGCCGAAACTCAGCGGCCCCTGCCCGGCACGCGCGGCCGGCATCAGCGGCTGCAGCGCAAAGTAACCCGCCACGGTGCAGAACACCGTGCCCAACACCAGCAGCATCTCGGTGCTCAACACCGAGCCCTGCCCCATCTCGGCCAGCCCCTTGGCACGGGCACGCTCCATCGCCAGCAGCAGCACCGCCAGCATCAGGCTCAGCCAGGCCTCCTGCACGAAGATGCGGCCGACCACGCGGCCGGCATCGGGACGATCGAGCATCTCAAACGCCGCCGGTGCGACCATCGCCGCGATGCACAGCAGCACGCCGGCCCACACCGCCGGCAGCAGCCGTCGCAGGCGTTCAGACGTAGCGAACCTCGACGATCTCGTAGCGCTTGATGCCGCCGGGCGCCTGCACCTCGGCCACATCGCCGGCTTCCTTGCCGATCATCGAACGCGCGATCGGCGAGCTGATCGAGATCAGGCCCTTCTTCAGATCGGCCTCGTCGTCGCCGACGATCTGGTAGGTCACGGCCTGGCCGCTGGCTTCTTCTTCCAGGTCGACGGTGGCGCCGAACACCACGCGCCCGCCGGCATCCAGCGTGGCCGGATCGATGATCTGCGCAGCGGCCAACTTGCTTTCGATCTCGAGGATGCGGCCCTCGATGAAGCCTTGCTTGTCCTTGGCCGCTTCGTACTCGGCGTTTTCGGACAGGTCACCCTGGGCGCGCGCCTCGGCAATCGCCTGGATCACCGCATGGCGTTCCTTGGACTTGAGCTGCAGCAGCTCGGCCTTGAGTTTTTCGGCACCGCGCTTGGTGAGGGGGATGGTGGCCATGCGGGCCTCCTGGTGAGGGCTGTGGGCGGCTGACAAAAACAAATCCGCCGCACCGGGCACCCGGTGAGGGGCGCAAGGGCGGCGGAGCGAAGAGCGCGAAGTTTAGTGCAACTCGGCGTGCAGTTCCTGCAGGCTGTAGACCGCCAGGCCCTGCTGGTGCTTGAGCGCCTCGGTGGCGGCCTCGCAGCCGGCCATCGTGGTGTAGTAGGTCACCCGGTTGGCCAGCGCCGCGGTGCGGATGTAACGCGAATCGGCGATCGCGGTGCGAGTCTCGTCCACGGTGGTGAAGACCAGCTGGATCTCGCCGGCCTTGACCATGTCGACGATGTGTGGCCGGCCGTCCTTGACCTTGTTGACGGTCTTGACCGGCACACCGCCCGCGGCGATGGCCGCCGCCGTGCCCTTGGTGGCCACCACCGCGAAGCCCAGTGCCACCAGGTCACGGGCCACGCTGACCGCACGGTCCTTGTCGCCGTTCTTCACCGTGATCACCACCGTGCCCTTGGTCGGCAGGCGCGAGCCGGCGCCGAGCTGGCTCTTGAGCATGGCTTCGCCGAAGGTCCGGCCCACACCCATCACCTCGCCGGTGGAGCGCATCTCGGGGCCGAGGATGGGATCGACGCCGGGGAACTTGTTGAACGGGAACACCGCTTCCTTGATGCTGAAGTACGGCGGGATCACCTCGTGCGGCGGCTGGCCCAGCCGGCCGGTCTGGTCGGCCAGCTTCTGGCCAGCCATGCAGCGTGCGGCGATCTTGGCCAGTTGCTGGCCGGTGGCCTTGCTGACGAACGGCACGGTGCGCGAGGCGCGTGGGTTCACTTCCAGCACGTAGACCACGGCGTCGTCGCCGTCGCCGGCCACGCTGCCCTGGATGGCGAACTGCACGTTCATCAGCCCCACCACCTTCAGCGCCAGGGCCATCAGCGTGGTCTGGCGGCGCAGTTCGTCCTGCAGCTTCTTAGGCAGTGTGTAGGGCGGCAGCGAGCAGGCCGAATCACCCGAGTGCACACCCGCCTGCTCGATGTGCTCCATGATGCCGCCGATCATCACCGCACTGCCATCGCTGATGCAGTCGACGTCGACCTCGATCGCGTCGTCGAGAAAGCGATCCAGCAGCACCGGCGACTTCTCGCTGACGCGCACCGCCTCGCGCATGTAGCGCTCGAGGTCCTTGTCGCCGTGCACGATCTCCATCGCGCGGCCGCCCAGCACGTAGCTGGGGCGCACCACCAGCGGGTAACCGATCTGATTGGCCAGGCCGATGGCGGATTCTTCGGTGCGCGCGATGCGGTTGGGCGGCTGCTTCAGGCCCAGCGCGTTGAGCAGCTGCTGGAAGCGCTCGCGGTCCTCGGCGATGTCGATGCTGTCGGGCGAGGTGCCGATGATCGGCACGCCGTTGGCTTCGAGGTCGAGCGCCAGCTTCAGCGGCGTCTGGCCGCCGTACTGCACGATCACGCCGACCGGCTTCTCCTTGGCCACGATCTCCAGCACGTCTTCCAGCGTCACCGGCTCGAAGTACAGCCGGTCGCTGGTGTCGTAGTCGGTGGACACCGTCTCGGGATTGCAGTTGACCATGATGGTCTCGTAGCCGTCCTCGCGCATCGCCAGTGCAGCGTGCACGCAGCAATAGTCGAATTCGATGCCCTGGCCGATGCGGTTGGGGCCACCGCCCAGCACCATGATTTTCTTGCGGTCGGTCGGCTCGGCCTCGCACTCGCCGTCCACCGTCTCGTAGCAGCCGTAGAGGTAGGCGGTCTGCGTGGCGAACTCGGCTGCGCAGGTGTCCACCCGCTTGTAGACAGGGCGCACGCCCAGCGCGTGGCGTGCACGCCGCACGTCATGCTGGTTGCTGCCCATCAGCTTGCCCAGGCGCCTGTCCGAGAAGCCCTTCTGCTTCACGTAGCGCAACTCGGCGGCGCTCAAGCTGTCCAGCGTGCGGGCCTTGAGCTGGGTCTCGGTGGCAACGATGTCCTCGATCTGCGCCAGGAACCACGGGTCGATCGCCGTCTCTTCGAAGATCTCGTCCAGCGACAGGCCGATGCGGAAGGCATCGGCGACGTACAGGATGCGCTCGGGGCCGGCGTTGCCGATGGCCTCGATGATCTCTTCACGATCGGTCTCCCGCTCGCTCAGCCCGTCGATGCCGGTCTCCAGCCCGCGCAGCGCCTTCTGCAGGCTCTCCTGGAAGGTGCGGCCCATCGCCATCACCTCGCCCACCGACTTCATCTGCGTGGTCAGGTGCGGATCGGCGGCCGGAAACTTCTCGAACGCGAAGCGCGGGATCTTGGTGACCACATAGTCGATCGACGGCTCGAACGACGCCGGCGTGGCACCGCCGGTGATGTCGTTGCGCAGTTCGTCCAGCGTGTAGCCCACCGCCAGCTTGGCGGCGATCTTGGCGATCGGGAAGCCGGTGGCCTTGGACGCCAGCGCCGAGCTGCGCGAGACGCGCGGGTTCATTTCGATGACGACCATGCGGCCGTCCTTCGGGTTGATCGAGAACTGCACGTTCGAGCCACCGGTGTCGACGCCGATCTCGCGCAGGATCGCGATGCTGGCGTTGCGCAGCAGCTGGTATTCCTTGTCGGTCAGGGTCTGCGCCGGAGCCACGGTGATCGAGTCGCCGGTGTGGATGCCCATCGGGTCAAGGTTCTCGATCGAGCAGACGATGATGCAGTTGTCGGCGCGGTCGCGCACGACTTCCATCTCGTACTCTTTCCAGCCGATCAGCGATTCCTCGATCAGCAGCTCGCTGGTCGGCGACAGGTCGATGCCGCGCTTGCAGATCTCCTCGAATTCTTCGGGGTTGTAGGCGATGCCGCCGCCAGTGCCGCCCAGCGTGAAGCTGGGGCGGATCACCATCGGGAAGCCGGCGCCACCGATCTCGGCGGTGATGCGCTTCTGCACCGCCCAGGCCTCGTCCAGCGAGTGGGCGATGCCGCTGCGTGCCGAATCGAGACCGATCGAGGTCATCGCGTCCTTGAACTTCAGGCGGTCCTCGGCCTTCTCGATGGCGTGCTCGTTGGCGCCGATCATCTCGACGCCGTACTTCGCCAGCACGCCGTGCTTGTGCAGGTCGAGCGCGCAGTTCAGCGCGGTCTGGCCGCCCATGGTGGGCAGCACCGCATCGGGGCGCTCCTTGGCGATGATCTTCTCGACCACCTGCCAGGTGATGGGTTCGATGTAGGTCACGTCCGCCGTGTCGGGGTCGGTCATGATCGTGGCCGGGTTGCTGTTGACCAGGATGACCTTGTAGCCCTCCTGGCGCAGCGCCTTGCAGGCCTGGGCGCCGGAGTAGTCGAACTCGCAGGCCTGGCCGATGATGATCGGGCCGGCGCCGATGATGAGGATGCTCTTGAGGTCGGTGCGCTTAGGCATTCTTCTTCTCCGCTTTCGATTCCGACATCAGCGTCGTGAAGCGGTCGAACAGGTAGGCGATGTCGTGCGGGCCGGGCGAGGCTTCCGGGTGGCCCTGGAAGCAGAACGCCGGGCGGTCGGTGCGGGCCAGGCCCTGCAGCGTGTGGTCGAACAGGCTGACATGGGTGGGCCGCAGGTTGGCGGGCAGCGATTTTTCGTCGACCGCGAAGCCGTGGTTCTGGCTGGTGATCGAGACGCGGCCGCTGTCCAGATCTTTCACCGGGTGGTTGGCGCCGTGGTGGCCGAACTTCATCTTGAAGGTCTTGGCCCCCGAGGCCAGCGCCATGATCTGGTGGCCCAGGCAGATGCCGAAGGTGGGGATGCCGGTGTCGATCAGCGTGCGGGCGGCGGCGATCGCGTAGTCGCAGGGTTCGGGGTCGCCCGGGCCGTTGCTCAGGAAGATGCCGTCGGGCTTCAATTCAAGCACCGCGGCGGCGGGCGTCTGCGCCGGCACCACGGTGATGCGGCAGCCGCGGCTGGCCAGCATGCGCAGGATGTTGCGCTTGACGCCGAAGTCGTAGGCCACGACGTGAAACTTGGGGTCGACGAGCTGGCCGTAGCCGGTGCCCAGCGCCCATTCGGTCTCGGTCCAGGCATAGGGCTGGGTGACCGACACGACCTTGGCGAGGTCCTGCCCGGCCATGTAGGGTGCGGCCTGCGCGCGGGTGATGGCGGCGGCAATGTCGGCCTGCGATACCACGGTGCCGGCCTCGAAGGTGACGATGCAGCCGTTCTGCGCACCGCTGGTGCGCAGCACACGGGTCAGGTGTCGGGTGTCGATGCCGGCGATGGCGACCGTGCCCTCGCGCCGCAGGTAGGCGTCCAACGTCAGGCTGGCGCGGAAGTTGGACATGCGGATGGGCAGATCCTTGATGATCAGCCCGGCGGCATGGACTTTCGAGGCTTCGACGTCTTCCTCGTTGATCCCGTAGCTGCCGATGTGCGGATACGTCAGGGTGACGATCTGCTGGCAGTAGCTGGGGTCGGTGAGGATTTCCTGGTAACCGGTGAGGGCGGTGTTGAACACCACCTCACCCACGGTCAGCCCGGTGGCGCCGATGGAGATGCCTTGAAAGACCGTGCCGTCTGCGAGGGCGAGAAGAGCGGGGGGCAGAACTGGCAGCAAGAGGATGGCTCCGGAAGTCGCGCACGCCCAGCTCCGCTCAGATTCGGCCCCTGCGGTGGATCCCGAGGGGTGCGAGCAGGAAGTCCGGTGGGGAAACTTCGCAGGAGTTTCGCTAGGCTGCGTTGGTGGCGGGTAAACCTTCGAATTATAGACTGCTCGGGTTTGCCCGCATGATCCGGCCGGGCATCAGGCGTGCTGCAGGCGCTGTCGCGTCAGCCCAGGGCCGCGATACCGGCACGGGCGATCTGCGCGTCTTCGCTCGATTTGACGCCACTCACGCCCACCGCGCCCACACACTGGCCGTCCACCAGCACCGGCACGCCGCCTTCGAGCATGCCGTCCAGCCCGGGCGCGCTCAGGAAGCTGTAACGGCCCTGGTTGATCACGTCTTCGTAGACCTTGCTCTCGCGCCGGCCCAGCGCCGCGGTGCGCGCCTTGGCCGGTGCGATGTGGGCCGAGATCGGCGCCGCGCCATCCAGGCGCTGCAGCCACAGCAGGTGGCCGCCGTCGTCGACGATGGCGATGGTCACGGCCCACTGATGGGCCAGTGCTTCGGTCTCGGCGGCCATCGCGATGGCGCGCACGTCCGCCAGGGCCAACACGGATTTGGTCAACATGGAATACTCCAAAAGTCAGTGGAAATGCAGTGGACTGGCAGTGTGCATCACGCCGCGGACGAGATTGGCACCCGAAAGACCACGACAGCCCTGCGGAACTTACAATGCGCAACGCGGTCTGAACCGCATCCTTGTCACACCTTCTGGAGGTCGCACATGAACCAACAACGCCTGCAAACCTTGTCCGGCTTCGGCGGGTCAGGCACGCTGGCCGCTGATCGCAACCGCGTTCTGCGCAACACTTATTGGCTGCTCGCGCTGTCGATGGTGCCCACGGTGCTCGGCGCCTGGGTGGGTGTGCAGACTGGATTCGCACGGGCCATGTCGCCGGGCATCGGACTGATCGTCTTTCTGGCGGGCGCCTTCGGGTTCATGTTCGCAATCGAAAAGTTCAAGAACTCCGCGGCCGGCGTACCGATCCTGCTGGGCTTCACCTTCTTCATGGGCCTGATGCTCTCGAGGCTCATCAGCGTGGTGCTGGCAACAAGCGGCCCCGGCGTGGTGATGACCGCCTTCGGCGGCACCGCAGGTGTCTTCTTCGTCATGGCGTCGCTGTCGAGCGTGATCAAGCGCGATCTGGGCAACATGGGCAAGTTCCTCACCGTGGGCGCGCTGATGCTGTTCGTGGCCATGATCGCGAACTTCTTCTTGCAGTCATCGGCTCTGATGATCGTGGTGGCCGTGCTGGGCATGGGGATCTTCAGCGCCTTCATCCTGTACGACCTGAAGCGCGTGCGCGACGGTGGTGAGACCAACTACATCACCGCCACGCTGGGTGTCTACCTGAGCGTCTTCAACGTGTTCCAGTTCATGCTTGCGTTGCTGGGCATGGGCGGTGGCGGCGACGACTGAAGCCGGCGTTCACCGCGCGGTAACCACGGGGCCTTCGGGCCCCGTTTTTCATGTCGGCCGCACGAGCTCGGTCTGAAGGTCGAACACCGCCATCGACTCCACGTGCGCGGTGTGCGGGAACATGTTCACCGCACCGGCCGCCGAGCACCGGTAGCCCGCCTGGTGCACCAGCAGCCCGGCGTCGCGGGCCAATGTGGACGGGTTGCAGCTGACGTAGACGATGCGCTGCGGCGGCGTCCAGCCCTCGCGCGGTGATTCGTGCAGATCGGCCAGCGCCTTGACCAGCGCAAAGGCGCCTTCGCGCGGCGGATCGATCAGCCACTTGTCGGCCGTGCCCCAGGCCACCAGGTCGTCGGGCGTCAGCTCGAACAGGTTGCGCGCGGCAAAACTGGCCCTGTCCGCCAGGCCGTTGCGCGCGGCGTTCTCGCGTGAGCGCTGCACCAGCGTCTCGCTGCCCTCGATGCCCAGCACCTCACGCGCCTTCGTCGCGATCGGCAGCGTGAAGTTGCCCAGGCCGCAGAACCAGTCGATCACCCGCTGGTCGCGGCCCGGTGCCAGCAACCGCAGCGCCCGGCCCACCAGCACGCTGTTGATGTGGTGGTTGACCTGGGTGAAGTCGGTGGGCTTGAACGGCATCGTGATGCCGAACTCGGGCAGCGCGTAGGCCAGTTCGGGCCCCCCCTCGTCGAGCAGGTGCACCGTGTCCGGCCCCTTGGGCTGCAGCCACCACTGCACACCCTGCGCGACGGCAAAGGCGCGCAGGCGGTCCTGATCGGCCGGCGTCAACGGCTCGAGGTGGCGCAGCACCAGCGCGATCACCGGGCCTTCCAGCCGCTGGCCCACCGCCAGCTCGATCTGCGGCAGCCGGTCGCGCTGGTCCATCGTGCCGATCAGCGCGCGCAGCGGCATCAGCATGGCGCTCATCTTGGGCGGCAGCACCGGGCACACCTGCATGTCGGCCAGGTAGCGGCTCTTGCGCTCGTGAAAACCCACCAGTACCGTGCCCTTCTTGGCCACGTGCCGCACCGACAGCCGCGCCCGGTAGCGGTAGCCCCAGGTGGGGCCCTCGATCGGCCGCAGCACCTGCTCTGGCTTCACCTTGGCCAGGTGCTGCAGGTTGTCCTCCAGCACGCGCTGCTTGACGGCCACCTGCGCGGCGGCATCCAGGTGCTGCATCTTGCAGCCGCCGCAGGCGCCGGGATGCAGGCCGAAGTGCGGGCAACCAGGGCGCACGCGCTGCGAACTCTCGCGCCGCATCGCCGTCATCACGCCCTGCTCCCAGGCGTTCTTGCTGCGGCCCACCTGCACCTGCACTTCTTCACCGGGCAGCGCACCCTCGATGAACACCACCTTGCCCTCGGCATTGCGCGCCACACCCTGGGCCTCGAGGTCGATCGCGTCGACCTTCAGCCATTCGTCTCTTGTCGTCATGGTGTGGATTATCCGGGCAGCAAAAAGGCCGCCCGAAGGCGGCCTGGTCGATGCGGCGGAGCTGATCAGGGCTTGATGTAGTCCGAGGCCACCTTCCAGCGGCCGTCGACGATCTGCGACAGGCGCGACAGGTCGTTGCCCAGCCGCTTGGTGGCGGTGTAGGTGACCTTGGGCGAGCCGAACATGTCGGGCTCGATCACCATCGTGTCCATGGCCTTGATGAAGCTGTCGGTGCTCAGGTTGGCACCGGCCTTCTGCGCTGCCTTGGTGAAGGTGTCGATGATCAGGTAGCCATAGACCGAGAACACCGTGGGGTCCTCGCTGAACTTGGTCTTGTACTTGTTGGCCCAGAAGCGCAGCGGCTGCGAGGCCTCATCCAGGTAGGGGTGCTGCGCGGTCATCGTGGCGTACAGGCCGTCCATCGGCTTGCCGCCCAGCTTGTGGATCAGATCGGTGTACGACGCGCTCGAACCCAGGAAGGTCGGGTTGAAGCCGGTCTTGCGCGCTTCACCGATGGCGCCGATGGTCTCGCGGATGATGGTGCCCAGGATCACCATGTCGCAGCCGCCGGACTTCATGCGCGCCACCTGCGACGAAAAGTCGGTGGCACCGCGCTTGTAGCTGGTCTTCTCGGCCAATGCCATGCCGATGGCCTTCAGGCCCGCCTCGGCACCACGCATCACCTCCAGGCCGAACTCGTCGTCCTGGTACATCGTGCAGACCTTCTTGGCGCCCTTGTCCTTGGCCAGCTTGGGCGCGGCGATGCGGATCTGGTCGTAGTAGGTGGCGGCAAACGAATACTTGAGCTTGTGGAAGGGCTCGAACATCTCGCGCGCCGCGGTGATCGGCAGGAAGTTGATGACGTTCTTCTCGAACTGCACAGGCATCGCCGCGTTGTTGTGGGCGGTGCCGATGTGGCCGGCCATCAGGAAGATCTTGTCCTGGTTGACCAGCTTCTGCGCCGACAGCACGGCGCGCTTGGGATCGTAGCCAGCGTCCTCGACCAGCAGCTTGAGCTTGCGCCCGTTGATGCCGCCCTGCTCGTTGATCTCGTCCACGCGCAGCTGCATGCCGTTGCGCGATTGCTTGCCGAACGCGGCCACCGGGCCGGACAAATCCTGGATCGTACCGATCACGATTTCGGTCTTGCTGACACCCTGCGATGGGGCCTGGGCCTGAGCCGCGCCCAAGCCGAACAGCGCCAGCGAGGCGACGGTGAGGGAAGCAAGTTTCATGGGATGTCGTCTCCTGATCGGGCCACGGGGCGTGGCGCCGACCGCCGATGCTAGCCGTGCGCCAAGCCGCCGCGCATCAGGGAAACGCTGAGTCGATCTGGTGCGCCGGCACGGCCGGCGGCGCCGGATCAACGACGGCGCAACGCCGGTTCAGCGCGCCGGCAACAGTCGCGAGGGATCGATCGGTTTGCCCTGGCGCCGGATCTCGAAGTGCAGCTGCACCCGCTCGGCGTCGCTGGAGCCCATCTCGGCGATCTTTTGTCCGCGGCGCACGGCCTGGTCTTCCTTGACCAGCAGCGTCTGGTTGTGGGCGTAGGCAGTGAGGTAGGTGTTGTTGTGCTTGACGATGACCAGGTTGCCGTAACCCCGCAGGCCGGCACCGGCATACACCACGCGGCCATCGGCGGCAGCCAGCACCGGATCACCGGCCTTGCCGGCGATCGCCAGGCCCTTCTGCCGGCCCTCGTCGAAGTTGGCCAGCACGGCGCCGCTGGCCGGCCAGGCCCAGGCCGGCTCGTCGTCGCTGTCGCGCGCCACCGGCGCAGCCGATGCGGCCGCCGCCGGCGCCACCGCGGCCGCCACGGCCGACGCCGCGGGCGCGGCTGCAACGGGCTTGCCGTCCAGCGGGCGCACTTCCACCTTGGACGGTGCCACGCCGCGCGCGGCCACGGCCGCGGCATCCACGCCCGGCGCCACCATGCGCAGCACCTGGCCCACCTCGATCAGGTTGGGGTTCTCGATGCCGTTCCAGCGCACCACGTCGCGCCAGTTCTGGCCGTTCTCCAGCGCGATGCGGATCAGCGTGTCGCCCGGCTTGACGGTGTAGTAGCCGGGCTTGCCGGCGTTCTCGGCGCCGGGCAGCGGCTTGGTGGTCTCGCCGGCCACGCCCGCGGCGACAGCGCCGGCGGTGGCATCACCCGGCAGGGTGGTGGCGGTCGACCCGGTGGGCGCACGTGCGCCCGCCTTGGGCGGCTTGCGGTCTTCGACCGGCGCCCGGTTCGGCGATGAACCGCAGCCGGCCAGTACCAACACCACCAGCCCAGGCAGCAACAGACTCGACAACGAACGGGGTGCTTGCATGGTGGCGGGCCGCCAAGGCGGCCGAATCAAACGATGCCCGATTTTAGGGGGACGAAGTGAACCGCCTCGTGCTCGGTGCGCACCAGGCCGCTCTCGCGGCGATCGACCACCACCAGCACCTGGCCGCGGCCGCCGCTGCGGTGCATCGGCGCCACCAACCGGCCACCCACGGCGAGTTGGTCGAGCCAGGCGCCAGGCAACTCGTCGCCACCGGCGGCGGCGATCAGGCTGTCGTAGGGTGCGTTCGGGGCGTGGCCGTGCATGCCGTCGCCGTAGACGAGCCGCACATTGTCGCCACCCCGATCGAGGCGCCAGGCCGCCAGATTGGCCGTGGCCTTGTCGAACAGCGGGCGCAGCCGCTCGATCGACACCACCCGGCGCGCCAGGCGGGCCAGCAACGCGGTCTGGTAACCGCAGCCGGTGCCGATCTCCAGTGTGCGGCCCAGATGGCCGCTGGCACGCGCGGCGGCGCCGTCGAACAGCAGTTCGATCATGCGCGCCACCACCGACGGCTTGGAAATCGTCTGGCCGTGGCCGATCGGCAGGCTGGTGTCTTCATAGGCCTGGATCGCCAGCGCCGTGTCGACGAACAGATGCCGGTGCACCTGCTCCATCGCCGCGAACACCGGCTCGCAGCGGATGCCCTCGGCACGCAGGCGCTGCACCATGCGCTGGCGCACCTGGATCGAATCGAGCCCCAGCCCCTGCGGCAAGGTGTGGCGGGCCGCGTCCTTGGCGGCCTCGTGCAGATGGCGCTGGGGCCGCAGCGTTTCGCGCGGCTTGGCACTTGTGCCGGTGCGGCCCATCTGGGCCAGTGCCAGCGGAAAACGCGGTGCGCGTGTGCCTCCGCCGCCACCGCCGCCACCGCCATCAGCGCTCATGCGCCGCTTTCCAGCCGCGCACGCCAGTCGGGCAGTCGCGCATGGTCGGTCAGGTCGACCTGCAGCGGGGTGATCGACACGCAGCCGTTGGCGGTGGCATGGAAATCGGTGCCGGCGCCGGCCTCGCGCGCATCGCCCGCCGGGCCGATCCAGTAGATCGGCTCGCCGCGCGGGTTGGTCTGCTGGATCACCGGCTCGCTGGCATGCCGGCGGCCCAGGTGGGTGATGCGACGCGGCAGCGCCTCGGCATCGGCGCGGTTGGGGATGTTGACGTTCAGCAGGAAGGGCAGCGTCGGCAGGCCGGGGGCCAGCACCTGGTCGACCACCGCGCGGGCCACGCGGGCGGCGGCGTCGAGCTCAACCCAGCCCTTGTGCACCTGCGAGAAGGCGATCGCCGGGATGCCGAACAGGAAGCCCTCCATCGCCGCAGCCACGGTGCCGGAGTACAGCGTGTCGTCGCCCATGTTGGCGCCCTGGTTGATGCCCGAGAGCACCAGGTCGGGCCGGTAGCCCAGCAGGCCGGTGAGGGCCACGTGCACGCAGTCCGACGGCGTGCCGTTGACGAAGCGCAAGCCCGGGTGCGCCGCGCCCGCCGAGAACACCTGCAGCGGCCGGCTCAGCGTCAGCGCGTTGGAGGTGCCGCTGGCGTTCTGCTCGGGCGCGATCACCTCGATCTGGCCCCGCCCCTGCATGGCGGCCACCAGGGCGGCAAGCCCCGGAGCCAGGTAACCGTCGTCGTTGGTGATGAGGATGCGCATGGGAGGGCGATTGTAGGCACCCGTCACCCGCGCGACGGGCCTGCCAGCGGGGGCGTGCCTATCATCGGCCGCGCCGCGTCGACCCTAAAGTTCGCTCCACCAGCCCGCTCCACCAGCCCGCCCCAACCACCCGCTCGAGAGGACCCCACCATGCAAGCCTGGATGTGCCACAACCCCACCGGTGTCGATGCCCTGCAATGGCAGGACGTGCCCACGCCCGAGCCGCAGGCCGGCCAGGTGCGCCTGGTGGTGAAGGCGTCGAGCCTGAACTTCCCCGACATCCTGATCGTGCAGAACAAGTACCAGTTCAAGCCGGCGCTGCCCTTCGTGCCGGGCAGCGAGTTCGCCGGCGTGGTGGACGCGGTGGGTGCGGGCGTCAGCCGCGTGAAGCCGGGCGACCGCGTGGCGGCGATGGGTGGCACCGGCGGCTTCGGCACCCACGCCATCGTGCCGGCCGACAAGCTGGTGCCGCTGCCCGAGGGCATGTCGTTCGAGCACGGCGCGGCCTTCCTGATGACCTACGGCACCACCCATCATGCGCTGATGGACCGCGCCGCGCTGCAGCCCGGCGAGACCGTGCTGGTGCTGGGTGCGGCCGGCGGCGTGGGCACCGCGGCGGTGCAGATCGCCAAGGCCGCCGGCGCGCGTGTGATCGCCGCCGCGTCCACCGACGCCAAGTGCCAGCTGTGCCGCGAGATCGGTGCCGACGCCACCATCAACTACAGCACCGAGAACATCCGCGACGCGCTGAAGGCGCTGACCAACGGCAAGGGCCCCGACGTGGTCTACGACCCGGTGGGCGGCGACTTGGCCGAGCCGGTGTTCCGCTCGATCGCCTGGCGTGGCCGCTACCTGGTGGTGGGCTTCGCCGGTGGCGCCATCCCGGCGCTGCCGCTGAACCTCACGCTGCTCAAGGGTGCGGCCATCGTCGGCGTGTTCTGGGGCGACTTCGTGCGCCGCGAGCCCGAGGCCTTTGCCCGCGACATGCAGCAACTGGCCCAGTGGTATGCCGAAGGCAAGGTGCGCCCGGTGATCGACCAGACGATGGCACTGAGCGACCTGCCCGCGGCCTACGCGCGCATGGGCGCACGCCAGGTCGTGGGCAAGCTGGTACTGGTGCAGCCGTAACAGTCAGTGACAGCGTGCTGGCGCGGGCTGCGCGATGCGGCCGCGCCAGCGCCCCGCCGGGCCGGCAACTGCGCTAGCATCGTCGGCGGGAGACAACAACCATGGCCGTCAAGGTCCTCATCCTCGAAGACAATCCGGTGGCACGCAGCTTCTTGTGCCGCGTGGTGCGCGAAAGCTTCAGCGACACCATCGCCATCACCGAGGCGGGTGACCTGGAAACCGCCAGGGCGCAGATCAGCATCGCCGGTGGCGCCAGCGGCATGCATGGGGTCGACCCGTTCAAGCTGATCATGGTTGATCTTGAATTGCCCGACGGCAACGGCATGGAACTGCTGGCCGAGCTGACCCAGTACCCGGCCACCAAGATCGTCACCACGCTGTACTCCGACGACGACCACCTGTTCCCCGCGCTGCAATGCGGCGCCGACGGTTACCTGCTGAAAGAAGACCGCTTCGAGGTGCTGGTCGAAGAGCTGCAGAAGATCGTGCGCGGCCAGCCGCCGCTGTCGCCGGCCATCGCACGGCGCCTGCTCACCCACTTCCGCCACGGCGGGCGGCTCAGCGGCGATCGGCCGGCCCCCGACTCGGGCTTCAACTCGTCGCAGGATTTCGCCACCACCAGCGCGCCGGTGCCCATCGGCAAGGTGCCCGATCACGAGCGCCTGACCCCGCGCGAAAGCGAAGTGCTCACCTACCTGAGCAAGGGCTTCACGATCAAGGAGATCGCCAGCCTGATGGGCATCAAGTGGTTCACCGTCAACGACCACATCAAGTCGATCTACAAGAAGCTCAACGTGTCCAGCCGCGCCGAAGCCGCGGTGCTGGCCACCAAGCAGGGTCTGGTCTGAGCCCCGCGGCGCGCCCCGCCGCCTAGCCGCTCGGCACGCCCCACGCCATGGCAGTGCGCCCGCCCAGGCCGGCCGATGGCGCTGCCAGCGACTCGCGCCTCGATTCCGGCTGGCTCGATGCGGCCGACGGCCCGCGCAAGCGCAAGCGACCGCACCTGCCGATCGACCACGCGCGCAGCCTGCTGCTGCTGGGCCTGCTGGGCGCGGCGGTGGTGGTGCTGTGGCTGCGCCTGCTGGCCGGCACGCCGCACCTGCCACTGAGCTGGCACCTGACAGCCGACGGCGGCATCACGCTGGCGGCCAGCAGCGACCCCGAGCTGCAACCGGTCATCGGCCATCGCCTGCAGGCGCTGGTGCTGGCCGACGGCCAGCGCATCGATGCCAGCGCTGCGCTGTTGCCGAGGTCACCGCGCTGGATCGTCGACGATGCCGAACGGCAGCAGCAGCAGGCGTTGCGCAGCCGCATCGGCGAGGCGGTGCAGCAGCCCCAGGTGATGCTGCAGTTCGATCGAGGCTGGCAGCTGGCACTGGCGCCGCGCCCGCGCAGCCTGGTCGGCCTGGGCGCGCTGTGCTGGGCCGTCTGCGCGCTGGCGCTGGCGCTGTACCTGGCCGGCGCGGTGGTGGTGCTGGCCCAGCCCGGCCTGCCCGCCGTGCTGTACGGCGTGCTGGCCCTGTCGCAGTGCCTCAACCTGCTGCTCATCGGCGCGGAATCCCTGCCCGGCATGGGCCTGCCGGCAGCGCTGGTGCAAGGCGATCTGGCGCTGCGCCTGCTGGCCGATGCCACTGCCGGCGCGGCGCTGGTACAGGTGCTGCTGTGGTATCCCCAGCGCCTGGCCGGGGCACGCTGGCGGACCACGCTGGCCTGGGGGCTGACCGTCGTCGCCCTGGTCTGGCTGCTGGCAATGCGGCCCGCCGGGCTGTGGTGGTGGGCACAGGGCCTGGGCATCGCCTACGGCCTGACCGCCGCCGCGCTCTTGCGCCAGCGGCGCGATCAGCCGGTCAACCCGCTGGCCCGCCTGCTGCAGCGCCTGGTGCTGGCCGGTGTCGGCACGCTGGTGCTGTTGAACCTGGCCATCGCCGCGGCCGGCCGCAACGGCACGGTGCAGTACCAGGTGGCGACCATCGGCTCGGTGATCTGGGTGGTGTTCTTCGCCTCGCTGCTGATGCTGGGGCCGTTTCTGTCACGTTCGAAGCAAGTGCTGCGCGAGTTCATGCTGCTGGCCGGCGTGGCCACCGTGGTCACCTCGCTGGACCTGCTGTTCCTGGCCATCCTGTCGCTGCATCCGCTGGTCTCGTTGGCACTGGCTGTTGGCCTGTCGCTGGCGGTGTATGCACTGGCGCGGCCGTGGATCCAGGGCCAACTCGCAGGCTCGGGGGCCTTGAGCGCCGAGCGCATGTTCGACAGCCTGTACCGCGCCGCACGCGAACTGGAGCAATCCCCCGGACAGGCTGGCCGCCAGCTCAGCGCGCTGTTGTGCGAGGTGTTCGACCCGCTGGAGGCGGCACCCACTGGCCGGCCGGTGTCGCGGGTGCGGGTGGCCACCGACGGCGCGACGATGGTGGTGCCCATCCCCCGCCTGCCAGGCACCGAGCCGGGCGCCATCGTGCTGCGCTACGCCCGGCGCGGCAGGCGCCTGTTCACCCAGCAGGACCGCGCGCTGTGCGAGCAGTTGCTCGAGCAGCTGCGCCGCGCCGTGGCCTACGACCGCGCGGTCGAGCATGGCCGCACCGAAGAGCGCACCCGCATCGCGCAAGACCTGCACGACGACATCGGCGCGCGCCTGCTGACGCTGATGTACAAGGCGCCGAATGCCGAGATCGAGGAATACATCCGCCACACGCTGCAGGACCTGAAGACGCTGACCCGCGGGCTGGCCGCGTCCAACCACCGCCTGTCGCATGCGGCGGCCGAGTGGAAGGCCGACATCACGCAACGGCTCAACGCCGCCGGCTGCGATCTGCATTGGAGCTTTTCGGCCGACCGCGACCTGACGCTGACGGTGGTGCAGTGGTCAGCGCTGACGCGGGTGCTGCGCGAGCTGGTCAACAACATCCTGACCCATGCACAGGCCACGCAGGTGGAGATCGTGCTGCAGTTCGACCGCCACCACCTGACGCTCAACGTGAGCGACGACGGCAGCGGCCGAGCGCCCGAAACCTGGTCGCATGGCCTGGGCCTGGGTGGCGTGCGCAAGCGGGTGAAGCTGCTGGGCGGCCAGGTGCGGTGGGTGGAGCGCGAGAGCCGTGGCATCCGCTGCGAGGTGCAGGCAGCACTGCCCAGCGATACGGTTTGAGCATGCCCACGCGGCCCAGAAACAAGAAACCGGGCGCGGGGCCCGGTGATCCTGGAGGGGTGCTGCGCCTCAGGCGCCAGCGCTGCGCCAACGGCGCGCGGTGTACTTGGGGTGGCTGATGGGACTCGAAATGGCGAACCAAGTCGTTGATCTCATTGAGAAAATACAGGAAGCATCTCGCGCTGTTCCCCTGTCTGTTCCCCCAGTCCGCGCGGGACTTCATGAGACCACCAACAGTCGCGATTCTGGTGTGATCCCGTCGCCATCGCAAGGGCTGGTCACGCCGCATTGAAGCCCGTGAACCGGGAGATGCAAGCTCAGTCAGCCGCCCCAAAGCCGCTGCGAAGCAGGTCCGCGATCCGAACCGCCATGCTGCGCGCAGGATCGAACGGAAGGTCCTCGAATCCGAAGGCCGCATAGAGCGCCCGCACATCGTCATCCTGCGGATGCGTCAGCACGCAGAAGCAGCCGACTTGATCGGACAGGCGCACCGCCGTTGTGAGCGCATAGAACATCAGCGATCGCGCAATGCCCTGCCCCTGCCAACGCTGGTCGACCGCCAACTGGCCCAGCAGGATGGCGGGCAACGGGTCAGGTCGATTGCGTTGCTGCGCCTTGGGCAACCAAGCTCGCTCGACCTGCGCCGTCGACAGGCTCACGTAGCCGACGATGCTGCCAGCTTCCGGATCGCAGATCACGGTTGTCCGCGAGACCCCCAGTTCCTGGTTGCGCCAAGCGTGGCGGCGGAACCAGTGGTTCAACGCATCGCGCCCGCAATCGAACGCTGCCGTGTCGTCATCGGCCGCCAGGGGTCGCGGCGGTGCGAAGGCGGCCGTTGTGCCTGAGGTCACTTCTGCCAGACGGGGCGAGTCTTGGACAGTTTTCGAAGCGCCGGGACTTCCCGCGCCGGCGCACTGGCCCATGCCTCGAACTTGGCCCAGTCCTTCGCCGCAATCGTCACGATGCGGCGATTGAGCAGGTCGGTCTCGGCGGCTTCGAGAGCGCGCCGCCTCACGAAGTCACTGAGATTGGTACTGGCCTGTTCGGCCGCGGCCTCCAGCAAGGCACGTTCGCTGGCACTGACGCGAACACTCAGAACGGCGGCGGTAGCGCGTGGCATGAGGACTTCCCCAAGAAACGTATGGCAATAGCATACAAGGACACGAAACGCTATTCTTCTTCCATGCCCCACCAGCGCCCAGCTCAGTGGTAGTCGTCCTCCAGTTGGTGGCGGACGGCGATGACGACGACGTCGCCTGGACCTTCGATTTCGAACAGCGCGACGTAGCCTGAATGTCCGAAGGGGATGATCAGCTCGCGCAGGAACGGGCTCTGCGCAGCCTTGCGGCAGGTGAACGGCGACGACTTCAGAGTCGCCACGCCAGACCGGATCGCCGCCAGCGCCCTCTCGGCAAGAGCCAGGTCGCCGCCGTCACGCTTCAGTTCGCGCTCGACGACGAAGTCGAACAGGCGGTTGAGGTCGGCCTCGGCCTCGACGGTCAGGCGGACCCGGCGGCTCACTTGCTGGTCTTGGACATCCGGGCGCGCGCGGTATCGAGCTTGCGCTGCAGACCCGCGACCACGACATCGGCATCGACGTACTGGCCCGTGCGCCGCGCTTCGTCGCGGGACTCCAGGCCGCGAGCGATGAATTCGGCCTGAACGCGCCGACGCTCCACGCTCGCCCGGACCGACGCTTCGACGAACTCGGTAAGCGTCTCGCCCTCGCCCAGCACCGACTCGACTTCAGCCCGGAACTCAGGCTCGACACGGACAGAAGGAATGGTGGCGGTCTTCATGCAAAATTGTATCGCAAGTGCGCTACACCGGGAGGGTAATCCTGCTGCCAACCGCAGTGACAACCTCAGCCGCCCCCGAAGCG
The DNA here is from genome assembly GCA_001770815.1 of Burkholderiales bacterium RIFCSPHIGHO2_12_FULL_69_20. Taxonomy (GTDB): domain Bacteria; phylum Pseudomonadota; class Gammaproteobacteria; order Burkholderiales; family Burkholderiaceae_C; genus Pseudaquabacterium. Next base: position 51,324 of record MESD01000031.1, read on the forward strand.
CTCTGTCACCCAAGGAAAGTCAGCAAGGGAGCCCCACCCAACGTAACGGCCCAACGCGAACACGCACGGGCTGATGGTGAAGGCCCCTTCAGGATGGCGTCGTTTCGACTCGCCTTGAAGAACGACGAGTCAGAACATTCGCTCCACATCGAGCCCCAACGACAACGGCCCCTCACCTGACGATGAGGGGCCGCTGAAGGGCTGTGCCCGGCGTTACCTGGGGTGGCTGATGGGACTCGAACCCACGACGACCAGAATCACAATCTGGGACTCTACCAACTGAGCTACAGCCACCGTCGAGCCGATCAGTATAGCGCGCTCAGGGTTTGGCAGCCGAAGCGGCAGCGGCCGCGGCCACCGGATCGACCCGCTTGTCGACCTTGTAGCGGGTGCTCAAGGCCTGGTAGTAGGCCTCGGCCTCGGCACGCGCCCAGGCCTGGGCGTACTGGGTTTGCAGGGCCTTGTCCTCGTCGGGCTTGAGCTCGCGCGGCAGCAGGCGGTCGATGCGCGCCACCAGGTAGCCCTGGCCGGGCAGCGCGACGCCGACCACGGCCGGCAGCTTGCCGGCATCGGCGGCCAGCACCGCCTCCAGTGCGGGGCGCGGCAGATCACCGGGTTGAGCGCGCGAGACGGTGGCCGGACCGGTCAGCGCACCGCTGTTGGCATCGGCCTTCAGCTGCGCCAGGCGGGCCTCGCCGTCCTGACGCGCCAGCGCCTCGGCCTGGGTGATCACCAGGCGCTGGCGTACCGACTCACGCACCTCGGCCAGCGGCAACGTGCGTGCCGGCTGGTGCTGCACCACCCGCGCCGAGGCCAGCTGGTTGGGGCCCACTTCCACCGCATCGGTGTTGCGCTTGTTCTGGATGGCGTCGTTGCCGAACACCGCTTCGAGCAGCTTGGCCGAGGCCAGCGCGCCGCTGCTGCCAGGCGCCGGCGTGCGCTGCACGGTGGCACTGCGCTCTTCGAGCTTGAGCTTGTCGACCACCGGTTGCAGGCTGTCGGACTGCTCGTAGACGGTGTTGGTGAACTGCTCGGCCGCCTCGGCCCAGCGCTGCGTGGCGAGTTGCTGGCGCACTTCGTCTTCGATGGTGGCGCGCACGGCCTCGAACGGCTTCTTCTCGCCGCCGCGCACGGCTTCGAGCTTGATCACGTGGTAGCCGAAATCGGACTCGACCACGTTGCTGATCTCGCCCGGCTTCATCGCGAACGCGGCGTCCTCGAAGGGCTTGACCATCGCGCCGCGGCCGAAGAAGTCGAGATCACCGCCCTGCGTGGCCGAGCCCGGATCGTCGGAGTTCTTCTGCGCCAGGTCGGCGAAGGCCGCCGGGTTCTTGCGCGCGTCGGCCAGCAAGGCTTCGGCGCGGGCCTTGGCCTTCTGCTTGATGTCGGGCGCGGCGTCCTTGTCGGCCTTGATCAGGATGTGGCGGGCGCGGCGCTCTTCGGCCGCCGTGTAGCGGCTGGCGTTCTCGGTGTAGTACTTGCGCAGGTCTTCCTCGGGCACCGGGATGCCCTTCTTGACCACCGCCAGGTCGAGCATCACGTAATCGATGGTGGCCTGCTCGGGGGCGCGGAACTCGGCCTCGTGCGATTTGTAGAAGGCCTCGATGTCGGCATCGCTGGGCTTGACCTTGGCCAGGTAGTCCTTGGCGTCGAAGCGGGCGTAGCGGATCTCGCGGCGCTGCAGCAAGGCATCGAGCGCCTGGTTCACCGGCGTGGCCGCGGCCAGCACCGAGCCGGTGATGCCGCCCTGCACCTGTTGCAGCGACAGGTCCTGCCGCAGCCGGGCCTCGAAGCCCTGCACGCTCATGCCCTGCGCGGCCAGCAGGTCCTTGTTGATGGTGTTGTCGGCGTTGCGCAGCATCGCGAACTGCGGGTCGGTGACGAACAGCCGCTGCAGCCGCTCGTTCGTGACCGCGAGGTGCAGCTTGTCGCTGGCCACCGCCAGCACCCGCTCGCGCACCAGCGCATCCAGCGTCTCGGCGCGTGCAGCGGGCGAGTCGAGCAGCTTGGGGTCGATGTTGGGCATCTGCTGGCGTGCGCGCTGTGCCTGCTGCTGGTGGCTGGCATCCCATTCGGCCTGGGTGATGGCCTGGCCATCGACCTTGGCCACGGTGGCATTGGCGCCCTCGGTCATGCCCGAATAGCCCTGGATGCCGAACACCACGAAGGACGGCAGGATCAGCACCAGGATCAGGAACAGGAACAGCCGTTTGTGGGTGCGGACGAAATCAAACATGGTGTCAGCCTCGGAGGGGGGGCTTGCGTTACGGCGTGGGTGGCAAGGCACCGCGCGCGCCGCGAACCGTCACCTACAAAAAAGGCGAACCGGGGTTCGCCTTGGCTGGGATCGGGCCGCGACGCGCGCAGCGTCAAGCCCTGGATTCTAAGACGGCTGCCGACATCGGCGCATGGCGCGCCTTGGCGGGTGTCAAGAGTGGGCAACCAGAGGCCTGCGGTGGTGGGTGCTGAGGGGCTCGAACCCCCGACCTACGCCTTGTAAGGGCGCCGCTCTACCAACTGAGCTAAGCACCCGCAGGAGATGACGGGCCAGCCGACGGGCGCGGCGGCCGGGCAGGTCAGTTGAGGGCGTCCTTCAAGCCCTTGCCGGGCCGGAACTTGGGCACCTTGGCGGCCTTGATCTTGATGGCCGCCCCGGTGCGCGGATTGCGGCCGGCACGCGCGGCGCGCTTGGTGACGGCAAAGGTGCCAAAGCCGACGATGGAGACGCTGCCGTTCTTCTTGAGGGTGGTCTTCACACCGCCGATCACCGCCTCCAGGGCGCGCGTGGCCGCGGCCTTGGAAATATCGGCCTGTTTGGCGATGTGTTCGATCAGCTCGGCTTTGTTCACGAAGGTACCCCCTCTCAAGGATGTCTGGTCGACGCGCGGCAGGTGGTGCTGGTGGCCCGCGGCCAACTTGTTGGTGGCGCCCGTCGGTGGCGCTGATTCGACCCGCTTCAGACGCTGCTGGATGCCACTTTCATTACAGCGGCGCCACCCGGCAGTGTCAAGCGCGAGGGGCGGATTCTAGGTGCAATCAGCCGGGCGTTCGTGGTGCTTGCACGGGCTTGCAACGGGGCGTGAAATAGCCGACAGAAGGCGCTGCAAGTGAGCGCGGAAGTCAGCGTCCGTCGCCCCTTAGCACCAGCCCCACGCCCACCGCGCACAGCGCCATGCCGGCCCAGCCGCTGGCGGCCATGCGCTCGCCAAACAGCAACCAGGCCAGCAGTGCGGTGCAAGGCGGCACCAGGTACAGCAGGCTGGTGACGCGGGTGGCCGCGCCACGCTGGATCAGCATCATCAGCAGCGAGCTGCCGCCCAGCGACAGCACCAGCACCGACCAGGCCAGCGCCACCAGCAGATCGGGGTGAAACTGCATCGCACCGGGCTCCAGCAAGGCCAGCGGCGCGGTGACCACCAGCGCCGCCGCGATCTGCACGAAGTTGGCGCTGCGCACGTCGGCCGGCCGCACATGGTGCTTCTGGTAGAGCGTGCCGATGGTGATCGAGGCCAGCGCCAGCAGCGCCAGCGCCAGGTTCGGTGCGGTCACCTCGCCCATGCCCATCTTGGGCCACACCACCAGCACCAGCCCGCCCAGCCCCAGCAGCAGGCCCAGCCATTGCATCACCGACACCGGGTAGTGCCCGCGGCCGCTGACCCACAGCGCGGTGAACAGCGGCTGCAGGCCGACGATCAGCGCGGCGGTGCCGGCCGGCATGCCCGCGCGCACGGCCGCCCACACACCGCCCAGGTAGCCCGCATGCATCAACACGCCGCTGACCGACAAGTGGCCCCACTGGGCGCGGCCCTGCGGCCAGGCCACGCCGGCGGCGCGGATCCACAGGCCGAAGGCCAGCAGCGAGAAGGCATAGCGCCAGGTCAGGAAGGTCAGCGGCGGTGCATGCGGCATGGCCAGCCGGGCGACGACGAAGCCGGTGCTCCACACGCCCACGAAAACCCAGGGCATCGCGGCCAGCAGGGCCTGCTGGCGGGCCAGCGCAGCGCCCGGATCGCTCACCGGGCCTTGGCCCGGATCTCGGGCAGCGCCTTCTGCAGGTAGTACACCATCGACCAGATGGTCAGCACGCAGGCCACGAGGATCAGCACCGTGCCCCAGATGCGGGTGTCGATGAAGCCGAACACCGCGCCGTCGTACAGCAGGAAGGGGATCGCGGTCATCTGGGTCGCGGTCTTGAGTTTGCCCAGCATGTGCACCGCCACGCTGCGCGAGGCGCCGATCTGCGCCATCCATTCGCGCAGCGACGAGATCGCGATCTCGCGGCCGATGATCACCAGCGCCACCAGCACGTCCACCCGGTCGAGCTTGACCAGCACCAGCAGCGACGCGCAGACGAGAAACTTGTCGGCCACCGGATCGAGAAAGGCGCCGAAAGCCGAGGTCTGGTTGAGCTTGCGCGCCAGCCAGCCGTCGGCCCAGTCGGTGAGCGCAAACACCACGAACATCACCGTGGCGATCAAGTTGCGCGTGGCGGCGTCGATCGGCAGGTAGAACACGCCGACGATCAGCGGGATCGCGACGATGCGCGCCCAGGTCAGCAGTGTCGGCAGGGTGAGAAACATGGCGCCATTGTGCAGGACCGCGCTCGGCGCGCCGCGTCGGTCACAGGTCCAGCGTGCGCGGCTTGAAGCGGCGTTGCTCGTCGAACAAAAAGGTCTCGGTGAATTTCCACGGCCGCGGCAGGTGGGTGACGCTGCCGAAAGGCGCAGCGCGCTGCACCGCGGCGATGGCCAACTGCACCGTGTCCAGCGCCTGCGTCGGCTTGCGCATCACGTGGATGCGGCGCACGCTGCCATCGCCGTTGAGCTCGATCTCCAGCACCGGGATCGCCAGCAGCGGCTCGGGCACCGGGCCGTCGTAGCTGGCGGCGTGGTTGATCGCCACCAGCCGCCGTGCGGCCTGCTGGCGGTAGTCGTCCCAATCACGCGCGTCGCGGTACGGCGGCGGCAGGCGCGGGGCCATGCCGGCCGCGCCCGGCGGCGTGGGTGCTTTGGGCGTGCCCTGCGGCGCAGACTCGACTGGCAGCAGCGGACGCGCGGCCACCGGCGCCGGCGCCTGCCGGGTGGCGGGCCCGCAGCCGGCACACAGCGCCGCGATGGCCAGGCCACAGGCCAGCGTGACCGGATGGCGCGCACGCGCACCGGCTGCCGGCAGCGGCGTGTTGCCGTCGCCGGTGATGTCAACGCAAGACACGGTAGATCTCCTCGGCCAGGTCATGCGAAATGCCTTCCACGCTGCACAGTTCGTCCACGCTGGCGGCCGCCACGCCGCGGATGCCGCCAAAGCGCTGCAGCAGCTTCGCCCGCTTCTTGGGGCCGACGCCGGCGATGTCTTCGAGCTTGCTGCCGCCGGTGCGCACGCTGGCGCGCTTGGCGCGCATGCCGGTGATCGCGAAGCGGTGCGCCTCGTCGCGGATCTGCGCCACCAGCATCAGCGCGGCCGAATCGTGGCCCAGGTAGACCTTCTCGCGGCCGTCGGCAAACACCAGTTCTTCCAGCCCCACCTTGCGGCCCTCGCCCTTCTCGACCCCGACGATCAGCGACAGATCCAGCCCCAGCGATTGAAACACCTCGCGCGCCATGCTCACCTGGCCGCGGCCACCGTCGACCAGCACCAGCTCGGGCAGGCGCAGCGCCTTGGGCAGCACGGCGTTGCCGGCGTCGACGGCCAGCTCGCCGGCCTTCTGCGCCGCCGCCCGCGCCTCGGCCACCTTGGCATAACGCCGCGTCAGCACCTGGCGCATCGCGGCGTAGTCGTCGCCGCCGGTGATGCCGGCTATGTTGTAGCGGCGGTAGTCGGCCGGGCGCATCGCGTGGTGCTCGTAGACCACGCAGCTGGCCTGGGTGGCCTCGCCCGCGGTGTGGCTGATGTCGAAGCACTCGATGCGCAGCGCGTCGAGATCGGCGTCCTTGTCGACGCTGGCCAGGTCCAGCGCATCGACCAGCGCGCGGGTGCGCTCGCGCTGGCTGCCTTCTTCGGCCAGCAATCGCGCCAGCGCGATCTGCGCGCCCTTCTCGGCCATCTCCAGCCAGGTGCGGCGCTGCTCGCGCGGCTGGTGCTGGGCATTGATCTTGGTGCCGGTCTGCTCGCTCAGCGCCGCCAGCAGGTCGGCCGACACCGCGTGGCTGAGCACCAGCGCCGCGGGTGGCGCCACGCCCAGGTAATGCTGGGCGATGAAGGCCTCCAGCACCTGCTGCTCGACCGAGACCCGATCGGGCCGTTCGTCGGCCTGCTCGGCCGACAACACCGCGGCCTCTTCGACATGGCTGGGAAAGTAGGCCCGGTCGCCCAGGTGCCGGCCGCCGCGCACCATCGCCAGGTTGACGCAGGCGCGCCCGCCCTGCACCCGCACCGCCAGCACGTCGACGTCGCGGTCGCGCGACGACAGGCTGCTCTCTTCCATGCTCTGCTGGTGCAGAACGCGTGACAAGGCGCTGATCTGGTTGCGCACCTCGGCCGCGCGCTCGAACTCCAGCGCGTCGGCGTAGGCCATCATCTGCGTCTGCAGCGTGCCGATCACTTCATCCGTGGCGCCCAGCAGAAAGCGCTCGGCGTTGTCCACGTCGCGCGCGTAGTCGGCCGGCGAGATCAGCCCGACACAGGGCCCCGAGCAGCGGCGGATCTGGTAGAGCAGGCAGGGCCGCGAGCGGTTGGCGTAGACCGTGTCCTCGCAAGTGCGCAGGCGGAAAGCCTTCTGCAGCAGCAGGATGGTCTCCTTCACCGCCCAGGCGCCGGGGTAGGGGCCGAAGTAGGTGTGCTTGCGGTCGACCGCGCCGCGGTAGTAGGCGATGCGCGGGAACGGGTGGCGCTGCAGCTTCAAGTAGGGGTAGCTCTTGTCGTCGCGGAACAGGATGTTGAACTTGGGGTTCAGCGTCTTGATCAGGTTGTTTTCGAGCAGCAGCGCCTCGGCCTCGGTGCGCACCACCGTGGTCTCCAGCCGGGCGATGCGGCTGATCATGTGGCCGATGCGGGTGCCGACGTGGTCTTTCTGGAAGTAGCTGGCCACCCGCTTCTTCAGGCTGCGCGCCTTGCCGACGTAGAGCACGTTGCCCTGCGCATCAAAGTAGCGGTAGACGCCGGGCAGCGACGGCAGCGCGGCCACCTCGGCCAGCAGGCGCTCGCGGTCGGGCGCTGGCACCACCGGGTCGGTAGCAGGCAGCGCGGGCAGCACGGGCACTGCGGCGGTGGACGGGTCTTCGGTCGCGGGCATCGGGGGCATCGGGGGCAGGGCCCGATTCTGCCGCCCCAATAATCCGGGCCATGCGGGCATGGCGATGGGATCTGTTCTGCCGGGTGATCGACAACTTCGGCGACGCGGGCGTGTGCTGGCGCCTGGCCGCCGCGCTGGGTGCGCGCGGCCACGCGGTGCGCTTGTGGATCGACGACGCCAGCGCGCTGGCCTGGATGGCGCCGCAAGGCGCGCCGGGCGTGACGGTGCAGCCCTGGGACGACACCCCACCCGACCTGCCGCCCGGCGACGTGGTGGTCGAAGCCTTCGGCTGCGCGCCGCCGCCCGGCTTCGTCGCCCGAATGGCCGCCCGCATGGCCGCCCGCCTGTCCGCCAACACAGCGCCGCCGGTGTGGATCAACCTCGAGTATCTCAGCGCCGAGCCCTATGTCGAGCGCTCGCACGGGCTGCGCTCGCCGCAGTTGGCCGGGCCGGGCGCGGGGCTGGACAAGTGGTTCTTCTACCCCGGTTTCACCCCGGCCACCGGCGGGCTGCTGCAGGACGGCGCCGCGGTGGGCGACGACCCCGCCGGCGCGCGCACCTGGCTGCGAGCACAGCCCTGGGCCCAAGCATGGCGTGAATCCGACCGCCTGGTGCTGCTGTTCGGCTACGCCAGCCTGCCGCTGCCCGGCCTGCTGCAGGCGCTGGCCGGGCAGCCCACCACGCTGCTGCTGCCGCCCGGCGCCTTGCGCGATCGCTTGCAGGCCGAGCCGCTGCCATCGAACCTGCGCCTCGCCGCCCTGCCCCACGTCAGCCAGCCCGAGTTCGACCGCGTGCTGGCCGCCACCGACCTGAACCTGGTGCGCGGCGAAGATTCATTCGTGCGCGCACAGTTGTGCGCCGGCGCGCCGTTGATCTGGCAGATCTACCCCCAGCACGACGGCGCCCATGCGCCCAAGCTGGCGGCCTTTCTGGACCGCTACCTGGCTGGTTGCCCGCCGGCGCTGGCGGCCACGGTGCGCCAAGGCTTCCATGCGGCCAACGGGCTGGCACCCTGGCCGGCGGCGCTGCCCGAGCTCAGCGCCTGGCGGGCGGTACACCAGGCCTGGCGTGCCCAACTGCGGGCGCAGGACGACCTGTGTGCGCAATTGCTGCGCTTCGTCAAAGGCAGGCAAGGCTAGAAACCGGCTAAAATCGCGGGCTTTGCTTCAAACCGCCTCGCCGACAAACACAGGTTTGTGAAAGGCCCGCCCGCTCAGCGCACGTCGAGCGGCACGCCCCAGGCGACAGTGCACACCCGGGAATCTCCATGAAAATCGCTCAAGAAATCCGCGCCGGCAACGTCATCATGCAGGGCAAGGACCCATGGGTCGTGCTCAAGACCGAATACTCCCGCGGCGGCCGCAACTCAGCCACCGTGCGCATGAAGCTCAAGAGCCTGCTGAACAACCAGGCCACCGAGACCGTCTTCAAGGCCGACGACAAGATGGACCAGATCGTGCTGGACAAGAAGGACTGCACCTACACCTACTTCGCCGACCCGATGTACGTGTTCATGGACGGCGAGTACAACCAGTTCGAGGTCGAGGCCGAGAACATGGGCGATGCGATCCAGTACCTGGAAGACGCGATGCCGGTTGAAGTGGTGTTCTACGACGGCAAGGCGATCTCGGTCGAAATGCCCACCTCGGTGGTGCGTGAAGTCACCTGGACCGAGCCGGCCGTCAAGGGCGACACCTCGGGCAAGGTGCTCAAGCCCGCCAAGCTGGCCACCGGCTTCGAGATCCCGGTGCCGATCTTCGTCGCCCAGGGCGACATGATCGAAATCGACACCCGCACGCACGAGTACCGCAAGCGCGTCTGAACGGCGTCTGCGCCCATCCCGCAGGGGCACTTCGGTGCCCCTTTTGCTTGGTGCTACCGTCCTGCCCATGAGCTTTCACTTCGATGCCGGCGTGCACGTGCCGCACCGCATGCAGCCCGGGCTGCGCCGGTTGGCACCGGGCGCTGCGCAGCTGACGCCCTCGGTGGTGCCGCAACGCGGCGCGGCCCGCCACCTGCGCGAGAAGCTGGCCGTGCTGTGGGCCTTCCGCGATCAGGCGCTGCTGCGCGCGCCGGGCTTCGACGCCGGCCCGGCGCTGCAGGCGCTGGCCGCGCATGCCGCCGCCGAGCACCCCGACGCCTGGCGCCTGATCCATGGCAAGGCAGGCGGCCAGTGGCAGGCGCCCTGGCTGGGCTGGGCCATCGACGAGGATGAGCAGCCGCACGACATCGGCACCGGCTGGCCCGAGATCGGCACGCTGCTTCACGACACACCACCCGAATGGCGCCGCACCGTGCTGCTGAGCCTGGCCTTTGCCGAAGACTTTGCGGTGATCGATGGCGCCACCGGCACCCTGCCCTGGCTGGCGGTGGCGCTGCCATCGATGTGGGCGCCCGAAACCAAGATCGGCCGCAGCTTTGCCGAGGCTCATGCGCCGGTGGCCGACAACCGGCTGATCGTCGGCGCCGCGCCGCAATTGGTGAAGCTCGTGACGGGCGGGATGGCCCCCGAGACGCCTGCGGCGTCGCCCCCCCAAGGGGGTGTCGGTCCCTTGGGGCGGCCCGGCGGGACCGATCGCTGGGAGCGCTTCGTCTGGACCCTCACCGCCCACCCACGCCTGCATGGCCATCCGCAGCGGATCGACCCGGCGCGCTGGCCCGCCGGGCTGGACGACGACGCACTGGCCGCGCAGACCTGGTGGCGCACCGAGCGGCAGACCTTCATCCCGGTGCCGGCTGTCGATGGTGGACCGTCGCAGGCGGTGTTCACCATCCTGGTCGACGTCACGCCGCTGGCCCAAGCCTTCAGCCAGCCGGCGCAGGCCGCCCGTGTGCACGACGCACTGGCCTCGATGAGCGAGGCGGTGCTGGCTTACCGAGGCCTCACGCAGGCCCAGGCGCCACTGCTGCGCTGGCTGGCGCGACGCGCCGAAGACCGCATCGCACCGGTTGTATGAGGGCCGCGTGAGCTGGGGCCCGCTGCAGCCGGCGCGCATCGACTTCAGCGAGCGGCATGCACCGGCCGCACCGGATTTCGGCGATGTGTATCCCGCCGGCGCCGCGGCGCTGGAGCGGGCTCAGCAGGTCTATCTGGCCGGCAACCAGCTGCCCGAGCGCTGGGCCGGCCGATCGCGCTTCGTGATCCTGGAGACGGGCTTCGGCCTCGGCCACAACTTCCTGGCCACCCGGGCCGCCTGGCAGCAGGATGCGCGCCGCTGCGACCGGCTCTGGTATCTCGCCATCGAGAAGCACCCGCCGCACCGCGAGGATCTGATCCGCGCCCATGCCGGCTCGCCGCTGCCCGTGCTGGCGGCCGAGCTGGTTGCGAAGTGGCCGCCGCTCACGCCCGACCTGCATGTGATCGACTTCGACGGCGGCCGGGTGCGGCTGCTGCTGGCGCTGGGCGACATCGCCGACGTGCTGCCCGAGCTGGTGGCCCGGGTCGACGCCTTCTACCTGGACGGTTTTGCGCCCGACCGCAACCCGGCGATGTGGGACCCGTGGCGGCTGCGGCAGCTGCCGCGGCTGGCCGCGCCGGGGGCCACGCTGGCGATCTGGCGCGTGGACAGCGCCGTGCGCCAGGGCCTGAGCGCGGCCGGCTTCGAACTGGACAAGGTGCCAGGCACCGGCGGCCAGCGCGAGATCACCGTCGGCCGGTTTGCGCCGCGTTTTGCCGCAGCCGCACCGGCCGGCCGGTTGGGCTGGGCCGGCAACACTGCCGCGCCGGTGCGCAGGGTGGCGGTGGTCGGCGCCGGGCTGGCCGGCGCCGCGGTGGCGCAGGCGCTGGCCGCGCGCGGCCTGGCGGTGCGGGTGTTCGATCGCCAGGGTGGCCCTGCGCGTGAGACCTCGGGCAACCCCGGCGGCCTGTTCCATGGCATCGCCCACGCCCACGACGGGCCGCATGCCCGCTGGCTGCGCGCCGCCGCGCTGCACACCGCGCGGGTGCTGCGCCCGCTGGTGGCCAGCGGCACGGTCAGCGGTGCGGTGGGCGGGCTGCTGCGTGGCGAGCAACGCCTGGCGCCGGCGGCGATGCAAGCGCTGCTGCAGGCGCTGGCGCTGCCGCCCGATTACCTGCAGGTGCTGGCCGACAGCGGCTTGGCGGACGGTCGTGCGGCCTGGTTCTACCCCGGTGGTGGCTGGGCTTCGCCGGCCGATTTGTGCGGCCACTGGCTTCGTTCACCCGGCATCGAAGCCTGCTACGGCGCCGACGTGCAAGCGCTGCAGCACGGCGATGCCGGCTGGCAGCTGCACGACGCCACCGGCAGCTGCCTGCACAGCGCCGACGCCGTGGTGCTGTGCAATGCCAGCGATGCGCAGCGGCTGCTGGCGCCGCTGCCCACCGGCGCACCCTGGCCGCTGCGCCGCGTGCGCGGCCAGACCACGCTGTTGCCGGCCGAACTGCCGGGACTGCCCGAGCTGCCGCAGCCGCTGGCCGACACCGGTTATGCGCTGCGGCTGGCCGACGGCCGGCTGCTGTGCGGTGCCACGTCCCAACCCGGCGACGAAGGCGGCGAGCTGCGCCTCGTGGATCACCAGCACAACCTGGCCACGCTGCGGCGACTGACGGGCTGGACCGGCGCGGTGGACGCCGGTCGGTTGGCTGGGCGGGTGGGCTGGCGGCTGCAAAGCGACGACCGGCTGCCGCTGCTGGGCCCGGTGCCCGATGGCCGCGTGGCACCGGGCCGCCGCCGGATCGATCAACCGCGGTGGGTGCCGCGCCACGCCGGCCTGTTCGTCTTCACCGCGCTCGGCTCGCGCGGCATCACCCAGGCAGCGCTGGGCGCCGAGGCGCTGGCCTCCTGGATCACCGGTGATCCGCTGCCGCTGCCGGCCTCGCTGCTGGACGCGCTGGACGTGGCCCGCTTCACCAGCCACGCGGTGCGGCGTGGGCCATCGTCAGTCGAATGACAGGGTCTTGACGCCCTGTTCCGTGCCCAGCAGGCATACCCGCGCGCGGTGGCGGGCAAAGATGCCCACCGTCACCACGCCCGGCCATTGGTTGATCTCGGCCTCCATGGCCAACGGGTCGGCAATGGCCAGGCCGCGCACATCGAGCAGCACATTGCCGTTGTCGGTGGTCACACCGGCGCGCAGCGTGGCCTGGCCGCCGTAGGCCGACGCAAAGCGCCGCGCCACCTGGGCCGCGGCCATGGGGATCACCTCCACCGGCAGCGGGAAGCGACCCAGCACGTCGACCAGCTTGCTCTCGTCGGCGATGCAGATGAAGCGATCGGCCAGATCGGCGACGATCTTCTCGCGCGTCAGCGCCGCGCCGCCGCCCTTGATCATGCAGCCGCGGTGGTCGATCTCGTCGGCGCCATCGATGTAGACCGGGATGGCCTGCACCGTGTTGGAGTCCAGCACCGTGATGCCATGCGCCTGCAAGCGCAGCGTGCTGGCCACCGAGCTGCTGACCGCGCCGGCGATGCGGTCCTTGATGGTGGCCAGCGCGTCGATGAAGCAGTTGACGGTGGACCCGGTGCCCACGCCCACCACGGTGCCGGGCACCACGTAGTCCAAAGCGGCGCGGCCGACGAGGGCCTTGAGTTCATCCTGGGTCATGGGACTGTGCGCTGGCGTGAAGCGGTCTGGGACAATCCGCAATTATGGCTTTCGTCCCCTACGCCCTGACCCGCCCGTTCCTCTTCGGTCTCGACCCCGAGCGCGCCCACGACCTGACGATGGAATCCATCGCCACGCTGCAGGGCACACCGCTGCAATGCCTGTGGTCGCAGGCTCGCGTGGACGACCCGGTCAGCGTGGCGGGGCTGAAATTTCCCAACCGCATCGGCCTGGCCGCCGGCCTGGACAAGAACGGCCGCTGCATCGACGGCCTGGGCGCGATGGGCTTCGGCTTCATCGAGGTGGGCACGGTCACTCCCAAGGCCCAGCCGGGCAACCCCAAGCCACGCATGTTCCGCCTGCCCGAGCGCGAGGCGCTGATCAACCGGCTGGGCTTCAACAACGAAGGCCTGTCGGCCTTCATCGCCAACGTGCGAAGGGCGCGCAGCTTTCGCGCCGCCGGCGGCATCCTGGGCCTGAACATCGGCAAGAACGCCAACACGGCCATCGAGGACGCCGCCAGCGACTACCTGCTGGGCCTGGACGGCGTCTACCCGCACGCCGACTACGTGACGGTGAACATCAGCAGCCCCAACACCAAGAACCTGCGCGCGCTGCA
>MESD01000032.1:0-45119 GCA_001770815.1 Burkholderiales bacterium RIFCSPHIGHO2_12_FULL_69_20
GCTGCTCGCATTGGCGCAGGCCGCGGGTGAGGCGGCTGGCCAGTCGGGCGCCCGACACCAGCGCCAGCCCGCCCAGCGCGGCGGCGCCGACGGCCACCGGCCAGGCCCCTTGCCACGCCGCGGCCGCGGCCGCAGCGGCCGCCGCCACGCCGGTGATGCCCAGCAGCGCGAACTTGGTGCCCAGCCCGGCGCCGCCCAGCAGGCGCCTGGCCAGGTTCAGTTGGCTCAGCAGGCCGGTGCTGACCACGTTGCCCTGCACGATGGCCAGCTTGCCGGCGCGGCCCTGCTTGAACAGCTGGTATGCCGCGTCGGCGGCCTGCACCTGGGTGCGGGTGGGCAGGGTGCGCACCGACATGTAGCCGCTGACCGCGTCGCCCTCGCGCACCGGCGTGGCGTTGGCCACCACCCAGTAATGGTCGCCGTTCTTGCAGCGGTTCTTCACCAGGCCGGTCCAGGGCAGGCCGGCCTTGAGCGTGCGCCACATGTCGTCGAAGGCTTCTTCGGGCATGTCGGGGTGGCGCACCAGGTTGTGCGGCTGGCCGATCAACTCTTCCTGCGTGAAGCCGCTGGCTTCGATGAAGTCGTCGTTGATGTAGGTGATGCGGCCCTTGAGGTCGGTGCGCGACACGATGGTCATGCCCTGGCGCAGCACGTACTCGTTCTGGGTGACGGGAAGATTGGATCGCATGGGGATGGTCTCCTGGGTATCGGGGCTTAGGTCGGGTGCGGGTCAGAAGCGGGTGAATGACGATTCGTCGATGTCGCCGGCCAGCGCCGGCGCCGTGCCCATCGGTGTCGAGTGCGTGGCCAGGTTGCGCGTGGCGGGTCTGCTGGCCGGCAGGCGCAGCCCGTTGCTGCTGGTCGACGCGGCAACGGCACGCGAGGGTGCCCGGGGTGCGGCCGGTGGTGTGCCACCGTCCTGGCTCAGGCGGAACCCGGCCATCAGCTCCTGCAGCCGGCCGGCCTGGGCCGACAGCTCCTCGGCGGTGGCCGACAGCTCTTCGCTGGCCGCGGCGGTCTGCTGGGTGGTGCTGTTGAGGTGGCTCATGGCGCTGTTGATCTGGCCCACGCCGTCGCTCTGCTGGCCCGAAGCGGCGGCGATCTCCTGCACCAGGGTGCTGGTCTTGTGGATGCTGGGCACCATGCGCTCGAGCAGGTGGCCGGCACGCTCGGCCAGGTGCACGCTGTTGCCGGCGAGCTGGCCGATCTCCTGCGCGGCCACCTGGCTGCGTTCGGCCAGCTTGCGCACTTCGGCGGCCACCACGGCAAAGCCCTTGCCGTGTTCACCGGCGCGTGCCGCCTCGATGGCCGCGTTCAGCGCCAGCAGGTTGGTCTGGTAGGCGATGTCGTCGACGATGCCGATCTTCTGGGCGATGCTCTTCATCGCATCCACCGTCTGCGACACCGCCTGGCCGCCTTCCATGGCCTCGCCGGCGGCCTGGGTGGCGATGCCGTCGGTCACCGTGGCGCTGTCGGCGTTGCGCTTCACCGAATCGCTGATCTCGTGCAGCGAGGCGGTGGTCTGCTCCACGCCCGCGGCCTGTTGCGAGGCCGAGTGCGCCAGCGACTGCGAGGTCTGCGACACCTGCTCGGAGGCCGCGCTCAGCTGCGCGGCCGCGGCCTGCACCTCGGCGAAGGTGTCGCTCACGGTGTCGAGCAGCTCGTTGAACTTGCCGCACAGCGCGGCGTGGAACTCGGGCTTGTCGGCCAGCGGAATGCGGTGGGTGAAGTCGCCCTGCGTGGCGGCGTCCACCGCCTGGCCGATCTCGTCGGCCACCTGGCTGGCGGCGCGGGCGGCGGCATCGGTGGTGGCCAGGCGGGCCTGGTCTTCGCTGCGGCGTTCGCGCAGCTTGTGCTGCATGGTGCGCAGGCTGTCGAGCAGGCGCGATTCTTCGCTGCGGCCGGTGCCCGCCGGGATCGGCTCGTCGAGCGCGCCGGCGCCCACCGATTCGGCGGCCGACATCGCGTCCTGCAGGCCGGTGCGCATGGCCACCAAGAAGCAGCGGAAGCCGTAGAAGCCCAGCAGCAGCGCCAGCGACGCGACCACGCCTTGCTTCATCCAGTTGGCCTGGGCTTCGGCGAGCACGTTGTCGACGTAGATGCCGGTGCCGATCACCCAGCCCCAGGGCTGGAAGGCCATCACATACGAGATCTTGTCCTGCGGCTTGTCGGCGCCCGGTTTGGGCCACTGGTAGGCCACCAGCCCGGCGCCCTGGGTGCGCGCCACGTCGGCGAAGGCCTTGAACAGGTGGAAGCCGTTGGGGTCCTTGAAGCCGGACAGGTCCTTGCCGTCCAGCTCGGGCTTCATCGGGTGCATGACCATCGTGGGGGCCATGTCGTTGATCCAGAAGTAATCGTCCTGGCCGTAGCGCAGCTTGGCCACCGCCGCCTTGGCCAGGCGTTGCGCCTCGGCCCGCGGCACGGCGCCGCTGGTCTCCAGGCCATGGGCCCAGACCAGCACCTTGTGCGCCACCTCCACATGGTGCTGCACGGCGGTCTGCTGGGCCTGCAGGCTGTGCGTGTATTGCGCCCAGGCCTGCCACGCCACCATGCCCAGCAGCGGCAGCGCCAGCAGGGCGCTGACCAGCAAGGCCTTGGCCGTGAAGCTCAGGCGCATGAACAGCCGCACGCCGGGATCTGCCGGCCGGCGGCCGGGTGCCGCTGCGTTGGCGCGGGCGTTGTACGAGGTGGTGGTCATGGTGCGATCAGGGGTGGCGTCACGGGGGGGTCAAGAGATAGGGCGGTGGCTCAGAACCGGGTGAACGAGGCTTCGTCCACGTCGGTCAGCACCGGCAGGTTGGCGTCGGCCGGGGCTTGTCGGGCAGGGGCGATAGCAGGCGAAGGGGATTGCGCATGGGGGCTCGCTGCGGTTCAGGCGGGGATGGCCACGGTGTGGCGGGGCAGGTGGCTGGCCTTCAGCGCCGCCGTCATCAACCCCTGCATGTCCAGCACCAGGGCCACGTCGCCCGAGCCCAGGATGGTCGAGCCGGCCAGCGCCTTGAGGTGGCGGAAGATGCCGGCCAGCGGCTTGATCACGGTCTGGTGCTCGCCCATCAGGCGGTCGACCACCAGGCCCACGCGCACCGCGCCATCGCGCACCACCACCAGGCTGCGGCGCTGCGGGTCGGTGGGTGCGTCCTCGGCGCCGGGCACCACGCCGTAGAACAGCGCCAGGTCGATGTAGGGCAGCACCTCGCCGCGCAGGTCGAAGGTGCCGCAGGTGCGCGCGGGCGCGTTCACGCATTCACGCGGCACGGCGATGCACTCGCTCACCACCGCCAGCGGCAGCACGTAGTGCACACCGCCCACCAGCGTGAGGAAGCCGTCGATCATCGCCAGCGTCAGCGGCAGGCGGATCTGCGTGTGGGTGCCGCGGCCTTCGTGGCTGGTCAGCGAGATCTGGCCACGCAGCGCCTCGATGTTGCGCTTGACCACGTCCATGCCCACGCCGCGGCCCGACAGGTCGGTCACCTTGTCGGCGGTGGAAAAGCCCGGCGCGAAGATCAGCTGCCACACCTCGGCATCGCTGGGCGTGGCGCCTTCGGGCAGCAGGCCACGCTCGATGGCCTTGGCCAGGATGCGCTCGCGGCGCAGGCCCTTGCCGTCGTCGCTGACCTCGATGACGATCGACCCCCCTTCGTGGCAGGCGGTCAGCGCCAGCCGGCCGGTGGCGCTCTTGCCGGCGGCCAGGCGCTCGGCGGGCAGTTCGATGCCGTGGTCCAGGCTGTTGCGCACCAGGTGCATCAGCGGGTCGGCGATCAGCTCGACCATCGACTTGTCCAGCTCGGTGTCGCCGCCGGTGACCACGAACTCGATGTCCTTGCCCAGCTGCTTGCTGGTGTCGCGCACCACGCGCTGGAAGCGGCTGAAGGTCTCGCCCACCGGCACCATGCGCAGCGCCAGCGCGCCGTCGCGGGTGGCCTGCACCAGCTCGCTGACACGCTGGGTGGCTTCGAGGAACAGCGCCGAGCCTTCCTGGTTGGCCACCATCTGCGCGCCCGAGCCGGCGATCACCAGCTCGCCGATCAGGTCGATCAGGTGGTCGAGCTTGTCGGCGCGCACCTTGACGAAGCGTGCCTCGGCGGGGGCGCGGCGGTCGCGGCCGGCGCGGCGGTCGGTGGCGGCGCGGCGCTCATCCACCGGGCTGGCATTGGCGGGCGCGATGGCGGGCGCGATGGCGTTGGCGAGGGCGCTGGCCTCGGCTTCGGCCAGGGTGGCAGGCTCCGCCAGCGACGGCGCTGCTTCGTGATCGAGCTGGCCCATGGTCATGCCCAGCGCCTGCCAGACGGCCAGCAAGGCCTCGTAGGCGGGGGCATCGTCGCCGCAGCGCAGTTGCAGCAGTTGTTCGAAGGCATCGCCGTCGGCGTCGGGCGGCAGGATCTGCACGCTGCAGTCGTCGACCGCAAACTCGAACACCCGTTCGATCTCGTCGTATCCGGCCTCGGTCTGCAAGCGCAGCTCGAAACCCAGGTGGCAGGTCTCGGCGTCCAGCGATGCCAGCGCCGGCAGCTCGTCGGCCAGCACCTGGCAGCCGGTCAGCGTGCCCAGGCTGCCCAGGTAGCGGATGAAGGCCAGCGGGTCGAGGCCGTTGCGCAGCGCATCGGGGCCGAAACGCAGCGACAGGTGCCAGGCCGTGGCGGCGATCGTGGTGGTGGTGGCGCGGGTGGTGGTGATCACCGGCGCGGCGGCGCTGACCGCATCGGCGTGGCCGGACGGCCCCGCCGCGCTGGACGCCGGGGCGGCGCCGGCGCTGTAGAGCTGGCGCAGGTGCTGGCCCAGCACGCGGCTGCGCTCGGCCACCCCCGCATCGGTGGCGCCGGTGCGCACCTCGTCGAGCAGCACCGCCATCTGGTCCAGGCCTTCGAGCAGCGCCGCGCTGATGGCCTCGGTCACCGGCAGCTCACCCGAGCGCAGGCCTTCGAGCAGGGTCTCCACCTCGTGGGTGAACACCACCACCGCGTCGCAGCCGAACAGCCCGGCGGTGCCCTTGATGGTGTGCGCGGCGCGGAACGCAGCGTTCAGGTTCTCGCTGTCGTCGGGGGCGGTCTCCATCACCAGCAGCGCCTGCTCGAACTGCTGCAGCATGTCGGCCGCCTCGTCGAGAAAGCCGACGCGGGCGGCGGCAATGATTTCGGCGTCGTCGTCGCGATGCATCGTGGGGATCCTCAGTGCGCCAGGCCGGCCAGGGCGGCGGCGGCGGCCGGGCCGAGCAGGTGGCCCAGGCCGAACAGGGTCAGGGCGTCGCGCACGGCGGCACTGGCCGCGGTGATGCACAGCGCATCGCCGCGCTCGGCCAGGCTGCGCTGCGTGGCCAGCAGCAGCTGCACGCCGCTGCTGTCGAAATCGGTCACCTCGCCCAGGTCGAGTGCCAGATCACCCGGCGTGCTGGCCAGTGCCTCGGCCACGGTGTCGCGGCAGGCCGCGGCGAAGGCGATGGTCAGCTCCGGACCCAGTGGCAGTGCAGCGGGCGTGGCGGTTCTGGCCGAGAGGGGCAGGGGCGAGGGGGGCATGGCCGACCTGCCTTCAGACGCAGAGCTTGGCGACGGCATCGACCAGCGTCGACGGCTGGAAGGGCTTGGTGATCCAGGCGCGCGCACCGGCGGCGCGGCCCTCGGCCTTCTTGCTCTCCTGCGTCTCGGTGGTGAGCATGATCACCGGCGTGAACTTGTAGGCCCCGGTGGTCTTCAGGTGGCGCAGGAAGCTCAGCCCGTCCATGTTGGGCATGTTCACGTCGCAGACGATCAGGTTCAGCTTCTGGCCGTTGAGCTTGCCGACGGCGTCCTTGCCGTCGACGGCCTCCACCACGCCATAACCGGCCTTCTGCAGCGCCAGCTTGACCACGGTGCGGAAACTGCCCGAGTCGTCAACAATCATCACGGTCTTGCTCATGGTCTGTGCCTTCAGAAAAGTCGGGGATCAGGGAGAGGAAATTCGGGTGGACGCGGGTCAGAAGAACTCGATCTCGCTGCCGCGGTCGATGTGCACGTTGCCGTGGTGCTGGGCGCGCTGCTCTTCCATCGTGTAGCTGCTCTCCAGGTTGGCCAGCCACTCGGCGGCGTCACTCTGGGTCGAGTAGGGATGGGCGGCCACCCAGCGGGCGAAGTTCTGCATGTCGCTGCCGACGATGGCCAGCATCTGGCTGAGCCGGTCGCCAAACTGGAAGTGCACGAAGGCCTCGTCGAGCTGGTTGCGCAAGACCTCGGCAGCCGACCGCACTTCGCCCGAGCTGCGCAGCGCCGTGCCCAGCGAGCCCAGCAGCGCGGCCAGCGCCTCGCGGGCGCGCACGTCCAGTTCCAGCCGCAGCTCTTCGGGCGTGGTGTCGCTGATCTCGCCGCGCAGGCGCTCGGCGGCCAGCGAGCGGTCGAGCCCGGCAACCGCACGTTCGATCTGCTCGCCGATCTCGCCCATGCGGGCGGCGAGCATGCGGGTCTCGTTGGCCACCGCCTGCGAGCCGCTGCCGCCACCTTGTCCGCCGCGGTTGGCCTCGATCGACGCATTGAAGGCCACCAGCCGGGTGTGCTTGCCGATCTCGCGCGCCTGCCGGCCCAGCTGGCGCAGTTCAGCCAGCGCCTGGCTGCAGCGCACCAGTTCGGCCACCGCGGCGTCGCGCTGGTCGAAGGCGCGCTGGCTGGGCACCAGCAGCGTGGCCAGGGCGCTGCGGGCGGGTGATGCTTCGTCCAGCGCGGCGTCCAGCGCACCCACCTCGACCGACGGGTTGCTGCGGTTGAGGCTGTCGGCCAGATCGCCCAGGGCGCCCGAGATCTGGCTGAAGGTGTCCAGCAGCTTGGCCAGGCCGTCGGCGGCCGCGTCGCGGGTGATCTCCACCTGCTTGCTCCAGACCGGCACGACCTGGCCGACCATCACCTCGGCGCCCACCCGGCCGCCGCTGACGCGGGGCTCGCTGAGCATCGGGTCGAGCGTGCTGTCTGCGGCATCGGGCGTGGTCGCGCCGGTACGCAGCAGCAGCGGCAGCAGGATGGCCGCCACCAGCGCCCCGACCATGCCGGCCCAGCCACCGGCCCAGCCCAGCAGCGCGCAGGCCAGCACCACCGAAGCGGCGGCGCCCAGGCGCAATCCACCCAGGCGGCGCAGCACACCGGCGGGGGCTGCGGACGCGGCTGGCGAGGAAGGTGAGGACAGTGCGGTCATCGTTGGGGCGGTGAGCAAGCGATCGGAGTCTTCGGGCGCGTGGTCGGGGCTCAGGATCTGAACCCGTGACGACACGCCGGGGCCTGATCGCTTATCGGTCACGCCACCGGATACTGAAGTCCGCCGGCCCGCCGGATGGCGGCTGGAGCGCGGCGATTCACCGGCTTCTTCGGCCCGGGCCGCCCGACAGACCTCAAGTTGGCGGCCGGGCGCGCCGATACCCCAGCAAGAACGGCCCGCATCGGTGGGCCTGCGCTGTGTTGGCCGCATTGGTTGCGGCCGCGGTATCACGCTGGTAAGCACCTGTCCAAGAAAAGGGCACTCGATGTCATTGCCTGCAAGCTCTGCCCTCATGAGCGTCGCGCTGCGCGGCGGCCGCTGGCAGGCCGCCCGCGAATTCTTCGCCTACCACGGCGTGTGGGCCTTCGGCGTGCGGGCGATGCGGCTGTGGTCGCTGCGCATGAAGATGCTGCTGCTCGTCACGGTGATGGCGCTGCCGCTGTTGCCGCTGATGGGCCAGCAGATCGTCGAGCGCAATCTGGTGGTCAAGGAGAGTGCGCGCCGCATGGCCGGCCTGCGCGTGTCGGAAGCGATCTTCAACGTGGGCAGTGCGCTCGACCTGGAGATGCGCGCGCTCGAGACTGGCCATGTTGCGCCGGGCGATGCCTTGCCCACGGCGCTGGCCGGCTTGCGCAGCGCGCTGCAGGTGGCCAGCGACGAGGGCCTGCCGCTGGCGCCGGTGCTGCGCACCTTTCTGCCGGCACTGGACCGCGCCGCCCGCAGCGGCGCGTTGTCACCGGCCTCGCGCCTGAGTGCCGTGATGGGTGCACGCCAGTCGATGGCCGCCATCCGCCAGGCGGCGGTCGAGGTGTCGCACCT
Source organism: Burkholderiales bacterium RIFCSPHIGHO2_12_FULL_69_20 (assembly GCA_001770815.1). Lineage (GTDB taxonomy): Bacteria > Pseudomonadota > Gammaproteobacteria > Burkholderiales > Burkholderiaceae_C > Pseudaquabacterium. The sequence continues at coordinate 8,029 of MESD01000032.1, forward strand.
GTTGCTGGCCCGCGATCCGGTGCGTGCCGCACACGCCAGCCTGGCGGTCGACTACCTGCCGACGATGCGCCGCGAGCTGTCGATCCTGCGCGGCCTCGCCGTGCGCCAGACGGCCCTGCTGGCCCAGGCGCCGCCGCCCGCGGCCGAGTTGCACGAACTGCTGGTCGCCGCGGCCGGGCGCGTCGAGAGCGTGAACCGGTTGATCGGGCTGTCCGAACGGGCGCTGGAGATGACGCGCGATCACCACTACGCCGAGGGCGAGGCTGCGCTGCACGCCAGCCGGGCGCTGCTGACGCGGCTGCGCAGCACGCTGCTGGCGCCCGCGCAGGATCGGCCATCGCCGACGCTGCGCCAGGAGGTGAACGATGCGTTCACCCTGATCACCCAACTGCAACGCAAGGTGCATCGGTCACTGGACCTCGAATTCCACCGATGGCACGACGAGGCCCAGTCGCAGCGCATGCGGCTGTTCGGCGCGCTGGCGCTGACCACGCTGCTGGCGGGCTACCTGGTCTACAGCTTCTTTCTGGTGATGCGCGGTGGCCTGAGCAAGCTGAACCACCAGATGACCCGCATGGCGCAGGGTGACCTGAGCGCACGGCCGATGGGGCTGGGCGGCGACGAAGTGGCCGACACCCTGCAGGCCATGACCACCTCGCTGGCGCGGCTGAGCGACCTGCTGGCCTCGGTGCGGCAGGGCGTGGGCTCGATCACCCAGGCCTCCGAGCAGATCGCCGCCGGCAATGGCGATCTGTCCAGTCGCAGCCGCCGCAACGCCGACGGGCTGGACCAGCTGGTGGCCGCGGTGACGCGCTACACCGACCAGTTGCAGACCTGCTCACGCAGCGTGGAAGAGGTGGTGACCACGGTGCAGACGCTGCGGCTGGCCTCGGTGCGCAACCGCCGCCAGGTGCAACGCCTGCAGGAGCGCATGACCTCGCTGCGCGGCAGCAGCCGCGAGATCGGCGAGATCGTCAGCCTGATCGACAACATCGCCTTCCGCACCAACATCCTGGCACTCAACGCGTCGGTCGAGGCGTCCAAGGCCGGCGAGGCCGGGCGTGGCTTTGCGGTGGTGGCGCAGGAGGTGCGGGCCCTGGCCACGCGCAGCGCCGATTCGGCGCGCCGGGTCGGCGAGATCGTGTCGCGCTCGACGCTGGAGATCGAGCAGGGCAAGGCCCTGGCCGACGAGACCGGCCTGTCGATCCAGGACGCCGACGGCCATGTGGACAAGATCCACCAGGCGATGTCCGAGGTGGCCGCGCTGACCAAGCAGGGCGATGTTGAATCGGCCGTGATCCTCGACGAGATCAAGGTGCTGAAGGACGGCACGGCCAAGAACCTGGGGCTGGTCGACCAGTTGGCCGTGGCCTCGGACGCGCTGCGCGGGCAGGGCGAGCGCCTGTCGCACAAGGTGGGCTTGTTCAAGCTGTCTTGAGCCGCACCGGGGTGCCGCCGCAGCGCGGCACTAACACTCGACGATGTTCACCGCCAGCCCGCCGCGGGCGGTCTCCTTGTACTTGGTCAGCATGTCGGCGCCGGTCTCGCGCATGGTCTTGATCACCTGATCGAGCGAGACGAAGTGGCTGCCGTCGCCGCGCAGCGCCATGCGCGCGGCGTTGATGGCCTTGACCGCGGCGATGGCGTTGCGCTCGATGCAGGGGATCTGCACCAGCCCACCCACCGGATCACAGGTCAGGCCCAGGTGGTGCTCCATGCCGATCTCGGCGGCGTTCTCCACCTGCGCGGGCGTGCCGCCCAGCACCGCGCACAAGGCGCCGGCGGCCATGCTGCAGGCCACGCCCACCTCGCCCTGGCAGCCGACCTCGGCGCCCGAGAGGCTGGCGTTCTCTTTGTAGAGCAGGCCGATGGCGGCGGCCGTCAGCAGGAAGTCGACCACGCCGGCCTCGCTGGCCGCCGGCGTGAAGCGGTGGTAGTAGTGCAGCACCGCCGGCACGATGCCGGCCGCGCCGTTGGTGGGCGCGGTGACCACCCGCCCGCCGGCGGCGTTCTCTTCGTTCACGGCCAGTGCGTACAGATTGACCCAATCCAGCACCTGCAGCGGATCACGCAGCGCTGCCTCAGGGTTGGCGCACAGCGCGCGGTGCAGCGGGGCGGCGCGCCGGCGCACCTGGAAGCCACCGGGCAGCACGCCATCGGTGGCGCAGCCGCGCCGCACGCAGTCCTGCATCACCTGCCAGATGCGCATCAGGCCGGCGTTGATCTCGGCGTCGCTGCGCCAGTGCTGCTCGTTGCGGCGCATCAACCCGGCGATCGACAGCCGGTGCTGGGCGCACAGCGCCATCAGCTCGGCGCCGTTGTGGAAGGGGTGGGGCAGCGCGCTGGTGTCGGGCACCAGCGCCTTCTGCAGCGCGCCATCGGCCGCCACCTCGTCGCTGACCACGAAGCCGCCGCCCACCGAGTAGTAGCAGCGCTCGGCGATCGGCGCACCGGCCGCATCGAAGGCCTGCAAGCGCATGCCGTTGGCATGGAAGGGCAGCGACTCGCGGCGGTGAAAACGCAGGTCGGTCTTTTCGTCGAACGGGATGGTCGGCCCGATGGCATCGCTGCCACGCAGCGCCAGCACCTTGCCCTTGCGCACCCCGGCCAGCAGCGCCGGGATGGTGTCGACCGCCACCGTGTCGGGCGCTTCGCCCATCAGCCCCAGCAGCACCGCCTTGTCGCTGCCGTGGCCCTTGCCGGTGGCGCCCAGGCTGCCGTACAGCGCGCAGCGCACGCGCGCCACACGATCCAGCTGGCCCTCGTGCGCCAGCCGCTGCACGAACAGCCGCGCGGCACGCATCGGCCCCACGGTGTGGCTGCTGCTCGGGCCGATGCCGATCTTGAACAGGTCGAAGACGGAGACGGCCATCGTGCCGGCAGCTCAGTCGTCGGCGAAATCCGACAGCGGCGGGCAGCTGCAGAACAGGTGGCGGTCGCCCCACACGTTGTCGACCCGGCCCACCGGCGACCAGTACTTGCCGCGCTTCAAGCCCGGCAGCGGAAAGGCCGCGTCGCTGCGGCGGTAGGCGTGCGGCCAGTCGTCGGCGCTGACCGCCGCCGCGGTGTGCGGCGCGTGCTTCAACGGGTGATCGTCCTTCGGCCATTCACCCGCCTCGACCTTGGTGATCTCGCCGCGGATGTTGATCATCGCGTCGCAGAAGCGGTCCAGCTCGGCCAGCGGCTCGCTCTCGGTGGGCTCGACCATCAGCGTGCCGGCCACCGGGAAGCTGAGCGTGGGCGCGTGGAAGCCGTAGTCGATCAGGCGCTTGGCCACGTCCTCGGCGCCGACGCCCGAGCTGTCCTTCAGCGGGCGCAGGTCGAGGATGCATTCATGCGCCACGCCGCCGCCCTTGATGCCGGCGATGCCGCCCGAGAAGTGGATGTCGTAGTGGTCGGCCAGGCGCGCGGCCACGTAGTTGGCGGCCAGGATCGCCACCTCGGTGGCGGCGGTCAGGCCTTCGGTGCCCATCATGCGCACGTACATCCAGCTGATCGGCAGCACGGCGGCATTGCCCAGCGGCGCGGCCGAGACAGCGCCGACCCCGCCCGCCACACCACCGGTGAGGTGTCCGGGCAGAAAAGGCACCAGGTCCTCGACCACGCACACCGGTCCCACGCCCGGACCGCCACCGCCGTGCGGGATGCAGAAGGTCTTGTGCAGGTTGAGGTGGCTCACATCGCCGCCGAACTCGCCCGGCGCGGCCACGCCCACCAGCGCGTTCATGTTGGCGCCGTCCACGTACACCCGACCGCCGTGGTCATGCACCATCTGGCACAGCGCCTTGACCTGCGTGTCGAACACGCCGTAGGTGCTGGGGTAGGTGATCATGATCGCGGCCAGTTGATCATGGTGCTTCTCGCACTTGGCCTGCAGGTCGACGAGATCGACGTTGCCCTGCGCATCGCACTTGACTACCACCACCTGCATGCCGGCCATCTGGGCGCTGGCGGGGTTGGTGCCATGCGCCGATTCGGGGATCAGGCAGATGGTGCGGTGGCCCTCGCCACGCGAGGCATGCCAGCCGCGGATGGCCAGCAGCCCGGCGTACTCCCCCTGCGAGCCGGCGTTGGGCTGCAGGCTGACGCCGGCATAACCGGTGGCCTGGCTGAGCCAGCCGCAGAGCTGCACGTTCAGCTCAGCATAACCCGCACGCTGGTCGGCCGGCGCAAACGGGTGGATGTGCGCAAATTCGGGCCAGGTGATGGGCACCATCTCGCTGGTGGCGTTGAGCTTCATCGTGCACGAGCCCAGCGGGATCATGCTGCGGTCGAGCGCGAGGTCCTTGTCCGACAGGCCGCGGATGTAGCGCAGCATCTCGGTTTCGCTGTGGTGGGTGTTGAACACCGGGTGCGTCAGGAAGTCGCTGCTGCGGCGCAGCGCGGCGGGGATCAGCGGCGCCATGCCGCCTTCGAACGCGTTGATGTCGGGCAGCGGCTGGCCCGGCGTGGCGAACCAGCCCCACAGTGCGGCCAGGTCGTCGCGGGTGGTGGTCTCGTCGAGCGTGATGCCGACTTGCGTGGCCGACAGCCGGCGCAGGTTGGCTCCGCCCGCCAGCGCGCGGGCGATGATGGCCTCGGTGCCCGCGCCGGTGGCCACCGCCAGCGTGTCGAAGGCCTGCGGGGTCAGCACTTCGAAGTCCAGGTCGCTCAAGCCACGCGCCAGGATCGCGGTGTAGCTGGCCACGCGGCGGGCGATGCGCTTCAGGCCCTCGGGCCCGTGGTAGACCGCGTACATGCTGGCCATCACCGCCAGCAGCACCTGCGCGGTGCAGATGTTGCTGGTGGCCTTCTCGCGGCGGATGTGCTGTTCACGCGTCTGCAGCGCCAGCCGGTAGGCGGGCTGGCCGTGGCTGTCGATGCTGACGCCCACCAGCCGGCCGGGCATCGAGCGCTTGTAGTCGTCGCGGCAGGCCAGGTAGGCGGCGTGCGGGCCGCCATTGCCCATCGGCACGCCGAAGCGCTGGCTGTTGCCGACCACGATGTCGGCGCCCAGTTCGCCCGGGGGCTTCAACAGCGTGAGGGCCAGCAGGTCGGCGGCGACGATCAGCGCGGCGTTCTTGGCGTGCGCGGCATCGGCCAGCGGCTGCAGGTCGGCGATGGCGCCACCGGTGCCCGGGTACTGCACCAGCACCGCAAAGCAGTCGTGCACCGCCAGCAGCGAGGCCACGTCGCCCACCTTGATATGCAGGCCCAGCGGTGCGGCGCGGGTGTGGATCACCTCGAGGGTCTGCGGGTGGCAGTCGGCGGCCACGATCAGCGTGTCGCTCTTGCTCTTCACGCTGCGCTTGGCCAGCGTCATCGCCTCGGCGGCGGCGGTGGCCTCGTCGAGCATGCTGGCGTTGGCCATGGCCATGGCCGTGAGGTCGCAGACCATGGTCTGGAAGTTGACCAGCGCCTCCATGCGGCCCTGCGAGATCTCCGCCTGGTAGGGCGTGTAGGCGGTGTACCAGGCCGGGTTCTCGAGGATGTTGCGCTGGATGACGCCCGGCACATGGGTGCCGTGGTAGCCCTGGCCGATGAAGCTCTTGAGCACCTGGTTCTTGGCCGCGATGGCGCGCAACTCGGCCAGCGCCTGGGCCTCGCCCACCGGCGCGGGCAGTTGCATCGCCTGGCCGCGGGCGATGCTGGCCGGCACCACGGCGTCGATCAGCGCGCGGCGCGAGGCCACGCCGATCGCCGACAGCATCAGCGCCTGGTCGGCCGCGTCGGGCCCCAGGTGGCGGGCGGCAAACTCGGCCGGGTTCTCGAGTTCGGACAGCGGAAGGTGGGCGGGCTGGAGCATGGTGCGGCTTCGGTTCAGGGCAGTGGCGGTATCAGAGCGTCTTGAGCAGCGCGTCGTAGGCCGGCGAATCCATCAGGCCGTCGAACTCCATCATGTTGCTGATCTTGACCTTGAAGAACCAGCCGTTGCCCATCGGGTCGGTGTTGGCCAGGGCCGGGTCGGCGCGCAGCGCCTCGTTGACCTCGACCACTTCGCCGCTGACCGGCATGAAGATGTCGGCCGCGGCCTTGACCGACTCGACCACGCCGGCCACTTCGCCCTGGGCGTAGCTGCGGCCCACTTCGGGCAGGTCGACGTAGACCACGTCACCCAGCGCATCCTGCGCATGCAGGGTGATGCCGACGATGGCGGCGTCGTGGTCCTCGATGTTGATCCATTCGTGGTCGTTGGTGAACTTGGTGGTCATGGGCAGTCCTTGCGGGTTGGGAACGAAATCGGGAGGGAGCGGTTCAGCGCTTGTAGCCGTGCGGCGTGAAAGGCATCGGCGTGACGCGCATCGGCAGGCGCTTGCCGCGCACTTCGGCATACACCTCGTGCTGCAGGCCGGCGTGGTTGGCGGCCAGGTAGGCCATGGCCACCGGCTCGTGCACCGTGGGGCCCAGCGTGCCGCTGGTCACGCGGCCCAGCGCATGGCCATGGGCGTCGACGATGGTGGTGCCTTCACGCACCGGCACCTTTTCCAGGCCGATGAGGCCCACGCGCTTGACCGAGGTGCCCATGGTCAGATGGCCTTCGATGACGCCGGCGCCGGGGTAGCCGCCGGCGCGCGCACCGCCGGGGCGGCGCACCTTCTGGATCGCCCAGGCCAGCCCGGCCTCGATCGGCGAGGTGCGGGTATCGACGTCGTGGCCGTACAGGCACAGGCCGGCTTCCAGGCGCAGCGTGTCGCGCGCGCCCAGGCCAGCCGGCTTGACTTCAGGCTCGGCCAGCAGCGCACGCGCCAATGCCTCGGCGTGGGCGGCGGGCACCGAGATCTCGAAGCCGTCCTCGCCGGTGTAGCCCGAGCGGGTGACGAAGCATTCGACACCGGCCAGCGTGAAGTCGCCGCCGGTCATGAAGCTCAGCGTGGCCACCGCGGGGTTCAGCCGCGACAGCGCCGTCACCGCGTGCGGGCCCTGCAGCGCCAGCAGCGCGTGCTCGGGCATCGTCACCACGGTGCAGCGGTGGCCGATGTTCGTGATCAGGTGCTGGATGTCGGCCGCCTTGCAGCCGGCGTTGACGACCAGCAACAGGTGGTCGGCGCGGCGCGTGACCATCAGGTCGTCGAGCAGGCCGCCGGCGGTGTTGGTGAAGAAGGCGTAGCGCTGCTTGCCCACCGGCAGATCGATGATGTCCTGCGGCACCAGGGTTTCGAGCGCGGCCGCGGCATCGTCGCCCAGCAGCTTGAGCTGGCCCATGTGCGAGACATCGAACAGCGCCGCCTCGTAGCGGCAGTGGCGGTGCTCGGCCAGGATGCCGGCGGGGTACTGCACGGGCATCGCATAACCGGCGAACGGCACCATCTTGGCGCCCAGTTCGAGGTGCAGTGCGTGCAGCGGCGTGTGCAGCAGCGGGGAGGATTGAGCGGACATGACCAACCTTTCAAGGGCACTGACCATCCCCACCCGGGGTGGGGGGATGCCCTCGCTGTCCGCTTTACCTGAGAGATTGACAGCCCCGGTGGTGCCGTGGCTGCTTGCCCCTTCGGTGGACGGGCGCCATCCCGGGGGAATGGCCCGCCTCTCTCCAGACGAGGAACGCCTTGTTGCCAAGGCGCTGACCGGTCCTTTTGCCTGAGCGTTCGGGGGGCTGCCCCTGCGCCTTCGGCGGCTTCGGATGAAGCGCTCTCCTGGTCAGATTTCAGTGTAGCAGCCCGCCTTCCGCGAGGCGCTCGGGCTACGATGTCGCCATGCACGACGACGACTCCGACACGCTGCGCCGCATCCTCCGTGACCACCGCCGCATCGCGGTGGTGGGTCTGTCGGCCGAGTGGCACCGGCCCAGCTTCTTTGCCGCCAAGTACCTGCAGGGCAAGGGCTTCCGCATCCTGCCGGTCAATCCGCGCTACGCCGGCGGCACCGTGCTGGGCATGCCCTGCGTGGCGCGGCTCGAAGACCTGAACGAGCCGGTCGACATGGTCGATGTGTTCCGCAAGACCGAGGACGTGGAGCCCATCGCCGCCAGCGCCATGGCCATCGGCGCCAAGTGCCTGTGGCAGCAACTGGGCGTGATGAACCTCGAAGCCGATGCCGCCGCGCGCGCCGCCGGCCTGGACAGCGTGATGAACCGCTGCGTGAAGATCGAGCATGCACGCCTGTTCGGCGGCCTGCACTGGGCGGGTGTGAACACCGGCGTGATCTCGGCGCAGCGCCGGGCCTGATGTCTGTTGCCACCTGACCCACCTGCTGACCCCCAAGATGAGCGACCACACCTTCCAGCCCGAGACCCTGGCCATCCACGCCGGCCAGGTGCCCGACCGCGAGACCGGCGCGCGGGCGCTGCCGATCTACCAGACCACCAGCTACGTGTTCGACTCGGCCGAGCATGCGGCCGCGCTGTTCAACCTGCAGACCTTCGGCAACGTCTATTCGCGGCTGAGCAACCCCACGGTGGCGGCGCTGGAAGAGCGGGTGGCCGCGCTCGAAGGCGGCCGCGCCGCGGTGGCCAGTGCCTCGGGCATGGCCGCCGAGGCGATGGCGCTGATGACGCTGCTGCAGGCGGGCGACCACGTGGTGGCCGCCGGCGCGCTGTACGGCGGCTCGGTGACCATGCTGTCGGTCAGCCTGGCCAAGTTCGGCATCACGACCAGCTTCGTCGATGCGACGAAGCCCGAGGCCTTTGCCGCCGCGATCCGCCCCAACACCCGCGCGCTGTTCGCCGAGAGCCTGGGCAACCCCAGCATGGTGGTGCTCGACATCGCCGCCGTGGCCGCCGTGGCCCACGCCCACGGCCTGCCGCTGGTGATCGACAACACCGTGCCCAGCCCTTGCCTGTGCAACCCGCTGGCCCACGGCGCCGACATCGTCGTGCATTCGGCCACCAAGTACCTGGCCGGCCACGGCACCACGCTGGGCGGGGTGATGGTCGAGGGCGGCCAATTTCCGTGGGACAACGGCAAGTTCCCCGGCATGACCGAGCCGTCGGACGGCTACCACGGCGTGAAGTTCTACGAGACCTTCGGCGACTTCGGCTTCAGCATGCGCGCGCGCATGGAAACGCTGCGCGTCTACGGCGCGGCGCTCAGCCCGATGAGCGCCTGGTTGATCCTGCAGGGCGTGGAAACCTTGCCGCTGCGCATGGAACGGCACTGCAGCAATGCGCTGGCGGTGGCGAAGTTCCTGCAGGACCACCGCCAGGTCAGCTGGGTCAACTACCCGGGCCTGCCTGACCATCCGCAGCATGCGCTGGTGCAGCGGCAGATGCGTCACCTCGGCGGTGTGCCCGGTGCCTCGGGGTTGCTGGCCTTCGGCGTGAAGGGCGGGCTGGCGCCGGGGGTGCGCTTCATCGAATCGGCGCGCTTCATGAGCCACCTGGTCAACATCGGCGATACACGCACGCTGATCAGCCACCCGGCGTCGACCACCCACCGACAGCTGAGCGAAGACCAGCAGCGCGCGGCCGGTGTGCTGCCCGACATGATCCGCATCTCGGTGGGGTTGGAGCACATCGACGACATCCTCTGGGACATCGATCAGGCACTGACGGCGGCGGCCGCCGGCTGATTGGGCGTGCAGAACGGCGTGTTCGTCGGGCTTGGGCTGTGGCGCTGGCGGCGGATTTCGCCGCTGCTGGCCAGCCTGCTGCTGGTGGCTTGCGCTGCACCATCACCGCGGCCGGTTGCCACCGTTCCGGCGCTGCCCGAAGGCGCCTCGGGCCTGAGCGCCAAACCCGGCTGGTCGGTCGCGCGGTTCGCGGTGGCAGCGGCCAATCCGCTGGCCGCCGAAGCGGGTTTCCAGGTGCTGAAGGCCGGTGGAACGGCCGTGGATGCGGCAGTGGCGGTGCAGATGGTGCTGGCGCTGGTCGAGCCGCAATCCAGCGGCATCGGCGGCGGTGCTTTCCTGCTGCACTGGGACGGGCAGGCCGTGCAGGCCTGGGACGGCCGCGAGACGGCGCCCGCGGCGGTCGATCAGCGCTTGTTCATCGGCGCCGATGGCCAGCCGATGCGCCACGCGCAGGCGGTGGTCGGTGGCCGCGCGGTGGGTGTGCCCGGCGCGGTGCGGCTGCTGGAGGCCGCCCACCGCCAGCATGGCCGCCTGCCGTGGGCGCAGTTGATCCAGCCGGCCATCACGCTGGCCGAGCAGGGCTTTGCGCTCAGCCCGCGGCTGCACACGCAGTTGCGGGCCGAGACCGCGCTGCAGTCCGACCCCCAGGCTCGCGGCTACTTCTACCGCGTTGATGGCCAGCCGCACCCGGTGGGCCACCGGCTTCGCAACCCGGCGCTGGCCGCGGTGCTGCGGCGCATCGCCGCCGAAGGCAGCGCCGCGCTGCACACCGGCGCCGTGGCCGTCGACATCGTGCGTCGCGTGCAGGCCCACGCCAGCAACCCGGGCCGGCTGAGCGAGGCCGATCTGGCGGGGTATGCCGTCAAGCTGCGCGCGCCGATCTGCACCGATTGGAAGATGGTCTACCGCGTGTGTGGCATGCCGCCGCCGTCATCGGGCCATCTGGCGATGATGCAGATACTGGGGCTGCTGGAACGCTTGCCTGTGGTGGACCAGCCGCTGATGCAAGGTGTGCCCGGGCCCGACTGGCTGCATGCCTACACCGAGGCATCGCGTCTGGCCTTTGCCGATCGCGCGCAGTTTGTTGCCGATCCCGACTTCGTCGCCGCACCGGCCGGCGGCTGGACCAGCCTGCTGGCCGATGCCTACCTGCGCCAGCGGGCCCGGCTGATCGGCGAACGCAGCCTGGGCACGGCCGTGCCGGGCAGCCCGGGTGGCCGGCGCAGCGCACTGGCACCGCAGCCCGAGCAGCCCGAACACGGCACCAGCCACATCAGCATCGTCGACGGCGAAGGCCACGCGCTGGCGATGACCAGCAGCATCGAGGCGGCGTTCGGCGCGCGGCTGATGAGTGACGGCGGCACCGGGCTGGCCGGCGGCTTTTTGCTCAACAACCAGCTGAGCGATTTTTCGCGGGCGCCGGCCGATGCCCGGGGGCGGCCCATCGCCAACCGGGTGCAGCCGGGCAAGCGGCCGCGCTCGAGCATGAGCCCGACGCTGGTGTTCGACCGGCGCGACGGCCGGCTGCTGATGAGCCTGGGTTCACCCGGTGGCCCGGCCATCATCCACTTCAATGCCAAGGCGCTGATCGGCAGCTTCGACTGGGGGCTGGATGCGCAGCAGGCCATCGACCTGCCCAACTTCGGCAGCTTCAACGGCCCCACGGTGCTGGAGGCCGGGCGCTTTGGTGCCGCCACCGTGGCCGCGCTGAAGGCGCGTGGCCATGCGGTGGTGGAGATGGAGCTGACCAGCGGCCTGCAGGCCCTGCAACGCACGCCGACCGGCTGGTTTGGTGGCAGCGACCCCCGCCGCGAGGGCGTGGTGGTGGGCGAGTAGCGGCCGCTCAGGGCGACTGGCGCACCGCGCCGCTGGCCCTCAGCGCCGCGATGCGGTGATCGTCGAAACCCAGCTCGTTCAGGATCTCGGCGCTGTGCTGGCCCAGTCGAGCGCCGCCCTGGGTGGGTGCCTGCGCCTGGCCGTCGAAGCGCGCCGCGCTGCGCGCCACCCGCACCCGGCCGGCGTCACCGTTGGGCACCTCGACCACGCTCTGGTTGTGGCGCACCTGCGGGTCGCTCAGCACCTCGGGCCGCTCGTTGACCCGGCCCAGCGCCGCCCCGTGCGCGCGGAAGTTGGCCTCCAGCGTGGCGTTGTCGAACTGCGCCATCAGCGGCTCGAGCAGGGCGCGCAGTTCCTTGCCGTGGCGGTAGCGCGCCGGCAGCGTGGCAAAGCGGGGGTCTTGCGGGATGTCGGGCCGACCCAGCGCGGCGCACATGCCGGCAAATTCGGCGGGCTGCGGCACCATCGTGGCCACATGGCCATCGGCGGTGCGCCAGGGGCGCTGGGTGGCGCCGAACTCGGGGAAGGGCGCGGGCGCATCGTCCACCCACACATGGTTGTACATCGCGTCGGGCCACTGGAAGGCCAGCGTGGCGTCGAGCATGGACACCTCCACCCGGCGGCCCTGGCCGTCACGCGAGCGGGCAAACAGCGCGGCAGTGACGGCCTGCGCCGCGGTCAGTGCGGTGACCTTGTCGGACACGGTCGAGGCCAGGATCACCGGCGCGCCGGTGGCCGGATCGCGCTGCGACGCGGCCACGCCGCCGATGGCCTGGATCACCGCGTCGTAGGCCTTGTCCAGCGCGCGCGGGCCGTCGGGGCCGAAGCCGGTGATGGACAGGCGGATCAGGCCGGGGTAACGCTGCGCCAGGTCGGCGTCGGGCAGGCCCAGGCGCTGCATCACACCCGGGCGGAAGTTCTCGATCAGCACATCGGCGCGCGCCAGCAGCGCGTGCAGCACCTCGATGGCCGCCGGTGTCTTGAGGTCGAGCGCGATGTTGCGCTTGCCGCGATTGGCGGCGATGAAGGCCGACGACAGATCCCCCTTGGCCGGCCCGATCATGCGGGTGGTGTCGCCCTCGAGCGACTCGACCTTGATCACGTCGGCGCCCTGGTCCGACAGCAGTGCGGCGGCCATCGGGCCGGAGAACACCGTCGACAGGTCGACGATGCGGATGCCTTGCAGGGGTGCGGTCATGGTGGCAGCAGACGTGAAAAGGGCCCAGATGATGGGCCCTTTGCCTGGCTTCGCAAGCCGCCTTGGCGACTTGGGTTGGCTACCTTCCGTAGACCTTGCCGAACAACTGCCAGGTCTTGCCGTCGAAACGCTGCAACTGCTCGCGCTCGATCGGGTAGAAGTCGTCCGGACCGGTCTTGATGTTCACGCCCGGCAGCAGCATGGGCAGGGTCAGGTCCATGCTGGCGGCCTGCTTCATGATGTTTTCGCGGGTCAGGTTGTCGCCGGCCTTCTGCAGCACATGCACCACGTTCTGCGCCACCGTGTAGCCGTAGACGTTGAAGTTGTCGTTCAGCGCGCCATTGGGGTGGTATTTTTTCATCCAGGCCACCCAGTCGTCCCACTCCTTGCCCTTCTGGAACTGCGGGTCGGTCGGGTCCTTGATGTAGCCGGCGGTGATGATGCCGACGCCGTTCTGCACCCCGGCCGGTACCAGCACGGTGCCCACCGCGCTGGACACGCTGTTGAGGTAGTGCGCCGGCTTCCAGCCCAACTCGGCCGCCTTCTTGATCGCCTGCGCCGCGAACTTGGGCGTGGTGACGTTGAAGAAGGTATCGGCGCCCGAGCCCTTGAGCGACACCATCTGGCTGTCCACCGTCGGGTCGGTCACCTCGTAGCTGACCTTCGAGATGATCATGCTCTTGGCCTTGTCGCCGAGCGCGTCCTCGAAGCCCTTCAGATAGTCCTTGCCGTAGTCGTCGTTCTGGAAGAGCACGGCGATCTTGGCGTTGGGGTTGTTCTCCAGGATGTGCAGCGCATAGATCTTGGCCTCGCTCTGGTAGTTGGGCTGCCAGCCCATGGTCCAGGGGAAGTTCTTCGGGTCACCCCACTTGGTGGCGCCAGTGGCCACGAACAGGTGCGGCACCTTCTTGGCGTTCATGTACTTGTGGATGGCGCTGTTGGGCGGCGTGCCCAGGGTCTGGAAGACCATCAGGACTTCTTCTTCCTCGACCAGCTTGCGCGCCTGCTCCACCGTCTTGGCAGGGTTGTAGCCGTCGTCCAGGCTGATGAAACTGATCTTGCGGCCGTTCACGCCACCTTCGGCGTTGATCTTGTCGAAGTAGGCCTGGATGGCCTTGCCGATGGCACCGTAGGCCGAGGCCGGACCCGAGTACGGGTTGATGTGGCCGACCTTGATTTCCTTGTCGGTCGCGCCGGTGTCGTACTTCTTCTGCGCGATGGCAGTGCCGCTGACCGTCAGCGAGACCAAGCTCGCCACGGCGAGGGTGAAGGCATTCAAACGCATGGTGTTGATACTCCTCAAGGTGGGGCATTCATTAAACGCCCGCGAATGGCGCTGACTGTCAGGATCTACCCGAATTTGCATCATCAACTGGCGTTTTTGCATCAACTACACACACGGCGTGCCTAAAAAAAGGGCCCGCCGAAGCGGGCCTGTTGATCACCTGTCTCGAAACAAGATCAGCGACCGTACACCTTGCCGAACAACTGCCAGGTCTTGCCGTCGAAGCGGGCCAGCTGCTCACGCTGGATCGGGTAGAAGTCGTCCGGTCCGGTCTTGACGTTGATGCCCGGCAGCAGCATCGGCAGCGTCATCTCCAGACTGGCGGCCTGCTTCATGATGTTCTCGCGGGTCAGGTTGTCGCCAGCCTGCTTGAGCACCTGCACCAGGCCCTGAGCCACCGTGTAGCCGTAGACGTTGTTGACGTCCTTGATATCGCCCTTGGGCTGGTACTTGGTCATCCAGGCCAGCCAATCGTCCCATTCCTTGCCCTTCTGGAACTGCGGGTCGGTCGGATCCTTCAGGTAGCTGGCGGTGTAGATGCCCACGCCGTTCTCGGGGCCGGCAGGGTTCATCACCGAGCCGACCGAGGCCGACACGCTGTTGAGGTAGTGGGTGGGCTTCCAGCCGATCTCGGCCGCCTTCTTGATCGCCTGCGCCGCAAACTTGGGCGTGGTGATGTTGAAGAAGGTGTCGGCACCCGTGGCCTTCAACGACACCATCTGGCTGTCGATGGTGGGGTCGGTCACCTCGTAGCTGATCTTCGAGACGATCATGCTCTTGGCCTTGTCGCCCAGACCGTCCTCGAAGCCCTTGAGGTAGTCTTTGCCGTAGTCGTCGTTCTGGTACAGGATCGCGACCTTGGCGTTGGGCTTGTTCTCCAGCAGGTGGGCGGCGAACACCTTGGATTCACTCTGGTAATTGGGCTGCCAGCCCATGGTCCAGGGGAAGTTCTTCGGATCACCCCACTTGGTGGCCCCGGTGGCCACGAACAGCTGCGGTGTCTTCTTGCTGTTCATGTACTTGTGGATGGCGCTGTTCGGCGGTGTGCCCAGGGTGTTGAAGATGAAGAGCACTTCTTCTTCTTCGACCAGCTTGCGCGCCTGCTCCACCGTCTTGGCCGGGTTGTAGCCGTCGTCCAGGCTGATGAAGGTCAGCTTGCGACCATTGATGCCACCTTCGGCGTTGACCTTCGCGAAGTAGGCCGTGATGGCCTTGCCGATCGCGCCATAGGCCGAGGCTGGGCCCGAGTACGGGCTGATGCCGCCGATCTTGATCTCTTTGTCGGTGGCGCCGATGTCGTACTTCTTCTGTGCCAGAGCAGAAGTGCCGACGGTCAGGGCGGTCAAGCTCACGATGGCAAGCGCGATGGATTTCAGACGCATGGTGCAGGGCTCCTCAGGTTGGGTGCAGGTTTAACGCAAGGGATCTTGATGGGTTGACGGTGTCAACCCGCTGTCTTGGCGCGCAGGCGCGCCCAGACCTTGTACAAGCCGCCCATCACGCCGGTGGGCAGCAGGTACATGAAGCCGATCAGCAGGATGCCGTAGATGGCGGCTGGCGCCGACTTGGAGATCTCGTCGGCGATGTTGGGCACGAACTGGATGAAGATGCCGCCGAAGATGGCGCCGGGGATCGATGCCAGGCCGCCCACCACCACACCGACCAGCAGGAAGATCGACAGGTTGACGGTGAAGCTGTCGGGCGAGACGAAGGCCACCACGATGGCGCCCAGCGCGCCGGCCAGGCCGGTGATGCCGGCCGAGGTGCCGAAGGTCAGTGACTTGAACACCGGCAGGTTGATGCCCATGGCGGTGGCGGCGATGGGGTGGTCACGCACGGCGATCAGCGCCCGGCCCACCCGGCCGCGCAGCAGGTTCCAGGCGATCAGGAACATCAGCCCGGCCACGGCCAGGCTGAAGTAGTACAGCCAGCGATCGGCGCTGAAGGGTTGATCGAGGAAGCGGAAATCGAACGGCGGCTCGGGCTTGTTCAACACAATGCCCTGCACGCCGCCGGTGAGGTGCTCGATGTGTTTGTACTTGAGCAGTTGCGGCACCGCCAGCGCCAGCGCAAAGGTGGCCAGCGCCAGGTAGTGGCCAGCCAGCCGCAAGGCCGGAAAGCCCACCAGGAAACCGAACACGAAGCACACCACGAAGGCGGCCGGCAACGTGGCCCAGTAGGGCACGCCCAGCTTGTCCATCAGGATGGCCGCGGTGTAGGCGCCAAAGGCATAGAACGCGCCGTGCCCCAGCGAGATCTGGCCGTTGAAACCGGTCAGCATGTTCAAGCCCAGGATGGCGATGGCATACACCAGCACCAGGTTGAACTGGAAGACGCGGTAGTTCTTGACCAGGAAGGGCAGTACCAGCAGCACCACCAGCAGCAGTGCGCTCCAGAGCCAGACCCATTTGCGATCGAGGGGTTTCATACGCGGGTGACCACCTTCTTGCCGAACAGGCCATCAGGCCGAAGCGTGAGCGTGCCCACGATCAGCACCAGTGCCACGGTCAGTTTCAGTTCGGTGCCGATGACGTAGGCGCCGAGCAGGTTTTCGAGCACGCCCACCACCAGGCCGCCGATCACCGCGCCGATCGGGTTGTCGATGCCACCCAGCAGGGCACCGGCAAAACCGTACAGCAGGATGCCGGCCATCATGTTGGGATCGAGGAAGACGACGTGTGCCACCATCATGCCGGCCACCGCGCCGATCGCCGCGGCCAGGCCCCAGCCCAGGCCCAGCATCCAGCTCACCCGGATGCCGACCAGCTTGGCCGAATCGGGATTCTGTGCAGCCGCGCGCATCGCCAGGCCCACCGAGGTGTACTTGAAGAAGGCGAACAGCCCGGCCAGCACCACCAGCAGCACCCCCGCCGAACCCAGTTGGTGGGCCGAGAAGTACTTGCTGGCCAGCGCCGAATCCTTGGGAAAGGGGCTGTCGAAGGCCTTGATGGTGTGGTCGAACAACATGCCCGACATGGCGTTGAAGATCAGCAGCAGGCCGATGAAGACGATCACGTTGGTCAGCACCGGCGCCTTCTCGATCGGCCGCAGCACGATGCGCTGCACCAGCAGGCCGCCCAGGAACGACACCGCCACGGTGAAGAAGAAGGCCCCCCAGTAAGGCCAGCCCGCCTGGATCAGCGCCCAGGCGATGAAGGTGGAGAAGGTGGCCATCTCGCCCTGGGCGAAATTGATGTGGTGCGTGGCCTGGTAGATCATCACCAGCGCCAGCGCCACCGATCCGTAGATGATGCCGTTGGCGAGGCCGGAAAAGACTTGGTGGAGTAGAGCTTCCATGCGAGCGTTCTCGATTTTCTCAATAGCCGAGGTAGGCGCGGCGCACCGACTCGTCGTTCTTGATGTTCTCGCTGGGGCCCGACAGCGCCACCGTGCCCGTCTCGAGCAGGTAGGCGTGGTGGGCCAGGTCGAGCGCCAGATTGGCGTTCTGCTCGACCAGCAGCATGCTCACGCCGTCTTCCACGTTGATGCTGCGCATGATGCGGAAGATCTCGGCGACGATCAGCGGGGCCAGGCCGAACGAGGGTTCGTCGAGCAGCAGCAGCTTGGGCCGCAGCATCAGCGCGCGGCTGATGGCCAGCATCTGCTGCTCGCCACCCGACAGCGTGCCGGCCTGCTGGTGGCGGCGCTCGGCCAGGCGCGGAAAGCGGGTGTAGGCCTTCTCGATGTCGTGCGCCACTTCGGCGCGATCGCCGCGAACGTAGGCGCCGAGCTTGAGGTTGTCCTCGACCGACAGCGCGGTGAAGGTGCCGCGGCCGTCGGGCACATGGGCCACGCCCAGGCGCACCACGTTCTCGGTGGCCTTGCCGACCAGTTGCACCTCGCCGGCGCCGGCGTTGAAGGCCAGGCTGCCGGTGGTGCGCACGACCTGGCACAGCGCCCGCAGCGTGGTGGTCTTGCCAGCGCCGTTGGCGCCGAGGATGGTGGTGATCTGGCCGGCCTCGATGGCGAAATCGATGTCGAACAGCACCTGCGTGGCGCCGTAGAAGGCGCTGAGCTTCTTGGCTTCGAGCAGCTTAGCCATGGGCCACCTCCGCAGCCGGGGTGCCGAGGTAGGCGGCGATCACGTCCGGGTGCTGCTGGATGTGCTCGGGCGTGCCTTCGGCGATCTTCTTGCCGAAGTTCAGCGCCACGATGTGGTCGGACACGCTCATCACCAGGCTCATGTGGTGCTCGACCAGCAGCACCGTGATGCCCAGGTTGTTCTGCACGTCGAGGATCAGGCGGCCGAGTTCACCCAGCTCTTCGTGGTTGAGGCCGGCGGCGGGTTCGTCGAGCAGCAGCAGCTTGGGGTCGGCCGCCAGCGCGCGGCCCATCTCGACCCGCTTCTGGGTGCCGAAGGGCAGGTCGCCGGCCGGCCGGTTGGCGAAGGGTGTGAGCTGGAGGTATTCCATGATCTGGTCGGCGCGCTCGCGCAGGCGGCGCTCTTCGGCGCCGACGCTGGGCAGGCGCAGCGCGCTGGCCAGAAAGCCCGCCGACGAGCGTGAATGTGCGCCGATCATGATGTTGTCGCGCACCGGCAGGGTGCGGAACATCGCCAGGTTCTGGAAGGTGCGGCCCATGCCCAGCTGGGCGATCTGGTGGGTGGGCGTGCCGGTGATCGACTGCCCTTCGAACAGGATGTCACCGGCCTGGTAGTTGTAGAGCCGGGACAGGCAGTTGAACAAGGTGGTCTTGCCCGCGCCGTTGGGGCCGATCAGGCCGCACACATGGCCGCGGTCCACGTCGAAGCTCACGCCGTCGAGTGCCACGATGCCGCCGAAGCGAACCGTCACACCACGCACGCTGAGCAGGGGGCCTGCTGTATCTGCCATCGTTGTCCTGTCCTGCTCCTGCAGCAAAAAATCGAGGTTGCAGGGGCACGCCCCGCAAAGCTTCGGGTTTATAGGTGGCGCGGGCTGGTTGCAGCAACGGGTGCTTGCCCTGACACACGGGCGACAACGCGCTGCAGGCCTCTCTCAGTCCAAAAGGGGGGCTTCATGTGCGACGATGGTTGCCCCCCGGATTGCAGGGTGAAGGTGTCGCCTTTCTCGGCGCCGCCCCGTCGTTTTGGAGCGTGCATGAGCAATATCTACGAGCAGCATCTCGACCGTCGAGCGGCCAATTTCGTCGCCTTGTCGCCGGTGAGTTTTGTCGAGCGCAGCGCCGAGGTGTTCGGCGATCTGCCCTCGGTGGTGCACGGCCAGCGCCGCTACACCTGGGCGCACACGCGTGAGCGCTCGGCGCGCCTGGCCGCGGCGCTGCGTGCGCTGGGCGTGGGACGCGGCAGCACCGTCAGCGTGATGCTGCCCAACACGCCCGAGATGGTGGAGGCGCACTACGCGGTGCCGGCGCTCAATGCGGTGCTCAACACGTTGAACACCCGGCTCGACGCCCCGCTGCTGGCCTGGCAGATGAACCACTGCGAGGCCCAGGTGGTGATCACCGACCGCGAGTTCGCCGCGGTGATGGGCCCGGCGCTGGTGATGCTGCGCGAGCAGTTCGGTCGTCAGCCGGTGGTGATCGACGTCGACGACAGCGAGTACACCGGCCCGGGGGACCAGCTGGGCGGCCACGTCTACGAAACCCTGCTGGCCGCGCATGCGCCGCTGGCCACGCTGGACGGCCCGGCCGACGAGTGGGACGCCATCGCGGTGAGCTACACCTCGGGCACCACCGGCGATCCCAAGGGCGTGGTCACCCACCACCGCGGCGCCTACCTCAACGCGGTGTGCAACGCGGCCACCTGGACCATGCCGAACTTTCCCACCTACCTGTGGACGCTGCCGATGTTCCACTGCAACGGCTGGTGCTTTCCGTGGACGGTGGCGATGCTGGGTGGCACGCATGTCTGCCTGCGCCGGGTGGAGGCCAAGGCCATCCTCGAGGCGATGCGCGAGCACCGCGTCGACCACTACTGCGCCGCGCCCATCGTGCACAGCCTGATCTACAACGCGCCCGATGAACTGCGCCAGGGCATCGGCCAGCAGGTGCGCGGCATGGTGGCGGGTGCCGCGCCACCGGCGGCGATGATCGAGGGCATGGCCAAGATCGGCTTCGACATCACCCATGTGTACGGCCTGACCGAGGTCTACGGGCCGGCGGGCGTGGCGGTCAAGCGCACCGGCTGGGCGGCCGAGACCCTGTCGGAGCAGACCCGGCTGAACGGCCGCCAGGGCGTGCGCTATCCGCTGCAGGAGGGCATGGCCGTGCTGCACCCCGAGACGCTGGCCGAGGTGCCGGCCGACGGGCAGACGATGGGCGAGATCATGTTCCGAGGCAACATCGTGATGAAGGGCTACCTGAAGAATCCGGCCGCCACCGACAAGGTCTTCGAGGGCGGCTGGTTCCACACCGGCGACCTGGCGGTGCTGGAGAGTGACCGCTACGCCAAGATCAAGGACCGCAGCAAGGACGTGATCATCTCCGGCGGCGAGAACATCAGCTCGATCGAGGTGGAAGACGCGCTGTACCGCCACCCGGCGGTGGTGGCCTGTGCGGTGGTGGCGCGGCCCGACCCGAAGTGGGGCGAGACGCCGGTGGCCTATGTCGAGACCCGGCCCGGCACCACGGTCACCGCCGCCGAGTTGGTGGCCCACTGCAAGGGCCTGCTGGCTGGCTACAAGGTGCCGCGCGAGATCCGTTTCGAGGAGATCCCCAAGACCTCCACCGGCAAGATCCAGAAGTTCCAGTTGCGCGAGCGGGCCAAGTCCAGCGCGGCCATCGAATGAATGCCATTGACGTGACGGAGACTCCCATGCTGACCACCGACGACCCACTGCTGCTGCGCCACCAGGATGCGCGCGGCGTGATCACCCTCACGCTGAACCGGCCGCAGGCCTTCAACGCGCTGTCCGAGGCCATGCTCGACGCGCTGCAGACCGAGCTGGACCTGATCTCGCGCGACCCCAAGGCGCGGCTGCTGGTGATCAACGCCACCGGCAAGGCCTTCTGCGCCGGGCACGATCTGAAGGAGATGCGGGCCGCGCCTTCGCCGGGTTATTACGAGACCTTGTTCGCCCAGTGCGGCCGCATGATGATGAGCCTGCAGCGGCTGCCGGTGCCGGTGATCGCGCAGGTGCAGGGCATCGCCACCGCGGCGGGCTGCCAGTTGGTGGCGATGTGCGATCTGGCGGTGGCGGCGTCGGACGCGCGCTTCGCGGTCAGCGGCGTCAACCTGGGCCTGTTCTGCGCCACGCCCAGCGTGGCACTGTCGCGCAACCTGGGCCGCAAGCAGGCCTTCGAGATGCTGGTGACCGGCGCCTTCATCACGGCCGACGAGGCCAAGGCCCGCGGCTTGGTCAACCGTGTGGTGCCGCCGGCCGACGTGGCGGCCGAGGTCGAAGCGCTGGTGGTCTCCATCGTCGGCAAACCGCGCGTGGCGTTGGCGATGGGCAAGGCCTTGTTCTACCGCCAGCTCGAAGTGGGCATCGAAGCCGCCTATGCCGACGCCTGCCAGACCATGGCCTGCAACATGATGGACCACAGCGCGCTCGAGGGCGTGCAGGCCTTCATCGACAAACGCAAGCCGAACTGGCCCTGAGGCCGAACCTCAGGACTTGGCCGAGATGTTGTGCCGCATCAAGCGGCCTTTCTGCGTTTCGCGCGACCCGGCCGGCGAGGCTGGCGCCCCGGCTCTACGAGCTTGATGAGACCTTGTGTCTCATCAAGCGGCCGCGTTCTCGTTCCCACTCCCGGTCTTTCGTGGCGTTGCGCTTGTCGTGCTCGGCCTTGCCCTTGGCCAGCGCAATCTCCACCTTCACCCGGCCGCCCTTGTAGTGCAGGTCCAGCGGCACCAGGGTGAAGCCGCGCTGCTCGACCTTGCCCACCAGCCGGCGGATCTCGGCCTTGTGCATCAGCAGCTTCTTGGTGCGGTCGGCCTCGGGGCTGACGTGGGTGGACGCCGAGCGCAGCGCGTTGATGCGGCAGCCGATCAGGTACAGCTCGCCGTCCTTGATCAGCACGTAGCCGTCGGTCAGTTGCACCTGGCCGGCGCGGATGGCCTTGATCTCCCAGCCGGCCAGCACCATGCCGGCCTCGTGCCGCTCCTCGATGTGGTAATCGAAGCGGGCGCGGCGGTTCTCGGCGATGGGCCCCGAAGGTTTGGCCGCCTTGGCGGCTTCCTTGCGTGTGATGGTCAGCGTGGACATGGTGGGCCAGGAGATGAGGGCGACGGGCGCAAAGCCAAGCGACCTCTAGAATTCGCCGCATTGTATGAAGCACGTGAAAAAGTCCGTGCTGCTTTGGTACTCGGCCCGCGAGATGTACGAGCTGGTGACCATGGTGGCGTCCTACCCCGGCTTTCTGCCCTGGTGTGAAAGGGCCGAGGTGCTGGACCAGCACGCCCACGGCATGACGGCCCGGCTGCACCTGCATTACGCCGGCCTGCGCCATGCCTTCACCACCCGCAACACCCACGAGGCCGACCAGTCGGTGGTGATGGCGCTGGTCGACGGCCCGTTCTCCGATCTGGACGGCACCTGGCGCTTCGTGCCCATCGGCGCGGCCGGCAGCGTGGCCTGCCGGGTCGAGTTCGACCTGCGCTATGCCTTCTCCAGCCGCGCACTCGAGACCGTGCTCAGCCCGGTGTTCGACCGGGTGGCCAACACCTTCGTCGATTCGTTCGTGCAGCGCGCGCGCGAGGTGTATGGCGAGCGCTGAGGCCGGCGGCACCGGCACGGCCGATGCTGGCGCTGCGCTGATCGCCGTCGAGGTGGCTTACGCGGCGGCGCCGCACCGGATCGATCGCGTGGCCCTGCGCCTGCCGGTGGGCAGCACGGCCTTGCAGGCGCTGCGCGCCAGTGGCCTGGCCGATCGGCTGGGCGCCGCGGCGTTGGATGCGCTGACGCTGGGCCTGTGGGGCCGCGCCATCGAGCCCGATGCGGTGCTGCGCGACCGCGACCGGCTGGAGTTGCTGCGCCCGCTGGTCGTCGATCCGAAAGAGGCGCGGCGCCAGCGCTATCGGCGCGACGGGCTGAAGAAGCCGCGCAAGCCCGGCCCGCGCTGAGCCCGGGGTCAAGCGATACGCGCTACGCCGTGCTTGCTGCGCACGGTCAGCGGCATTCCGAGGCGATCACGTTGCGCGCTTGCGCCATCTCGCTGGCGCGCGCGGCGTCGTCGAGCGCGATGCGCTCGCCCTTTTCATTGACCCGCACCAACCGCGTGCCGCTGTCCAGCGTGGCCAATTGCTGGCGCGCGCGCTGGCAGTTCTCGGCGCGCTGCAGGGCCAGTCGGTCGTCGTCGGCCTTGGCGCGGGCCTTGGCTTCCTGCTCGGCGCGGGCGCGGCGCTGCCGCAGTTCGGCGTCGACCGGCGGGCGGTTGATGGCTGCCGGCGCCGGGGCCGACGCGCCCGCCGCGGAGGGCTGCACCTGCGCTGCCAGCGACCGGACGACGGGCCGCTGCAGCACGTCCTTGTCGGGGATCTCGCGTGGCGGCGGCTGATCGCTGGCGTGCAGCTGACCGCGGCTGTCCTTCCACTTGTACTGGGCTGAGGCCGCGCCACCCCACAGCGCCAGCACCACGGCCAGCGCGGTGGCGGCAACGGACGAGGAGTGCGGCGCGAAGGGCATGGCAGGCAGTGGCAGGCGGGTGGATGGCGCGCAGTGTAGCGATCGGGCAGGGCCGGCGGGACGGGGGTTTGCCGTCACTCCGTATAATCGATTTTTGCGTCTGGAGCCTTCCCATGCGCCTTCTAGGCAAAGCGCTCACCTTCGACGATGTGTTGTTGGTACCCGCCTTCTCCCAGGTGTTGCCCCGCGACACCTCGCTTGCGACCCAGCTGTCGCGCAACATCCGCCTGAACCTGCCGCTGGTGTCGGCCGCGATGGACACCGTGACCGAAGCGCGCCTGGCGATCGCCATCGCGCAAGAGGGCGGCATCGGCATCGTGCACAAGAATCTCAGCCCCAAGCAGCAGGCGGCCGAGGTGGCCCGCGTCAAGCGCTATGAATCGGGCCTGCTGCGCGACCCGATCACCGTCTCGCCCGGCGTGCCGGTGCGCGATGTGATCGCGCTGTCGCGCCAGCATGGCATCTCGGGCTTTCCGGTGATCGAGGACGGCCGTGTGGTGGGCATCATCACCGGGCGCGACCTGCGTTTCGAGACCCGGCTCGACGCCACCGTGCGCGAGATCATGACGCCGCGCGAGAAGCTCGTCGTCGTCAAGGAAGGCGCCACCATCACCGAAGGCAAGGCGCTGATGCACCAGCACAAGCTGGAGCGGGTGCTGGTGGTCAACGACGCCTTCGAGCTGCGCGGCCTGATGACGGTGAAGGACATCACCAAGCAGACCAACTTTCCCAATGCCGCACGCGATGCCCGTGGGCAGTTGCGCGTGGGCGCCGCGGTGGGCGTGGGCGAGGGCACCGAAGAGCGGGTCGAACTGCTGGTCCGGGCCGGCGTCGATGCGTTGGTGGTCGACACCGCGCACGGCCATTCGGCCGGCGTGATCGAGCGGGTGCGCTGGGTCAAGCGCCACTACCCGCAGGTCGACGTGATCGGCGGCAACATCGCCACCGGCGCGGCCGCGCTGGCGCTGGCCGAGGCCGGCGCCGACGGCGTGAAGGTGGGCATCGGCCCGGGCTCGATCTGCACCACGCGCATCGTCGCCGGCGTGGGCGTGCCGCAGATCACCGCCATCGACAACGTGGCGATGGCGCTGCGCGGCAGCGGCGTGCCGCTGATCGCCGACGGCGGCGTGCGCTACTCGGGCGACATCTCCAAGGCGATCGCGGCCGGTGCCAGCACGGTGATGATGGGCGGCATGTTCGCCGGCACCGAAGAGTCGCCGGGCGAGGTGTTCCTGTTCCAGGGCCGCAGCTACAAAGGCTACCGCGGCATGGGCTCGATCGGCGCGATGAAGGCCGGCTCGGCCGATCGTTACTTTCAGGAAAACGACGAGACCAGCAATCCCAACGCCGACAAGCTGGTGCCGGAGGGCATCGAGGGCCGGGTGCCGTACAAGGGCTCGATGGTCTCGATCATCTACCAGATGGCCGGCGGCCTGCGTGCGTCGATGGGCTATTGCGGCTGCGCCAGCATCGACGAGATGCGCGACCGTGCCGAGTTCGTCGAGATCACCTCGGCGGGCATTCGCGAGAGCCATGTGCACGATGTGCAGATCACCAAGGAGGCGCCGAATTATCGGGCGGAGTGAGCGTGGCTGATCCAGCCACCGCGCCGACCGCGCCACCTGTGCCGATCGCGCCCGATGGGCGCCGCACCGCCGCGATGCCGTTCATCCTGATCGCGGTGCTGATCGACGTGATCTCGATCGGGCTGATCATCCCGGTGCTGCCGCACCTGGTGGGTGGCTTCACCACCTCGCCCACCGAGCAGGCCTTCTGGTACGGCGCGGTCACCTTCGCCTTCGGGTTGGCCAGCTTTTTCGGCGCGCCCATCCTGGGTGCGCTGTCCGATCGTTACGGCCGGCGTCCGGTGCTGCTGATCGGCTTCTCGGGGCTGGCGCTGAGCCTGTTCGTCACCGGCGCGGCCACCGCGCTGTGGATGCTGATCGTGGTGCGGCTGTTCAGCGGCGCGATGCAGGCCAATGCGGCCGTGGCCAACGCCTACGTGGCCGACATCACCCCGCCCGAAGACCGCGCCCGCCGCTTCGGGCTGCTGGGTGCGGCCTTCGGCCTGGGCTTCACGCTGGGGCCGGTGCTGGGCGGGCTGCTGGGCAGCATCGACGTGCGGTTGCCGTTCTTCGTGGCCGGTGGCTTTGCGCTGCTGAACTGGCTGTACGGTTACTTCGTGCTGCCTGAGTCGCTGCCCGCCGATCGCCGCAAGCCGTTCTCGCTGCGCAGCGCCAACCCGGTGGTGGCCCTGCGTGGGCTTACCCAGCTGAAGGGCGTGGGCCCGCTGGTGGCCGTGGTGGGGCTGGCCGGCCTGGCGCAGATGGTGCTGCACACCACCTGGGTGCTGTACGGCAGCTTCAAGTTCGGCTGGGGTCCGGCCGAGAACGGCTGGTCGCTGTTTGCCGTGGGCGTGATGACGGTGATCGTGCAGGGCGGCCTGCTCAAGCACCTGCTCAAGCGTTATTCGCCCGAGCGGCTGACGGCCGTGGGCCTGGTGTCGTCGACCTTGTCCTACCTGGCTTGGGGCCTGGCCACCGAGGGCTGGATGATGTACGCGGTGATCGGCCTGAACGTGATGGGCTATGCCGTCAACAGCACGGTGCAGAGCATGATCTCGGGCGCCGCCGATGCCCGCAGCCAGGGCCAGACCATGGGCTCGGTGGCGTCGCTGCAAAGCCTGATGTCGGTGGCCGCGCCGGTGCTGGGTGCGACGCTGCTGGCGGTGGGCTCCGCACCCACGGCGGGGCGCTGGCTGCTGGGGCTGCCCTTCTTCTTCTGCGCAGCGCTGCAGGCGGTCAGCACCGTGCTGGCGTTCCAGCATTTCCGCCGCAGCAGCGCGGTGTCTGCCGCGGCCGCCTGAGCCGCATCACCCGCCCAAGATTCTTCCTTTTTCCGAGATCCGCGCCATGCACGACAAGATCCTGATCCTCGATTTCGGCTCCCAGGTCACCCAGCTGATCGCCCGGCGCGTGCGCGAAGCGCAGGTGTACTGCGAGATCCATCCGAACGACGTGTCGGACGACTTCATTCGCACCTTCGTGCAAGACGGCGGCAAGGGCATCATCCTGTCGGGCAGCCACGCCAGCACCTACGAAGATCATCAACTGCGTGCGCCGCAGGCGGTGTGGGACAGCGGCCTGCCGGTGCTGGGCATCTGCTACGGCATGCAGACCATGGCGGTGCAGTTGGGTGGCACGGTCGAGTGGAGCGACCACCGCGAGTTCGGCTATGCCGAGGTGCGGGCACACGGCCACACCCGGCTGCTCGACGGCATCCAGGACTTCGACACGGTCGAAGGCTTCGGCATGCTCAAGGTCTGGATGAGCCATGGCGACAAGGTCACCGTGCTGCCGCCGGGTTTCAAGTTGATGGCCAGCACGCCCAGTTGCGCCATCGCCGGCATGGCCGACGAGGCACGCGGCTACTACGCGGTGCAGTTCCATCCCGAGGTGACCCACACGCTGCAGGGTGCGGCGATGCTGACGCGCTTCGTGCGCGACATCGCCGGCTGCCGTGGCGACTGGATCATGGGCAACTACATCGACGAGGCGGTGGCCCGCATCCGCGCGCAGGTGGGCGACGAGGAGGTGATCCTGGGCCTGTCGGGCGGCGTCGACTCCAGCGTGGCCGCCGCGCTGATCCACCGCGCCATCGGCGACCAGCTGACCTGCGTGTTCGTCGACCACGGCCTGTTGCGGCTGAACGAGGCCACGATGGTGATGGAGATGTTCGCCGGCCGGCTGCATGCCAAGGTGGTGCATGTGCAGGCGGCCGAGCAGTTCATGGGGCACCTGAAGGGCGTCACCGACCCCGAGCAGAAGCGCAAGATCATCGGCCGCGAGTTCGTCGAGGTGTTCCAGGCCGAGGCCGCCAAGCTCAAGGGCAGCGGCAACAAGGGCGCTGTCAAAGGGGCGGCCTGGCTGGCCCAAGGCACGATCTACCCCGACGTGGTGGAAAGCGGCGGCACCAAGAGCAAGAAGGCCACCATCAAGAGCCACCACAACGTGGGCGGCCTGCCCGAGACGCTGGGCCTGAAGCTGCTGGAGCCGCTGCGCGAGCTGTTCAAGGACGAGGTGCGTGCGCTGGGCGTGGCGCTGGGCCTGCCGCACGACATGGTCTACCGCCACCCGTTCCCCGGCCCGGGGCTGGGCGTTCGCATCCTGGGCGAGGTGCGGGCCGACTTTGCCGCGCTGCTGCAGCGCGCCGACCACATCTTCATCGAGGAACTGCGGCGCGAGGTCGATCCGCACACCGGCAAGACCTGGTACGACCTCACCAGCCAGGCGTTTGCGGTGTTCCTGCCGGTCAAGAGCGTGGGCGTGATGGGCGACGGCCGCACCTACGACTACGTGGTGGCGCTGCGCGCGGTGCAGACCAGCGACTTCATGACCGCCGACTGGGCCGAGCTGCCCTATGCGCTGCTGAAGAAGGTCAGCAGCCGCATCATCAACGAGGTGCGCGGCATCAACCGCGTGACCTACGACGTCAGCAGCAAGCCGCCGGCGACCATCGAGTGGGAATGAGGGGGTTGGTCCTTTAGGGCTTCCGAGATCAATCAGGGACTATCAGATACTGCGCTGGGAAGCGCTTTCAGGCACTCGCAAGTCGTTGATCGAAAATGGTTTCCCGTTTTGAGCGGCCAGCGAGCTTTCGCGGACTATCGGCAACGATCGCGGGCAAGCGGAGACTTTTTGACGGTAAGACTGACGGTCAAAACTTGACGCCCCTTCTTCGGCGGCGCCTTACCGTCACGACCCAACTTTGGGCCTAACGGCAAATTCCAAGACGATTCGCGAGCATTCATGCGGGTTCGCGGGCGGTAGCAGCACCTCTGGCCACTGACGGTAAATCGCGTGAACGTCCGCACCGCAACCGTTCACTCCGAGCACTCCTGCCTTGCGATCCCCGAGGCGAAGGCGGCGCCGACCATAGTTGCTTCTCTACCAGCCGTTGACAGATGGAACTACATCATCAAGGACCTGAACATCACGGCGAGCAGGCACCGGATGTCAGCTGTCTGTGCCTGAGCTGTCTTGCGAACGCCTGATTCGGAGACCGGCAGTCGGCCAGGAGCCGAAGGTCACGGCCGGCGGCTTTTGGGACGGCCCAACTTGTATCCAGGTGGCAGCCATCGGCGACGTTCTACCTGGAGGATGCCGATCCCGGTTCGATGGCCAAGGATGCTGAGCTTGACGGCGGGCCCGGTCAAGTTCGCGCATGTTCAGGTCCAGATTCTGTAGATCCAGAAACTCTCATCCTGTGCGATGCGCCGTCGCAGTTCGTCGGGTGCAAAACCCGTCACCCGGCGGGTTTCGCGACATAGGTGGGACTGATCGGAATAGCCCGACTCGGCGGCCACATCTGTCCAGCGAACGTTTGCGCCGCCCAAGGTCAGCGTGCGAAAGAAGGCCCGCTCGGCCCGCCCCAGGCCACGAAGTTTTCGCATGGGCAGCCCGGCCCAGCCTTTGATGCGGCGCTCGGCTTGGCGCACGCTTCGGCCTATCCCCGAGCAACCTGCCCGCAAGGCCAAGCCATGCGCCCAGTCCTGGATTCGCAGCAGCCCGGGTGCAGGGGCAGGCGGCCTCGCCGCCTGCCAGCGCGACGACAGGAACTCTTCGATCAGTGCCACCCGGGCTTCGTCATTCGGCGCCGCCAGCACGGCATGGCTCAGCGAATGCCACTCCGCGCCGAATGAGGGCGGCAGTGGCTCGAACCGGTTCACCCAGTCGGCAGCATTCAAGCCTGTCAGCGCCTGCACTGCATCGGGTAGCAGCATCAGCATCAGGCCATGCCCTTCAGGGGAATTGCGAGAGACTCGCGGGCGGGTGACCGGCCCGCTGAAGTAGACCCGTGGCAAGCGGCGCCCCGGGCTGCCAGCCCCTGCCGGCCAGCCATCTTCGATGAGTTCCGAATGTCCCGACATGAACCAACTGATGGCGCAAAGTGGGGACGCGGGGAAGTGGTTGTAGTGCCAGGACTCTGGCCAATCGCGACCGATGCCCAGCGTGCTGCGCGCCACGAATGCGCGCACACAGTGGCTGAGCGATGGATGTGGAAGCCACAGCCGCACAGGTGCGCGATTTAGTGCCGCCAGCGCGGGCTGCAGAGGCTGAGCGAGCATCGCCATGCGAGCAGTGTAGGCAAATGAACCGCCGGTTGGCGTGTGCGGCCACCAACAACCGCGGTGTCGTGATCGTTCAATACCTATCCGGCCTTCAGCGCTAGTCTGGTTTCAGTGAACACTTGGCCCGTGACTTCAGCCCTGCCGCCGCTTCCTGCTCTGAAAGAATCCCGTGACCCCGCCTTCACCAGCGTCGATCCCAATGACAAGCAGTTTGCTCGGCGTGGTCTCATCGTGGGCGCTTGTGACTCTCGGCGTGGCCCATCTCGCATTCGGAATCGCCAAGTACAAGGCTCCGTTGCGCGATGCGGTGGTTGCGGGATTCGTCGGCAGGTTTGCCGAACCCGAACTGCGACGCACGGCGTTCTGGTTCGTGCTGATCGGCCTTCCGCTTCTTCTGGCCGGGCATGTCGCGGTACGGGCTGCAGGCCGTGCCGACAATGATCCGCTCGGGCTTGTTGGCGGCTACGTGTTCGCAACCTCGTTGATTGGCGTTGCCGCATTCCCAAGGTCACCGTTTCCGGCGTCACTCATCGTCTCCGTGTTGCTGATCTTGGCCGGCCGCGGTTTCTGAGTGCATGTGGCCGACGCCATCGTGTTGGCCAAGCCTGGACTGGACGGCGAGATGACGACGAAACCCCTGATTCTGCTGCTGACCTTTGGCACTGGTGGCGATCTGCAGCCGTTCTTGGTGCTGGCGGCAGCGCTGGCAGCGCGTGGATACCGCACCCTGCTGGTTGTCCAGCGCTCCCACGAGCAGGTGGTACGGGCCACAGGCCTGCCCTACGTCGCCTATGGCACGCACGAACAGTCTGAATCGGTCCTGGACGACCCCGACCTGTGGGACGAGCGCAAAGGCTTAGGCGTGGTCTGGCGCGGTCTGCTTCCCAGTCTGAATGAGATTCGCGGGCTGCTGGTCTCGCACGCCCAAGCTGGCGACTGTGCCGTGTTGAGCCACCCCTTCCTGGTTCCCGTGGCCACGATGGCGAAGGAGCAGCAAGCCCATCTGAGGATCGTGTGCGCCTACCTGGCGCCATCCACCATGCGCACGGTGCACGACCCCCTGACCGTGGGGTCGCTGAATGTGCCGAGGTGGGTGCCGACGTCGCTGCGTCGTGCGCTGTGGTGGACCATCGACAAGTTCTGGATCGACC
Source organism: Burkholderiales bacterium RIFCSPHIGHO2_12_FULL_69_20 (assembly GCA_001770815.1). Classification (GTDB taxonomy): domain Bacteria; phylum Pseudomonadota; class Gammaproteobacteria; order Burkholderiales; family Burkholderiaceae_C; genus Pseudaquabacterium. Next base: position 38,681 of record MESD01000032.1, read on the forward strand.
CCGATCTGCTGCCCGGACTGAACGCTGTCCGTACCGCCCATGGATTGAAGCCGGTAGCCAGCTTTCTGGCGCACATGGAAACGGCAAGTGACGCGTCGGTCGCTCTCTTTCCAGCCTGGTTTGCCACCCGCCAGCCCGACTGGCCTGTCACCTTTTTCGAGGGTCACTTCCCTCTGCGATCCCCGTCGCCGTTGCAACGCCTGCCTGCGGAGCTGGAAGACTTTCTGGCGGCGGGCGACGCACCCATCGCGTTCACCGCGGGAACAGGGCATCGGCACGCCACTGGCTACTTCGTGAACGCATTGACCGCGCTGCGTGCGCTGGGTCGGCGCGGCCTGTTTCTCACGACCTTTGGCAACCAGCTGCCGAGCCCGCTGCCGCCGGACGTGCGATGGCAGCCACACGCACCCTTCGATCTGCTGCTGCCGCGGGTGGCCCTGTTGGTGCACCACGGGGGCATTGGCACGACGGCCGAAGCGCTGCGCGCGGGCGTGCCGCAATTGATCCTGCCTTTCGCGTTCGACCAGTTCGACAACGGCAGGCGAGTGCAGTACCTGAATGCAGGCAGCGTTGTGCCCGCGTCACGGGCCAATGCGCGTCGGCTGCGGCAAGAAATGGAATCTCTGCTAGTCCGCTCGATGAAGCTTCCCAGCTGCGGAATCCCGGGCGACTTGCCCGCGGATGCAGCCCTGGAGCAGTTGGTGGATAGTGTTGAGCATGCATTCAACTTCAGCACAGAGAACCCCGGACGAAGCTGAAGGCGTGGCACTTCGATCGCTTCGCGCGCGGGTCTGCCACTTGGCCGGCTCCGTCGGAGAGTCTGGGCTTCGAACCCCCTGAACGGCCGCTTGGTGGCGATGGAATCCAATTCGGCTGCGCCCGTTTTGGGTCGTTCTCGAACTTCCGGCCGGAGTCGGCGGCTGACGGCTGCCCAGCCCACTGCCGACATCCAGTCTTGGATGCCTCAAACGGCGAGTCGACTGTTATCAACAGATGATATAGTCTGTCTTCGATGAACGGTCCCGATGTCGGCCTCGAAACGCTTCTTGAGCTGGACGGCAGCGTCCTGGAGCAGGAGGGCGGCTTCTGGATCAAGATCGAGGCACGTCAGGTTCCGGCGTCGGAGCATGCGCTTCACGGCATCAGGTACAGCCTCACGCTTCACGACAGGTTCGGAACCCGGGTCCTCGGCTACGACAACGCACACGCGGTGAAGCCTCCGAAGAAGTTCAAGTTCGCGGGGCAGCGGCTGCCCTACGACCATCGCCATCGAACCGCAAGCGACAAAGGCGTCCCCTACGCGTTCGAGTCGGCGCAGCGGCTGCTGGAGGACTTCTTCGCAGAGGTGGACCGTGTGATCAAGGAAGCACAGCAATGAAGACCATCGTCATCGGCGTCATGTCCCAGGAACAGATCCGGGCCCGCACGATTGCCATCGCCAAGGGCGAGTACAAGCCCAAGCCCGGAGAGCCCAGGATCTGGTTCACCTCCATGAAGTCGGTGGCCGAGGTGCTGAGCGATCAAAACCGCGCGCTGCTCAAGGTCATCAGGGAGACCAACCCGGATTCCATGACCATGCTGGCCAAGACCACAGGGCGGCAGCCTGGCAATCTGTCGCGCACCTTGAAGACGATGTCGCGCTACGGGCTGGTGGATCTCCAGCGCGACAAGACACACGTGAGGCCGGTCGTGAAGGCGACTGGATTCCGCATCATGGCTGCGGCCTGATGTTGTGCGTCACTGCCTTGAGCGTCGAACGACGAGACTCCGCCGTCCTGGGCAGGGCGGTGACTGGGCGGTGGCTGGCATAGTCCCTGAAGCGTGGCAAGCGATGAGGCCGGCGATGGTCCTCGATAGTCCGCGAAGGCCGTTTGCAACCTGCGTAGACTGGTAGTCCTTGGTCCTGATCAAACGAAATTCGAGCTCTTTTGGTCTGACGGTAAAGCTGGCGGTAAAGATGCAGCGTCTAGTTATTTAAGCCAATGACGACAACGGGTTGCCAGCGCAGGAAATGATTGAGTGGGAGTAGAGATCTTTCGAGGACTATCGCGGCCTAGCGAGATCTATCGCGAATTCGCAGCTGCCGGGCAGCTCATGGCGTACTGCGCGACGCGGCGGTGCCGGCCTGCTGCCGTTCGACCAGCCGCAGCATCGTGGCCAGCGTGATCGATTTGAAGGTGGCCCTCGCGTTCTCGTCGATCTCGGACAGCACCAAACCCAGCGCGGCCTCCACCGGCCCCGACTGCGGGGCCGCCGCCGCGGCAGCGCTGTCGCCGAAATCCTCGAACATCTGGATGATGTCCATCAGCGTCAGGCGTTTGGCGTTGCCGGTGAAGCGGTAGCCGCCGCCGGCGCCACGCACCGAAGCGAGGAGGCCCGAGCGCGCCAGTTCGGCCAGCACCTTGGCCAGGTGGTGCGCCGAGATGTCGTACTTCTCGGCGATCTCGGCCGCGGCGATGTGGCGCTCTGGCGTGCGTGCGAATTCGAGCACGCTGTACAGCGCCAGCGAGGTGTTCTTCTGCAGTCTCATGGCAGCTGCGCGGGCTTAAGGCTCAAGATCCATCTCCAGGGCGATCAACGGTCCTGCCATCATGCCCTGAGCGCGAAAGAACGACAGGATCAGCGTGTTCTCCAGCGCCACGATGGTGCGCAGCTTGCGCACCCCGATGCGCTGGAAGCGCGCACTGATGGCCTGCAACAACTGCGTGCCCACGCCGGCCAGCCGCGCCTGCGGGTCGACGTCGATGGCGAAGACCCAGCCGCATGGCTGCGAGCCGAACTCCCAGTCGCGCACCTCGCCGATGACAAAACCGACGACATGGCCATGGACCAGCGCCACCAGGAACTGCTGCGCATCGTGCGTGCCGCTGCCGTAGCGGCGGTACACCGACAACCAGTACTTGCGCTTCTCCAGGCCGGTCACCGTGGCGTCGAGATCGATGACCCGGTCCAGGTCGCTGCGGCGCACGGCGCGCACTTCGATCGCAGCCTCGGCATCAGTGCTTTCCCTGGGGGTGGCGCGGGACCGCTGGCGCGGCGCGGCCGGGGTGGTGGTGGGCTTCTTCATTTCTTGAACTGGATCAATCTTAAATCAGCATTGTGGTACCAGAATGTTTCTATCGCTGGTGGTCGGTGTGTCTAGCTCCAGGGCTCGGTGCAGCGGTTGATTGTGCAATGGTCCCCGATGGGGCAAGGAGACAGTCATGAGGTTTCTCACATTCGTCCGCACGCGGTGCGCTCAAGGTTTGCTGGCGGGTGCAGCGGCGCTGCTGGCCGCCACGGCCGCCTGGGCCCAGGCGCCGATCCGCGTCGGCGCTTTCTTGTCCGTCACCGGGCCGGCCGCCTTCCTGGGCGACCCGGAGCTGAAGACACTGGAGCTCTACGTCGAGCGACTCAATGCCGAAGGTGGCGTGCTCGGCCGCAAGCTGCAGCTGGTGGCCTACGACGATGCCGGCGACGCGGAGAAGGCGCGCACCTTCGCCAAGCGCTTGCTCGAGCAGGACAAGGTCGACCTCATCGTCGGTGGCAGCACCACCGGCACCACGATGGCGGTGGTGCCGATGGTCGAGCAGGCCGGCGTGCCCTTCGTGTCGCTGGCCGGCGCGGTGGTCATCGTCGAGCCGGCCAAGAAGTGGGTCTTCAAGACACCGCACACCGACCGCATGGCCTGCGAGAAGATCTTCGTCGACCTGCAGTCTCGCAAGCTCAGCAAGGTGGCGCTGATCTCGGGCAGCGGCGGCTTCGACAAGTCGATGCGTGGTGAATGCCTGAAGGTGGGGTCCAAGCACGGCATCGAGTTCGTCGCCGACGAGACCTACGGCGCCACCGACACCGACATGACCGCGCAGCTCACCAAGATCAAGGGCAGTGGCGCGCAGGCGGTGCTCAACGCCGGCTTTGGCCAGGGCCCGGCAATCGTCACCCGCAACTATCGGCAGGTCGGGCTGACCCTGCCGCTGTACCAGTCGCACGGTGTCGCATCGAAGGAATACATCAAGCTCTCCGGTTCCGCTGCCGATGGCGTGCGCCTGCCCGCCGCGGCGTTGCTGGTGGCCGACCAGCTGGCCGCCGGCGACGCGCAGAAGCCCGTGGTTGCCGGCTACACCAAGGCCTTCGCGGACAAGTACAAGGCCGACGTTTCCAGCTTCGGCGGCCATGCCTACGACGGGCTGATGCTGGCGGTGAACGCCATCAAGGCGGCGGGCTCGACCGACAAGGCCAAGGTGCGCGACGCGCTCGAGGCCACCAAGGGTTATGTCGGCACCGCCGGCGTGGTCAACATGTCGGCCAGCGATCACATGGGGCTGGACCTCAGTGCGTTTCGCATGCTCGAGGTGCGCAACGGCAACTGGGCGCTGGTGAACTGAGTCGATGCGGCCTGCTCGCGAAGCATCATGGGCAGCGCATGGCTCCAATTCATTGCCAGCGGGCTGACCGCGGGGGCGATCTACGCGCTCGTCGCGCTCGGCTTTTCGATCATCTACAACGCCAGCGGCGCGATCAACTTCGCGCAGGGTGAGTTCGTGATGATCGGCGGCATGAGCGCGGTCACGCTGCTGGCGTTGGGCTTGCCGCTGTGGCTGGCGCTGCCGCTGGCCGTGCTGGCGTCGGTGCTGGTGGCGCTGATCATCGAGAAGTTGGCCATCGAGCCCGCGCGCCACGCCGGCACCGTCACGCTGATCATCATCACCATCGGCGTGGCGCTGTTCCTGCGCGGGCTGGCGCAACTGGTGTGGGGCAAGGGCGTGCACCGGCTGCCATCGTTCTCGAGCGAGCAGCCGATCGAATGGCTGGGCGCCACGCTGCTGCCGCAAAGCCTGTGGGTGATGGGCGGCGCCGCGCTGGCGGTCGTGGCTTTGAGCGCTTTCTACGGGCACACCTTGCTCGGCAAGGCGATGCGTGCCACGTCCTACAACCGCGTGGCTGCGCAACTGGTGGGCATCAACACGCGCGGTGTGCTCTTCGCCAGCTTCGGTCTGGCGGCCGGATTGGGCGCGCTGGGCGGCGTGCTCATCGCGCCGATCGCCTTCACCTCTTACGACGCCGGCATCATGCTCGGCCTGAAGGGGTTCGCCGCGGCCATGCTGGGCGGGCTGGGCAGTTTTGCCGGTGCGGTGCTCGGTGGCCTGGTGCTTGGCCTGCTCGAAGGCCTGGGCGCGGGTCTCGTCTCGTCGGCCTACAAGGACGCGATCGCCTTCGTCGTGATCCTGCTCGTGTTGTTCCTGATGCCGCAGGGCCTGCTCGGTGGACGTGGCAGCGAACGTGTCTGAGGCGCCGCGCGCGGCCCTGCCCCGCTGGTGGGCGCGTCCGCGCAGCGGCGGCCTGGCTGCGCTGGCGGCGGTGATCGTGCTGCTGCCTCTGGCGCTGGCCAACAACTATTTCTACGAGGTGGCGATCCTGGTGGCGCTGAACGCCACCGTCTGCGTCGGGCTGAACCTGCTGATCGGCTATGCCGGCCAGATCAGCCTGGGCCATGCCGGGTTCTTCGCGCTGGGCGGCTACGGCAGTGCGATCCTGGCCACGCAGTACGGGCTGTCGACGTGGCTCTCGCTGCCGCTGGCCTGTGCCGGCGTGGCGCTGCTGGCGCTGCTGATCGGGCGGCCCACGCTGCGCCTGAAGGGACACACGCTGGCCATGGCGACGCTCGGTCTGGGCGTGATCATCGCCATCGTCATCACCACCGAGGACCGCCTCACCGGCGGGCCCGACGGCATGTCGGTGCCCGCGCTGGTGCTCTTCGGTTGGACAGTGGCCGGCGAACGCACCTGGTACTGGATCACGGGCGCGGTGTTGCTGGCCACGGTCTGGCTGGCATTCAACCTGATCGAGTCGCCGCGCGGGCGTGCGCTGCGCGCGCTGCATGGCTCGGAGGTGGCGGCGCAGACGCTGGGCATCGACAGCGGCCGCGCCAAGCTGCAGGTGTTCGTGCTGTCGGCGCTGGTGGCGGCCCTGGCGGGCGCGTTGATGGCGCATTACACCGGCTTCATCACCCCGGCCAAGGCCTCGTTCCTGCATTCGGTGGAACTGGTGATCATGGTCGTCTTCGGCGGCATGGCCTCGGTCTTCGGCGCAGTGGTCGGCGCGGCCGTGCTGACCATGCTGCCGCAACTGCTGACGGTGCTGAAGGACTACGAAATGATGGTCTTCGGCGCGGTGCTGATCGCCACCATGGTGTTCTTCCCGCTGGGCGTGGTGCCCACGCTGGCGCAGTGGTGGGCGAGGAGGCGGCCATGACGCTGCTCTCGGTGCAGGGGTTGGGCAAGGCCTTCGGTGGCGTGCATGCCAACCAGGACGTGAACCTGGCGGTGCGCGCCGGCACGGTGCATTCCATCATCGGCCCCAATGGTGCCGGCAAGACCAGCCTGATCAACATGCTCAGCGGTGTCTACCGGCCCGATGCCGGCAGCATCCGCCTGGCGGGCGCCGAACTCGCCGGGCT
>MESD01000032.1:45130-77351 GCA_001770815.1 Burkholderiales bacterium RIFCSPHIGHO2_12_FULL_69_20
GCTTCGCTGCCGCCGGCATCGGTCGCACCTTCCAGAACCTGCAGGTGTTCTTCAACATGACGGCACTGGAGAACGTGATGACCGGCCGCCACCTGCGCGAGCCGGGGTCGCTGATCGCCTCGCTGTTGCGCCTGCCCAGCCTGGTGCGTGCCGAGGCCGCCTGTCGCGACGCCGCACAGCGGCTGCTGCGCACCGTGGGCCTGGCGGCGTGGGAAGACGCGGCCGCCGACGCCATGCCCTACGGCGCGCTCAAGCGGCTGGAGATCGCGCGTGCGCTGGCGGCCGAGCCGAAGCTGCTGCTGCTCGACGAGCCAGCCGCCGGGCTGAACGCCACCGAGGCGCACGACATCGACGCGCTCATCAAGCGGTTGGCCGCCGAAGGCACGACGGTGGTGCTGGTCGAACACAACATGAAGCTGGTGATGGGCGTGTCCGACCGCGTCACCGTGCTCGACCGCGGCCGCGTGCTGGCCGACGGCACGCCCGACGAGGTGAGCCACAACCCGCAGGTCATCGAGGCCTACCTCGGCGCGGCCGAAGGCGCCGATGGGTGCCATGGAGTCGCTGATGCTTGAGGTCAAGCGCCTGGAAAGCCGCTACGGCCGCATCCCGGCGCTGGCCGGCGTGAGCCTGCACGTGGCGGCCGGCGAATTGGTGGCGCTGGTGGGCGCCAACGGCGCGGGCAAGACCACGCTGCTGAAGGCGCTGTCGGGCGTGCAGCCGGTGTGCGGTGGCAGCGTCCGCTTCGACGGCCAGGACATCGGCGCCAGGCACGCGCGCCAACGCGTGCAGATGGGCATCGTGCAGGTGCCCGAAGGCCGCCAGGTGTTCGCGCCGATGACGGTGCAGGACAACCTCGAGCTCGGCACTTTCGCGCGCGGCAGCCTGCGCACGCTGGACCGTGTGTACGCGCTGTTTCCGGTGCTGCACGACAAGCGCCAGCAGCTGGCCGGCAACCTGTCGGGCGGGCAGCAGCAGATGCTGGCCATCGGCCGCGCGCTGATGGGCGACCCCAAGCTGCTGCTGCTCGACGAGCCCAGCATGGGCCTGGCGCCGCGCCTGGTGGCCGAGATCTTCGCGCAGGTGGCGGGGCTGAAGGGGCAGGGCACGACGATCCTGCTCGTCGACCAGAACGCGCGCGCCGCGCTGGCCATCGCCGACCGCGGCTATGTGATGGAAAGCGGCCGCATCGTGCTCGACGGCGCGGCCCAGCAACTGCTGCACGACCCGCAGGTGCAGCAGGCCTACATGGGTTTGTGAACGGAACAACGGAGTGATGATGAAAAGCAGCCTGCAAGCCGGCCTCGGTGCCGAATCCACCTTCACCGTCGAGCGCGAGCGCACCATCGACTTCATGGGCGAGGCAGCGCGCGTCTATGCCACGCCGATGCTCGTGCGCGACATCGAGATCGCCTGCCGCAACCTGCTGCTCGCGCATCTCGATGCCGGCGAGGATTCGGTGGGCACGCGCGTCGAGATCGACCACATCGCCGCCACGCTGCTCGGCATGCGCGTGACGCTGAACGTGCGGGTGGCCGAGGTCAACGGCCGCGCGATCACCTTCGAGATCGAGGGCCGCGACGCGGTCGAGCCGATCGTGCGCGGCAAGCACGCGCGTTTCGTCGTCGATGTCGCCAAGACCGGCCAGCGCCTCGCGGTGAAGGCCGAGAAGGCACGCGCCGCCGGCTGAGCCGCGGCACACACGCGATGAGCGCCGCCTCCAACACCAACGCAGCCGCCGCGCGCAGCGAACGCGTGCCGACCTATTGCTACCAGTGCGTGGCCGGCCCCGACCTGCTGACCGTGCGTGTGCAGGACGGCGTGGCGACCGAGGTCGAGCCCAACTTCTGCGCCGCCAAGGTGCACCCGGGTGGCGGCAAGGTCTGCGTCAAGGCCTACGGCCTGGTGCAGAAGACCTACAACCCGAACCGGGTGCTCACGCCGATGAAGCGCAGCAATCCGAAGAAGGGCCGCAACGAAGACCCGCGCTTCGTGCCCATCGGCTGGGACGAGGCCTTCGACCTGATCGCGGAAAAGCTCAACCGTATCCGCGCCGAAGGCCTGACCGATGCGTCCGGCTACCCCCGGCTGGCGGCCAGCTTCGGCGGTGGCGGCACGCCGCAGTTCTACATGGGCACCTTCCCGGCCTTCCTCAGCGCCTGGGGCCCGGTGGACATGGGCTTCGGCTCGGGGCAGGGCGTCAAGTGCGACCACTCCGAGCACCTGTATGGCGAGTTCTGGCACCGCGCCTTCATCGTCGCTGCCGACACGCCGACCACCCGCTACCTGATCTCCTGCGGCTCGAACATCGAGGCCTCGGGCGGTGTGGCCGGCGTCTGGCGCCACGCCAATGCGCGCGTGCGCGGCATGAAGCGGGTGCAGGTCGAGCCGCACCTGTCGGTCACCGGTGCCTGCTCGGCGCAGTGGGTGCCGATCAAGCCCAAGACCGACCCGGCCTTCCTGTACGCGCTGATCCACGTGATGCTGCACGAGATGCCGCGCGAGCGGCTCGACCTGCCCTTCCTGAAGCAGCGCACCGCCAGCCCCTACCTGGTGGGGCCGAACGGCTATTACCTGCGCGACCGCGCCACGCGCAAGCCGCTGGTGTGGGACGCGGCACGCGGCATGGCCTGCGCGCACGACACGCCCGGCATCGACGAGGCGCTGCACGCGCAGGTGCAGGTCGATGCGATCGAGATCGGCGCCGACGACGACGTGCTGGCCGATGGCCTGCTGAGTGGCAGCACCGGCTTCGACCGCCTGGTCGAGCACCTGCGGCCCTATTCGCCCGAATGGGCGGCCGGCGTGTGCGACGTGCCGGCGGCGACGATGCGCCAGATCGCGCACGAGTACATGGCACACGCCTGCGTCGGCCAGACGATCGAAATCGACGGCCGCACGCTGCCCTATCGCCCGGTGGCGGTGACGCTGGGCAAGACCGTCAACAACGGCTGGGGTGGCTATGAATGCTGCTGGGCGCGCACGCTGCTGGCCTGCCTGGTGGGCGCGCTGGAAGTGCCCGGCGGCACGCTCGGCACCACGGTGCGGCTGGTGCGGCCGATGTCCGAGCGCCACGACAGCGCCGTGCCTGGGCCGGATGGCTTCATGGCCTACCCGATGAACCCGACCGACAAGGCGACCTGGTCGCCGCGGCCGAACATCCGCAACGCCTACAAGACGATGGTGCCGCTGGTGGGCAACGGCGCCTGGAGCCAGGCGCTCGGGCCGACGCACTTCTCGTGGATGTTCCTCGACGGCACGCCCAAGGGCCTGCCCACCGTGACCTTCCCTGACGTCTGGTTCGTCTACCGCACCAACCCGGCCATTTCGTTCTGGGACACCGACGCGCTGGGCGACAAGATCGCGCGCTTCCCGTTCGTCGTGGCCATGGCCTACACGATGGACGAGACGAACCATTTCGCCGACGTGCTGCTGCCCGACGCCACCGACCTGGAAGGCCTGCAGCTGATCCGCATTGGCGGCACCAAGTACGTCGAGCAGTTCTGGGACCAGCAGGGCTTCGCGCTGCGCCAGCCGGTGGTGGCGATGCGCGGCCAGGCGCGTGACTTCACCGACATCGCCACCGAACTGGCGCGCCGCACCGGCGTGCTCGAGCAGTACAACGCCGCCATCAACCGCGGTGCCGGCGGCGTGGCGCTGAAGAGTGCGCACGGCGACTTCTCGCTGCCCACGGCGCAGGCGCACACGCGCGAGCAGATCTGGGACGCGGTGTGCCGCGCGGCCAGCGCCGAGCTCAGCGACGGTGCGCAGACGCACGGCCTGGATTGGTGGAAAGAGAAGGGCCTGGCCACCAAGCCCTTTGCGCGCCTGCAGTGGTACCTGTACCCGACGATGGTCGATCGCGGCCTGCGCTTCGAGCTGCCCTACCAGGAGCGGTTGCAGCGCATCGGCACCGAGCTCGGCCGCCGCCTGCACGAGCACGACATGCACTGGTGGGACAAGCAGATGGCCGAGTACCAGGCGCTGCCGGTGTGGAAGGACTTCCCCGCGCTGTGGGAAGGCATCGTCACCGGCGCCGGCGCCAAGGCCGGCGACTATCCGTTCTGGCTGCTCACCGCGCGCAGCATGCAGTACGCCTGGGGCGGCAACGTCGGCGTGCAGATGATCCGCGAGGTGGCCGACAACGTGGCCGGGCACCGTGGCGTGATCATCAACAGCGGCGCGGCCGAAAAGCTCGGCATCGCCGACGGCGACGTCATCGACATCGCCACGCCCAAGCGCAGCGTGCGCGGGCGTGCCGTGCTGCGCCAGGGCATCCGGCCCGACACGCTGCTGCTGATCGGCCAGTTCGACCACTGGGCCACGCCGCTGGCCAAGGACTTCGGCGTGCCCAGCCTGAACACGCTGGCCACGATGTCGATGGACCTGACCGACGCCACCGGCTCCAGCGCCGACATCGTGCGTGTGGCGGTGCGCAGGGGTCGGTCATGACACGCTGGGCGATGGTCGCGGACTTGCGGCGCTGCGTGGGCTGCCAGACTTGCACGGCGGCGTGCAAGCACGCCAACGCCACGCCGCCGGGCGTGCAGTGGCGGCGTGTCATCGACATGGAATTCGGCGAATTCCCCGACGTGCAGCGCGCCTTCGTGCCGGTGGGCTGCCAGCACTGCGAGGATCCGCCGTGCATGGAGGTCTGCCCCACCACCGCGACGAAGAAGCGCGCCGACGGCATCGTCACCATCGACTACGACCTGTGCATCGGCTGCGCCTACTGCGCCGTGGCCTGCCCCTACCAGGCGCGCTACAAGACCGAGCGCGCCAGCTTCGCCTATGGCCAGCCGACCGAGAACGAGACCCTGCGCCACGACGACGCGCGCATCGCGGTGGCCACCAAGTGCACCTTCTGCGTCGAGCGCATCGACAGCGGGCTGGAGCGCGGCCAGACGCCGGGCGTCGACCCGGAGGCCACGCCGGCCTGCGTGAACGCGTGCATCGCGCAGGCGCTGGTGTTCGGCGATCGCGACGATCCGCAGAGCAACGTGTCGCAGATGCTCGCCACCCACCAGCATTTCCGCATGCATGAAGCGCTGGGCACCGGCCCGGGCTTCCACTACGTGTGGGACACGCTGGACAAACACGGTGACGGGGAGGGCAAATCATGAGCTTCGGCCCCAACCCCTGGCAGCAGACCAGCTGGGACGCGCGCGCCGCCGGCAACTTCATCGGCGGCGGTGCCGGCTGCGGCCTGCTCGTCTTCACCTGGCTCGCGCAGGCGCAGGGCAGCCTGCGCAGCGTGCTGATCGTGCTGGCGCTGGCGCTGGTGTCGCTGGGGCTGCTGTGCGTGTGGGCCGAGATCGGCCGGCCCTGGCGCGCGATCAACGTGATCTTCAATCCGCGCACCTCGTGGATGTCGCGCGAGGCGGCGCTGGCACCGCTGCTGCTGGGCAGCGGCGCGCTGGCGCTGCTTGGCGTGACGGCAGCGCTGCCGCTGGCGGCCTTGTTGGCCTTGGGCTTTGTCTATTGCCAGGCGCGCATCCTGCAGGCAGCCAAGGGCATCCCGACGTGGCGCGAGCCGCTCACCGTGCCGCTGCTGGTGGCCACCGGCCTGGCCGAGGGCGCCGGGTTGTTCTGGCTGCTCGCGCCCTGGTGGGGGCAGGGCAGCAACCTGCTGTGGCTGGGTTTCGGCTTGCTGCTGTTGTTGCGTTTCGTGCTCGGCGTGTGGTGGTACCGGCGCTTGTCCGCAGCCTTGCGCCCCCGCGCGCTGCAGGCCGTGAACCAGGCCGGGCATGCCTTCAATGCCGGCAGTCTGCTGCCGCTGGCGATCGTGCTGGGCGTGTGGGCCACGCCGCTGCCGCCGGTCTGGTCGGTCGCGTTGCAGGCGCTGGCCGGTGCGCTGGCCGCGCTGGGCGGCGCGGGTTTCAAGTTCATGCTGGTTACGCGCGCCGGCTTCAACCAGGGCTTCGCACTGCCGCACCTGCCGGTGCGCGGCGTGCGCCGCTGAGCCCTTGCCACTGGGAGATCACATGGCTGCGTTCGCCGACACCCCGATGGTCACCGATCGCACAGCGGTGGGCCTGCATCCCGACGTGGAGTCGATGCCGCGCGAGCCGCTCGAGGCGCTGCAACTGCGGCGCCTGCAGGCGAGCCTGTGCAATGCCTGGGAGCAGGTGCCCTGGCAGCGCACGCGGCTGCGCGCGGCGGGCCTGGCCCATCCGCAGGAGCTGCGCAGCCTGGCCGACCTGCAGCGCCTGCCCTTCATGGTGAAGAGCGACCTGCGCGACCACTACCCCTTCGGCCTGTTCGCGCGTCCGGTGGCTGGGCTGGCGCGCCTGCATGCGTCGTCGGGCACGACCGGAAAACCCACGGTGGTGGGCTACACACGCGCCGACCTCGACACCTGGGCCGAGTTGATGGCGCGCACGCTGCACTGTGCTGGTGCGCGCGCCGGCGACGTGATCCACAACGCCTATGGCTATGGCCTGTTCACCGGCGGGCTGGGCGCGCACTGCGGCGCTGAGCGCCTGGGCGGCGTGGTCGTGCCGGTGTCGGGCGGCTCGACCGAACGGCAGGTGGCGCTGATCATGGACTTCGGCGCGCGCGTGCTGTGCGCCACGCCGAGCTACGCGCTGGCCATTGCCGAGGTGGCCGAACAGCAGGGCGTGGACCTGCGCAAGAGCGCGCTGCGCGTGGGCATGTTCGGCGCCGAGCCGTGGAGCGAGACCATGCGCCGCGAGATCGAATCGCGCCTGGGCCTGCAGGCGATCGACAACTACGGCTTGTCCGAGATCATGGGCCCGGGCGTGGCGGTCGAATGCCCGCAGCAGGACGGCCTGCACGGCTGGGAGGACCACTTCCTGTTCGAGGTGATCGACCCCAGCACGTTGCAGCCCGTGCCAGAAGGGCAGATGGGCGAACTCGTCATCACCACGTTGACGAAGCAGGCGCTGCCGATGCTGCGCTACCGCACGCGCGACATGACGCGCATCACCAAGGCGCCCTGTGCCTGCGGCCGCACGCACCTGCGCATGCTGCGCGTGGCCGGGCGCAGCGACGACATGCTGATCGTGCGCGGCGTCAACGTCTACCCGTCGCAGATCGAGGCGGTGCTGGTCGGCCGCCCGGGCATCGCGCCGCACTACCAGCTGGTGCTCGAGCGCCATGGCGCACTCGACCAGGTTCGGCTCGACGTCGAGGCCCTGCCGGCGGTGGCGCAAGCCGACTACGCCCGGCTGGCCGCCGACGCAGCGCACCACATCAAATCGCTGATCGGCGTCAGCACCGAGGTCTGCGTGCTGGCGCCGGGCTCGGTGGAACGATCGCAGGGCAAGGCCGTGCGGGTGCGTGACCTGCGCCCCAAGCTCGCGCCGACGCCATGACCCGCTGACCCGTCGGCCGCCACCGCGCACGCCCACCCGCAAAGGAGAGACCCATGCCCTTCGAAGACATCCTGTACGAGGTCCGCAACGGCGTGGCCTGGATCACCATCAACCGCCCGGACAAGATGAACTCGTTCCGCGGCCAGACCTGCGACGAACTCATCAAGGCGCTGTACCAGGCCGGCTACGACAAGAGCGTGGGCGCCATCGTGCTGGCCGGCGCCGGCGACCGTGCCTTCTGCACCGGCGGCGACCAGTCGGCGCATGACGGCAACTACGACGGTCGCGGCACCATCGGCTTGCCGATGGAAGAGCTGCACAGCGCCATCCGCGACGTGCCCAAACCGGTGATCGCGCGTGTGCAGGGTTACGCCATCGGCGGCGGCAACGTGCTGTGCACGATCTGCGACCTGACGATTTGCTCCGACAAGGCCATCTTCGGCCAGGTCGGCCCGAAGATGGGCTCGGTCGACCCCGGCTACGGCACCGCGTACCTGGCGCGTGTGGTCGGCGAGAAGAAGGCGCGCGAGATGTGGTACCTGTGCCGCCGCTACAACGGCGCCGAGGCGGTGGCGATGGGCCTGGCGAATGCGTGCGTGCCGGCTGACCAACTCGACGCCACCGTGCAGCAATGGGCCGAGGAGATCTGCGAGCGCAGCCCCACGGCGATCGCCATCGCCAAGCGCAGCTTCAACATGGACACCGCACACCAGAGCGGCATCGCCGGCATGGGGCTGTACGCGCTGAAGCTGTACTACGACACCGACGAGTCGCGCGAGGGCGTCAATGCCCTGAAGGAAAAGCGCAAGCCCGACTTCCGCAAGTTTGCCAAATGACGCGGCAGCAGCCCGAGCCTCAGTGGGCCCTCCCGACAGCCGCTGGGCTGGTGCGCAGTCGCCCGGCCATGCGCATCCCGTCGCGCGCGTTCAGGCCCATCAGCGTGAGGTTGGTCGCACCAGCGATCAGTTCAATGGCCTGCACCACATAGAAGGTCGTGTCGAATGAGCCGGCCGCAGCCCAGCGGCTGAGCATGATCGCGCACGGCACCAGCACCAGCAGCCCGTTGGCAGCGATGAACGGCATGCGTTTCTTCTTGGCGTCGACCAGCCGGCCCTTGCGCGACTTGGCGACGAACACGCCGCCGCCACCGGCGGCTGCCATCAGCGGCATCATGATCCACAGGCCCGGCGCGACGATGAGCGACTTCAGTTGCGCCACCGCCGCGTGCGAGCCGAACAACTCGGTGAGGATGGTGGCCAGAAAGAAGGGGCGCTGCACAGCGTGGCGAGGATTGCCGCGATGAGATGGGCCTGTTTGGGCATGATGGTCCTTTCAAGGGGTGCCGGGCTCCCATGCCGACATCAGCGCCGGGATGTCGACCTCGGCCATGCTGAACAGGTGGACTGCGCGCTGCGTGGCGGGCAATTACCGGACTCGCGCTTGCCAGCCCGCCGAGTCGGTCACCTGCGCGTTGCGCTGTGTGCCGCACCGCACTACATCGCGCAGCACGGATTGCCCAGCACACCCGAGGACCTGGCCCACCACCATCAGATCGGGTTCGTGCTTGCGTCCACCGGCAAGGTGCGGCCGGTGACCTTGTCGCGCGAGGGCCGCAAGCTGGCGGTTGACGTGCCGGCGCGCTTTGTCACGACCGACAGCGCAGCCGCCTTGAGTGCGGGACTGGACGGGCTGGGCATCATCGTGCTGGCGGAGTTCGTGGCCAGCCACTACCTGGCCAGCGGCGCCTTGGTGCGTGTTCTGCCTGGCTGGCAATGCCCGTCGCTTCCGCTGCACCTGGTGACGCCCACCATCCGCAAGCGCGCCGCAAGGGTGCAGGCGTTCATGGACTGGGCGCACGCCCTGTTGCTTCGGCGGCTTGGTTCGCAACTGGACACCCGCTGAGGCGGCGCAGCAGCGCAGCCGCAGGCATTCCGGTTTCGCCTTTCTGCCGTCGGCTCGTCAAGCCACGGGCACGACGGCAGTCGCCTCCAGCTCGATCTTGCCCGGGTCGTCCAGAAGGTCGGCGACGAAGATCATGCTCATCGCCGGGTAGTGCTGTCCCATGCACGCGCGCCAAACGGCGCCGAGTTGCCTTCGCGCCGCCAGGTAGGCCGGCTTGTCGCAGCAGAAGGCCGTCATGCGGCAGATGTGCCGCGCCTCGCCGCCGGCCTGCGCCAGTACCGCCAGCACGTTTTTCAGCGCCTGCTCGAACTGCGGCACGATGTCCGCTGACTCGAACTGCTGCTGGGCGTTCCAGCCCACCTGGCCAGCGATGAAGACGATGCGGCCGGGGGCCACGGCGATGCCGTTGGCATAACCGATCGGCGCGGCCCATCCGGGCGGCAGCAGCACTTGCATCGCTTGTCTCCTCAATCGGTGTAGTGGGGTGGGTCCGGGTCGTTGGCCCAATCCTTGTCGGGCTCGGGCACCTTCTTCAGCCAGGCGCGCACCAGTTCGACATGCTCGCGTTCTTCGTCCTGCATCTCCAGTGCGGCAAGGCGCACCGGCTCACTCGTCGCCATCTGCGCCAGGCGGCCGAAGAAGGCCTCGGCGCGTTGCTCGGCGGCCAGCGCCAACTGCAGCGCGTGCCAGGGCTGCATCAGGTAGTGCACCTCGTCGATCGGCACCGTCTCGGGGCCTTCCAGGTCGGGCCAGCCGAAGCCGTCTTCGGGCGGCGGCGGGTCGCTGGCCCAGCCCATCTGCGCCAGGATCTGTTCGACATGCTTGCTTTCGTAGTGCGCCATGGTGCGGAACAGCGCCGCCACCTCCTGGTTGTTGTGCACTTCCATGGTGTCGGCAAACTCGGTGTAGCGCGCCACCGCCTCGCGCTCCATGGCCAGCGCCTGCGCCATGAAATCGACCAGCGTGCGCGGCAGGGAGGCCTTCATGGCGGGGCTCACAATTCGAACTCCGCGGCCAGTTCGCCCACCGTGCGTATCGCCGGGCTGCGCGGCGCGGCGTAGGCCTTGCGCTGGCCGGCATAGAGCACGCCGATGTTGAAGCCGTCGTCGGTCATGATGCGTCGCGCGGCGCGGGCGGCGTCGTCGGTGGTGTCCACCGCCGCCGCGTGGACGTGGTTCTTCCAATCGCGTTGCTCGGGCCTGAAGGTGACGCAGGGGCTGAGGATCTCGATGAACGCGAAACCGGGGTGGCGGATGCCCTTGGCGATGATCTCGGCCGTGCTGTTGGGGTCGCCCGAGAAGGCGCGCGCGACGAAACTGGCACCGGCTGCCAGCGCGATCACCAGCGGGTGGAACGAGCGGATGCCGGTGCCGCCGGGCGAGAGCTTGTTGTCCCAGTCGGGCTCGGTGGTGGGCGAGGCCTGGCCCTTGGTCATGCCGTAGACGTGGTTGTCCATGACGATGTAGGTCAGGTCGACGTTGCGTCGGCAGGCGTGCATGAAATGGTTGCCGCCGATCGAGTAGCCGTCGCCGTCGCCGCCGGTGACCAGCACCGTCAGGTCGGGGCGCGCCACCTTCAGCCCGGTGCCGGCTGCCAGCGCGCGGCCGTGCACGCCGTGGAAGCCGTAGCAGGTGGTGTAGGCCGGGATGCGCGATGAACAACCGATGCCCGAGACCACCGCCACTTCGTGCGGCGGCAGCTGCAGGCTGGCCAGCGCCTTGGTGATGGCGCCGAGCACAGTGAAGTCGCCGCAGCCCGGGCACCAGACCGGCTTGGTGCCTGACTTGTAGTTCGCCGCGGTCAGTACCGCGAGCGGGGCTGAGACATCGTTCATGCAAATTCCTTCGCGGTTTGGTGCGTGCGGGCCCAGTCGACGATCGCGGCTGTCAGTTCGGCGGGTCGCAGCGGCAGGGGTCCGGGGCGGTGAAAGCTGGCCGCGCGGCCCGGCAGGTCATGCATCGCGCGCAGGTAGCGGTAGAGCTGCGCGCCGTGGTTCTGCTCGACGACCAGCACCTGCGTCACGCCAGCCAGCGCCTCGGCCAGGCGCTCGGGCAGCGCCGGTGCCAGCAGGCGCAGCGCGATCAGCCGCACGTGCACGCCCTGAAGCGCGGCACGCGCCACGGCTTCGCGCACGCCGCCGGTGATCGAGCCGAAGGTGATCACTGCCAGCGTGGCGTCGCCGCCCGGCGTCGTGTCGATGTCGGCCCAGCGCGCGCCGTAGTCGTACAGCACCAGCTTGCGTTCGCGCTTGTCGAGCTGCATCCGATGGTCACGCGGCTGGCTGCTGGGGATGCCGGCCTCGGTGTGCTCCAGCCCGTCGGCCGTGTAGGCGGTGCCCGGCGCGCCGGGTATGGCCATCGGCGACACGCCCGACGGCGTGTCTCGATAGCGCTTGTAGTCGGGGGTGTGCGCCGCGGCCGTCAGCCGCCGGGCCGTCGATGCGTCGTCCACCGGGCGGTCGATGATCGCGCGCGACTGGCCCATGAACTGGTCCGACAGCACGATCGCCGGTGCCTGCAGCGCCTCGGCCAGTTGCACCGCCCAATGGGTGGTGGCCAGGCAGTCGGCAATCGAGGTGGGCGCCAGCACCAGCCGCGGCGCGTCGCCATGCAGGCCGCTGACAGCGAAGGACAGGTCGCTCTGCTCGCTCTTGGCCGGGATGCCGGTGGACGGGCCGCCGCGCATCACGTCGACCACCACGATCGGCACTTCGGCGCTCACTGCCAGGCCGATCGCCTCGGTCATCAGTGCCAGCCCGGGGCCGGCGGTGGCGGTGAGCGAAGGCACGCCGCCGTACGAAGCGCCGATGATCATGTTCACCGAGGCGAGTTCGTCCTCGGCTTGCAGCAGCGTGCCACCCACCTTGGTCAGCGCTGGCGCCATCCACTCCAGCAGTTCGGTGGCGGGCGTGATCGGGTAGGCGGCGACGAAACGCACGCCGGCGCGCAGCGCGCCGTAGCCGGCGGCCTCGTTGCCGCTGATCAGCCAGCGCGGGCCGGTGGCGACGGCGCCCTCTGCCGGTTTCGCCAGGCGGGCGATGCCGCTGTGGCCACCATCACCGGCCAGCTTGCCAGCCTCGGCCAGGCCGGCGCGCAGCGCGGCCAGGTTGGCCTGCAGCCCGGCGTCGCTGCGCTTCCAGGAGGCGCGAAGCGCGGCCTCCAACGCGCTTTCGGGGATGCCGGCCAGCCCGCCCGCCAGGCCCAGCGCCAGCATGTTGGTCCAACTGCCGGGGATCGCCTTGGCCATCTTCTTCAGCGGCAGCGCCACGCAGCGCGCGCCGCTGGCGGCGAAGACTTCGGGCGCGGCGCCCTCGTCGGCGTCGCCCACCACCAGGCTGCCGGTGTGCAGCGGGATCTCGTCGGCAAAGCGGCTCACGTTTTGCCAGTCGATCGCCAGCAGCAGGTCGAAGGTGTCGTCCAGTGCGTCCATTGGCGCTCGCGCAAAGCGCAGCAGCGCCGCGGCCTCGCCGCCGCGTATCTGCGGCCCGCTGGTGCGCACCATCAGCCCGTACAGGCCGGCGCGCGCCGCTGCGTCGAGCAGCATCGTGCCGGCGGTCATCACGCCGCTGCCACCGCTGCCGGCGATGGCCACCGACACCGAGGTGGCCGCCCCAGTGCCGGCAGCTCGGCCGCGCGGTGTGTCGTGATCAAGAGACTGCACGCTGTGCTCCTTCAGTTCGGGTGACTCAAGTGAAGCCGCAATTTGCGCGGCGCGACCTAATTCAGATCAAGTTTTTTTCATTCGTTTGTGTTGACAATGGCTTTAACACGCATTGCGGTACCACAATGCAACAATAGCTGCGGTGCAGCGCAAGGTCAAGCAGGTCTGATCATGAACATCGAAGCCCACCGTTGGTTGATGAAAGCCGTTGGCGCACCGTTCGAACGCGTCGCCTTCGACGCCATGCCAGGGCCCGGCGAAGTGGCGGTGGCCGTCGCCGGCTGCGGTGTTTGCCACACCGACCTGGGCTACTACTACGACGGCGTGCGCACCAAGCACGCGTTGCCGCTGGCGCTGGGCCACGAGGTCAGCGGTCGGGTGGTGGCCTGCGGCGCTGGTGCCGAGGCCTGGGCCGGCAAGGCAGTGATCGTGCCGGCGGTGCTGCCCTGCGGCGAATGTGATCTGTGCCGGCGCGGCCTGTCCACCATCTGCGCGCAGCAGGAGATGCCCGGCAACGACATCCAGGGCGGCTTTGCCAGCCACATCGTGGTGCCGGCGCGCGGCCTGTGCGGGGTCGACGAGGCCCGGCTGGCAGCAGCCGGCCTGACGCTGGCGCAGGTGTCGATCGTCGCCGATGCGCTGACCACCCCTTACCAGGCAGTGCGGCGCGCTGGCGTGCCTGACGGCCCCCAGGCTCCCTCCGGTCGCTGCCCCCCAGGTGGGCGCGAGCCGGCTTGGGAGCGGCCCGGCGCCGGCTCAGGCAGCCTGGCCATCGTCGTCGGCGTTGGCGGCGTGGGCGGGTACTGCGTGCAGGTGGCGCGGGCCTTCGGTGCCCGCGTGGTGGCCATCGACGTCGACGACGCCAAGCTGGCGGCGGTGGCTGCGCATGGCGCCGCGCTCACCTTGAACAGCCGCACGCTCGACGCCAAGGCGCTGAAGGCCGCGGTGCTCGAATTTGCCAAGCAGAACGGACTTCGCAGCACCGAATGGTTCATCTTCGAATGTTCGGGCAGTGCCGCCGGGCAACTCAGTGCCTACAGCCTGCTGGTGCACGGCGCCACGCTGTCGGTGGTGGGCTTCACGATGGACAAGGTGGAGTTGCGCCTGTCCAACCTGATGGCCTTCGACGCGCGCGCGCTCGGCAACTGGGGCTGCCCGCCCGAGGCATACCCGGCTGCGCTGGACCTGGTGCTCGACGGCAAGGTGCAGATCGCGCCCTTCGTCGAGACGCATCCGCTGGCCGACATCAACCGCGTGTTCGATGCGGTGCACCGTCATGAGATCAAGAAACGCGCCGTGCTCGTGCCGGCCTAACCCAAGGAGCCCTGAATGAACGCCACCGAATCCATGAGCCCGCCGGGCCGCCCCGAGGGCGAATACCGGAGGGCGCAGCCCGAAGGCAAACCAGTGAGCGCGCTGCGCGAGTTCAAGAACCACGACCTCGTCGACGACATCGCCAAGCCCGGTGTGCGCTTTGAGAAGCGGCCCGCGCGCCGCCCCGACGGCAGCGAGGCGGCCGGCCTGTTCAACGCCTGGATCACGCTCGACAACCCGAGCCAGTACAACAGCTACACCACCGACATGGTCAAGGGCGTGATCCTGGCAATGCGTGCCGCGTCGAACGCGCGCGACGTCAACTGCGTGATCTTCACCGGCGCCGGCGACAAGGCCTTCTGCACCGGCGGCAACACCAAGGAGTACGCCGAGTACTACGCCGGCCACCCGCAGGAATACCGCCAGTACATGCGGCTGTTCAACGACATGGTCAGCGCCATCCTGGCCTGCGACAAGCCGGTCATCTGCCGCGTCAACGGCATGCGCATCGGCGGCGGCCAGGAGATCGGCATGGCCTGCGACTTCTCGGTCGCGCAAGACCTGGCGCGCTTCGGCCAGGCCGGGCCGAAGCATGGTTCGGCGCCGATCGGCGGCGCCACTGATTTCCTGCCCGTGGCGGTGGGTGCCGAGCGCGCGATGGCGGCGTGCGTGCTGTGCGAGCCCTTCAGCGCGCACAAGGCCTACCAGATGGGCATCCTCACCGACATCGTGCCGGCGCTGAAGGTGGACGGCAAGTTCGTCGCCAACCCGACCGTCGAAACGCAGCGGCTGTTCGACGAGTTCGGCCGCAATGCCTACGGCGAGCCGGTCAGCGGCGACGCGCTGGCCGCCGGCAAGGCGCTGATGAAACGCGGCACGGTCGACCTGTCGATGCTCGACGCCAGGATCGAGGAGCTGTGCGCCAAGATCCTGCTCACCTTTCCCGACTGCACCACCAAGACGCTGGAGGAACTGCGCAAGCCCAAGCTCGAAGCCTGGAACCGCAACAAGGAAGACTCGCGCGCCTGGCTGGCGCTGAACATGGTGACCGAGGCGCGTAGCGGCTTCACCGCCTTCAACGACGGCCCGAAGGACGACCGCGAGGTCGACTTCGTGCTGCTGCGCCAGAAGCTGGCCGCCGGCCAGAGCTGGGTCGGCCCCCTGCACGACGAGATCCAGCCGGGCAAGGCGCAGCATGACTGATGCGGCTTCGTGCCTGCGGGTCTGGCTGGACCGCGACGGCGCGCTGCTGCGCCTGCGGCTGGCGCGGCCCAAGGCCAACATCGTCGACGCGCAGATGATCGGTGCGCTGCATGCGGCGCTGGCAGCCCACCGCGCCAGCCCCGGCCTGCGGGGTGTGCTGCTCGACGCCGAAGGCCCGCATTTCAGCTTCGGTGCCAGCGTCGAGGAGCACCTGGCCGATCGTTGCGCGGCGATGCTGGCCGGCCTGCATGCACTGATCATCGCGATGGTCGAGTTCCCGCTGCCGATCCTCGTGGCCGTGCGCGGACAGTGCCTGGGCGGCGGCCTGGAACTGGCGTTGGCCGGCGGGTCGATCTTCGCGGCGCCCGATGCGCAACTCGGTCAGCCCGAGATCAAGCTGGGTGTCTTTGCCCCGGCGGCGAGTTGTTTGCTCGGCTGGCGCGTCAACCAGAGCACGGCCGAGGACTTGTTGTGGTCGGGCCGCAGCATCAGCGGCACCAGCGCGTTGGCGGTGGGCCTGGTGCAGGTGCTGGCCGACGACCCTGAAGCGGCCGCGCTGGCCTGGTTCGACGAACACCTGCTGCCGCGCAGTGCCGTGGCACTGGCCTGCGCTGTCGCTGCGGTGCGCGCACCGCGGTTGCGCGAGCTTCGCCAACGCCTGGCCGACGTCGAACGCCTGTACCTCGACACCTTGATGACGACCCACGACGCCAACGAAGGCCTGGCCGCCTTCCTGGCCCGCCGTACCCCTGCCTGGGAGCACCGCTGATGGACAACACCCCCAAAGTCACGCAGATCGTGCAGCGTTGCGAGGCGCTGTTCGATGACCTGCATTTCAACGCCGTCAAGGACTGGAAAGCGGCGGTACCCGGGCGCAAGGCCATCGGCTACATGCCGGTGTACGTGCCGCGCGAACTGATCCATGCGGCCGGCATGCTGCCGGTGGGCATTCTCGGCGGCGGCGATTCGCTCGAGGTGATCCAGGGCGACGCCTATTACCAGAGCTACATCTGCCGCATCCCGCGCTCGACCATCGAGCTCGGCCTGACCGGCCGGCTCGACTGCCTGGACGGCATGTTGTTCCCGTCGATCTGCGACGTGATCCGCAACCTGTCGGGCATGTGGAAGATGCTGTTCAAGGACAAGTACGTGCGCTACCTCGACGTGCCGCAGAACTACCAGGACGAGGTCGGCGGCACCTTCTATGTGCAGGAAATGCAGATCCTGCGCGAGGACCTGGCCGAACTGGCCGGCCGACCGATCACCGATGCCGACCTGAATGCCTCGATCCGCGTCTACAACGACAACCGTGCCGCGATGCGCGAGCTCTACGCCTACCGCGCGGCCAAGCCCTGGCAGGCGCCCACCTCCGAGGTCTACCTGGTGCAACGCGCCGGCATGGTGCTGCCGGTGGAGGAACACACGCCGCTGGTGCGCGAGTACATCCGCGCCGCCGAGTTGATTCAGCGGCCGAAGCGCGACAACGCCCGCGTGGTCATCAACGGCAGCTTTTGCGAGCAGCCGCCGCTGGCGCTGATCAAGTCGATCGAGATGGCGGGCTGCTATGTCGTCGACGACGACTTCATGCTCGTCAACCGCTGGCTGCTCGACGAGGTGCCGGCCGACGGCGAGCCACTGCGCGAGCTGTCCAAGGCCTTCCTGCACCGCTCGGCTTCGACCGCTGCGAAGTACGACCAGACGCGCGAGGAGAAGGGCGTCTTCCTGATGAAGCAGGTGAAGAACGGCGGCGCCGAGGGCGTGATCTTTGCGGCGCCCTCGTTCTGCGATCCGGCGCTGCTCGAGCGGCCGATGCTGCAGGATGTCCTCTCAAAGCACGGCATCCCGCACACGGCGTTCAAGTACGCCGAGAACACCGGCCAGATGGCGCCGATTCGCGAACAGGCCGGCACCTTCGCCGACTCCATCAAGCTCTGGAATGCAGCATAAGGACCGCGCCATGAACACCCCGATCGCCATGCCCAAGCCCACCGGTTCCGCCAAGAAGCCGCCCGCCGTCCAGAAAGAGGACGCGATGTGGTTGCAGAAGGAACTGATCAACAAGAACTATGCCGAACTCGCCAATGCCCGCGCCAACAACCAGAAGGTCTCGGCCACCTTCGTGCCGGGCAACCTGAACGAGTTGCTGATGTGTTTCGATTTCGCGCGCAGCCTGCCCGAGACCAATGCGCTGCAAAACGGCATGCGCAAGAAGAGCGGCAAGATGATCATGGACGCCGAGCGCGACGGCCAGAGCGAGGACGTCTGCACCTACGTCAAGGCCGATCTCGGCATGATGCTGGGCGGAGAGGTCGGCCCCAGCGGCGAGGTGCTGCCCAAGCCCGACATCCTGTTGCTGAGCTACACCGGCTGCTTCACCTTCATGAAGTGGTTCGAGCTGATCCGCCACAAGTACGGCTGCGAGACGGTGATGCTGCACGTGCCCTACCAAGGCGAAGGCCGCATAGCGCCCAACATGCGCGACTACGTGGTCAAGCAGCTCAAGGAAACCGTGATCCCGACGCTGGAGCGCATCTCGGGCGTCAAGTTCGACATCGACCGGCTGCGCCAGTACATGCGCGAATCGGTCAAGGCCGAAGAGAACCTGGTGGCGGTGCTGCAGTCGGCCAAGCACCGGCCGAGCCCGATCGACGGCTACTTCGGTGCGGTGTACTACATCGGCCCGATCTTCACCGCCTTCCGCGGCACGCCCGAGGCCACCGAGTACTACCGCGTGCTGCGCGGCGAGATCGAGGAGCGCATGCGCCTGGGGCTGGGCCCGATCACGCCCGACGGTGCGATGGGCGAGGAGAAGTACCGCCTGGTGGTCGAAGGCCCGCCCAACTGGACGAGTTTTCGCGAGTTCTGGAAGATGTTCTACGACGAAGGCGCGGTGGTGGTGGCCTCGACTTATGCCAAGGTGGGCGGGCTGTATGACTTCGGCTTCCGCCACGACCCCGACCATCCATTGGAGTCACTGGCCGAGTACTGCCTGGGTTGCTACACCAACCTGAACCTGCCTTCGCGCGTGGACATGATCTGCCGGTACATCGACGAGTACCAGGCCGACGGCTTGCTGATCAATTCGATCAAGAGCTGCAACAGCTTTTCGGCCGGGCAGCTGTTGATCATGCGCGAGGTCGAGAAGCGCACCGGCAAGCCCGCCGCGTTCATCGAGACCGACCTGGTGGACCCACGCTACTTCTCGGCCGCGAACGTGAAGAACCGGCTGGAGAGCTACTTCCAGATGGTCAAGGCCAAGCGCGGCGCGGGCGCGGCGGTGTCCGCGGCTGCTGCGGCGGAGCTTGCCCGAATGGGGGGCAAGATCATCCCCATCGCCGCCAACTGAAACGGGGGTTAGCCATGCGCTGCTTCATCGGCATCGACCTCGGCTCCACCACCACCAAGGCGGTGGTGATCGACGAGCACCAGAACATCCTCGGTCGCGGCATCACCAACTCAAGATCGAACTACGACACGGCCGCCGCCATCGCCAAGCAGGAGGCGCTGGTCAACAGCCGCTTCCACCTGTTCCGCGAAAAGCTCGGCAGTACCGGCGCCCTGAACGGCGCGCTCGACGGCTTCATCGCGCAGTTGGAGCGCGACTTCCGCTCCGAGCAATACCTGGAGCAACTGGCCGACCTGGAACAGACCTGCCAGCGCAGCCTGGCCACGGCGCACTTTGCCGGCGCCCCCGTGCGCGAGGCGCTCGACGAGGTCTTCAGGCGCCTGACGGCCGAGGCGCCGGCGCTGTTTGCGCCCGGTGCCAAGCGCAAGTCGGATTTCTTCCGTGACATCGCCGGCAGCCAGTACCTGGCCACCGGCGAGGTCGTGGCCAAGGAGGTGGGCACGCGTTACGACTACCTGCTGAACCTGTTCGACCGTTCGATCATCGAGGTCGAGAACCGCGTCTATGCCGATTCGATCCGGCGCCACCTGCTGGCCGCGCTGGAGCGCACCTTCATCGCGCTGCCCGAGACGACCGCGCGTCGCGCGCAGGTCGAGGCGCCGATCAAGGGCATCCTCGACACCGAGCTGGAGGAAACCTATGTGGTGGGCACCGGCTACGGCCGCGCGCGGCTGCCGTTCAGCAAGGAGCACATCCGCTCCGAGATCCTGTGCCACGGCCTGGGCGCCCACGTGATGTACCCCGGCACGGCCACGGTGCTGGACATCGGCGGCCAGGACACCAAGGCGATCCAGATCGACCCGGCCGGCATCGTCGAGAGCTTCCAGATGAACGACCGCTGCGCCGCCGGTTGCGGGCGCTACCTGGGCTACATCGCCGACGAGATGAACATGGGCCTGCACGAGCTGGGGCCGATGGCGATGAAGTCGACCAAGGCGATCCGCATCAACTCGACCTGCACCGTCTTCGCCGGTGCCGAGTTGCGCGACCGACTGAGCCTGGGTGACAAGCGCGAGGACATCATGGCCGGCCTGCA
The DNA here is from genome assembly GCA_001770815.1 of Burkholderiales bacterium RIFCSPHIGHO2_12_FULL_69_20. Classification (GTDB taxonomy): domain Bacteria; phylum Pseudomonadota; class Gammaproteobacteria; order Burkholderiales; family Burkholderiaceae_C; genus Pseudaquabacterium. Next base: position 64,989 of record MESD01000032.1, read on the forward strand.
CCGCGCCATCATCCTGCGCGCGATGTCGATCCTGGCGCGCTCGGGCGGGGTGCGCGACCAGTTCACCTTCACCGGCGGCGTGGCCAAGAACGAGGCCGCGGTGAAGTCGCTGAAGGAACTCATCAAGGAGAACTACGGCGACGTCACCTTGAACATCGATCCCGATTCGATCTACACCGGCGCGCTCGGCGGGGCCACCTTCGCCTGGCGTGCGGTGGTCGAAGAGGGCCGGTCCGTCGAGACCCGAGTTTGAAGGAGCATCAAATGATCCATACCATCGGCATCGACATCGGCTCCGGCGCCGTCAAGTCCGTTCTCTTTCGCCACGACGACGGCGCGCCGGTCTGGCTGGCCAAGCGCTGCGAGCGCATCCGCAGCCGCGATCCGATGACGCTGGCGCGCCAGGGCTTCGACGATGTGCTCGCCGACGCCGGCCTCGCGGCCGACGACATCGACTACACCGCCACCACCGGCGAGGGCGAGAACGTCAAGTTCGCCACTGGGCACTTCTATTCGATGACCACGCACGCCCGCGGCGGCGTCTTCCTCGAGCCGACGGCGCGTGCGGTGGTCGACATCGGCGCGCTCAACGGCCGCGCGATCTACATCGACGAGCGCGGCAAGGTGCTGAGCTACAAGATGACCAGCCAATGCGCGTCGGGTTCGGGCCAGTTCCTGGAGAACATCGCCCGTTACCTGGGCGTGGCGATCGAGGAGATCGGCCCGCTGTCGCAGAGCTCGAAAGAGCCCGAGAAGGTGAGTTCGATCTGCGCCGTGCTGGCCGAAACCGACGTCATCAACATGGTCAGTCGCGGCATCGCCACGCCCGACATCCTCAAGGGCATCCACCTGTCGATGGCCTCGCGCATCGTCAAGCTGCTCAAGGTCACCGGCGTCAAGAGCGGCACCGCACTGCTCACCGGCGGCCTGGCGCTGGACAGCGGGCTGCTCGCGGCCATCCAGGAAGAGATGGTCAACGAGAAGGTCAACGTGCAGGCGATGTCGCACCCCGATTCGATCTACGCCGGCGCCATCGGTGCCGCGCTGTGGGGCGCTTTCCGGCATGAGCGGCTGGCGGCATTGCAGGAACAGGTCGTCGCCTGAAGACATTCATCCCCCCACACCTTCCCACGGAGACGAGACCATGGCCCTGCTGATCAACGACAACTGCACCGCCTGCGATGCCTGCAAGCCGGTGTGCCCGAACGAAGCCATCGCCGTCGGCGACCCGATCTACATCATCGACGCGCTGCGCTGCACCGAATGCGTCGGCGCCGAGGACGAGCCGCAGTGCAAGCTGGTCTGTCCGGCCGATTGCATCGTGCCCAACCCCGACTTCCAGGAGTCCCCCGAAGAGCTGATGGCCAAGTACGAGTCGCTGCACTGAGTCGCTGCACTGAGTCGCTGCACTGAGCGGGTCGGCGACGTGATCGTCGGCGCCGGCTGCTGCGAAGCCGTGCTGCATGCCTGCGTGGTGCGCCAAGGCGCGTTGGTCGGCATCAACGCCGTGGTCATGGCCGAGGCCAAAATCGGCGCACGGGTCATCGTCGTCGCCGGCGGGGTGGCAACACGCCTGAGGCGAGTCCGGTTCTACAGGCCCAGATAGGCAAACACCGCGGCATTCGCGGCCACGCCATCGGCCGCACCGCTCAGCACGACCTGGCCCTTCTGCAGCACCAGCGCCTGGTCGGCATGCGCCAGCACGCGGCGGTAGTCGCGGTCGACGATGAGCGTGGCGATGCCGTCGCGGCGGATCTCGCCGATGACGCGCCAGATCTCGGCCACGATCTGCGGCGCCAGGCCCTCGGTGGCCTCGTCCAGGATGAGCAGCGCCGGGTGCGTCATCAGCGCGCGGCCGATCGACAGCATCTGCTGTTCGCCGCCGGACAGCTGTGCTCCCAGGTGATTGAAGCGCTCTTGCAGCCGCGGAAACGTCTGCAGCACGCGCTGCAGCGGCCAGTCGTTGCGGCCGTCGCGGCCGCGGCGCGCGGCCATCACCAGGTTTTCGCGCACGCTCAGGTTCGGGAACACGCCGCGGCCTTCGGGCACATAGGCCACGCCCAGGCGCGACACCTCGTGCGGCCAGGCGCGCGACATGTCGCGGCCAAACATCTGGATCTGCCCGTCGCGCTGCCGCACGTGGCCCACCAGTGTGCGGATCAACGTGCTCTTGCCCATGCCGTTGCGGCCGAGCAGGCCGACGGTCTGGCCACGCCCGATGCGCAGGCTGACGCCATGCAGCACGTGGCTGGAGCCATACCAGGCGTGCAGGTCACGCGCGTCGAGCAGGGTGTCCATGGCGTCGTGATCGCGGGCTCACTGTGCACTGCCGAGGTAGGCGGCTCGCACGGCGGGGATCAGGTGCAAGGGCATGCAAGCGCCGTGGCGCCAGCTTTGCCGGGCCACTGTCGATGCCCCCTTGAGCGGGCGCGCGCAGCGCGAGGGAGGTGGGGGCCAGTTCACATCTTGCAGCCGCGCGCCGGGTCGGTGAGGGCCTTGCTGGCCACGCCGATGACCTTGTTCTCCCTGGCGCCGACCTGGCGCAGGTAGATGTCCTGCACCGGGTTGTGCGCCGGGGACAGCGAGAACGCGCCGCGCGGGCTGTCGATGCGCGCTTTCTGTGCCGCGGCAATGAACTCGGCCTTCTTGCTCACGTCGCCCTTCACCGCGGCCAGGCCGCTGCCAAGGATCTGTGCCGCGTCGTAGCCCTGCACGGCGTACACGTCGGGCTGCAGTTTGTAGCGCTTGGCGTAGGCCAGGCGGAAGGCGTTGTCGCGCGGCGTGTTCAGGCCGTCAGCGTAGTGCAGCGTGGTCTGCACGCCCTCGGCGGCATCGCCTTGTGCTGCCAACGTGCCGTCGGTGAGGAAGCCTGTGCCGTACAGCGGAATGTTCTTCTTCAACCCGGCCGCGGCGTAGTCCTTGACGAACTTCACCGCACCGCCACCAGCGAAGAACGAGAACACCGCCTCGGGCCTGGCCGCGGCGATCTCGGTCAGCAGCGCCTGGAACTCGACGTTCGGGAAGGGCAGGTTCAGCTCCTTCGTGACCTTGCCGCCGCCCTTTTCGAACGCTTCCTTGAAGCCACGCACCATCTCGTCGCCGGCCGCGTACTTCCAGGTGATGGTGACCGCGTTCTTGACGCCCTTCCTGGCCAGCACCTCGCCCATCGCGTAACCCGGCTGCCAGTTGCTGAAGCTGCTGCGGAATATGTTCGGCGCGCACATCGCGCCGGTCACGGCGTCGGCCCCGGCGTTGGGCACGATGAGCAGCGTGCCGCTGTCCTTGGCCACCCGGGCCATGGCCATGGCCACGCCGCTGTGCACGCTGCCGACGATGACGTCGACGTTGTCGCGCTTGACCAGCTTGTTGACGTTGTCGGTGGCCTTGGACGGGTCGGACTCGTCGTCGACCTTGACGTACTCGATCTCGCGCCCGCCGAGCTTGCCGCCTTGCTCGGCCACGTAGAGCCGGAAGCCGTTCTCGATGGCATGGCCCAGCGCCGCGTAGGTGCCGGTGTAGGGCAGCATCAGGCCCACCTTCAACTTGGCGGGTGCCTGTGCGCCGGCCGGCGTGAGCCCGAGCGCGGCGGTGGCGAGGATCATCGTGCGCATCAGGCTCATGGCATTGCTCCTTGGGGTGGCGAAGAGGGAATGGCTCACAGGCGACGAACCAGGGCCAGCCGCTGCGAGGGTTTGAATCCGGTGCCGAAGAAAAAGCCCCGCAGCGGCAGGTCGCGCGGTGCCAGCACCGTCTCGACGCGGCCGACCTGCAGCGCGCCCAGATTGGCGAACAGTTGCGACAGCAGCGCATGGCCGACGCCGCGCTGCGCGTAGTCAGGATCGACGCCGAGGGTGTCGAGCACGGCCACCGGCTCGGTGCGGCCGAAGTCGCCGAGGTCCGCGCGCGCCATCAGGAAGCCGACGATGGCGCCGTCGAGCCGCGCTGTCAGCGAGACGCGGATGGCCGAGTCGTCCATCGCCTCGCCCAGCTTTTCGGCGATGTAGTCGCGGCGGTCGTGGCCGGTGATCTGGCGGTCGATGCGGCAGATCTGCGGCAGGTCTTCGGGGCGCATCGCGCGCACGTCGACCAGCACCTTGCCGACACGCTCGAAATCGTTGGCCTCGGGTGCGCCGTAGTCAATCTCGCGGCCGCGGCTTTCATCGGCGGGCAGGTCGAGCGCGTCGCCACGCTCGGCTTGGTAGCCGTCGCCGACGGCACATTCGACCACCTGATCGGGCGCCAGCAAGAAGCCCATCGCCTGCAGCCACGGCAGCATGCGCCGGTCGGTCCAAGGCGCGGTGGTGCGCAGCTCGGCCACGCCGTGGCGCGCGGCATAGTGCGCCGTCGTCTCCAGCAGTTGCCGGCCCACGCCCTGGCCGCGCCGGTCGTCGCGCACGCCCACCACCTCGAGCCGCAGGCTGGGACGCGGGCGGCCGAATTCACCGCTGGTGCGGCGCGCGAGGATGTAGCCGGCCAGGCCCGCGCCGTCCACTGCAGCAAGCTGCACATGCAGTGCCGGCTGCGCCAGCGCTGCATTCAGCCGGCGCTGGAAGTAGGCACGCCGCGTGCGGCCCTCCGCGGCTGCGTCGATGGCGACGACTGCGTCCAAATCCTGGGCTGTCAATGCACGGACTTCGGTCGCGTGCCGGGTGTCGTCTGCCATGCGGTCCTCGAATGGGTTCGGCCTGCCCTAACCTCACGCCGACGCGTAGGCCATGCTCAGCTCACGGTCGGTGTCGTCGTCGAGCAGGTCGTCGAGCATCGGCAGCAGCGCCATCGTCTCTTTCTGGATATGCGAGACCTGACGCTCGACGATCTCCATCACGCCGCGCTTGAAGGCGTCGAAGTCGCCGTCGGCCAGCGTGCCCGTGGCCATCGCGCGCGCCAGCGGCAGCAACTCGGCCGCGGCCTCGCGGATGGCATCATGCTCTTCACTCAGCAAGGCGGCGATGTCAGCTTCGCCGGCATCGACCAAGCGCGGGAACAACTCGCGCTCCTCGAAATCGAAGTGCGCGCCGGTGTCGTGCTCGATCAGCCGCACCAAGGCGCTGGCCAGGGCGGTGAACTGCGTATCGCCCTCCGGGGCTCGGTTTCGCCGCGCGAGGGCCTGCTCGAGGCGGCCCAGCACATCGAGTGCGGCACGGTGCTCGGTGTCGAGCGTCTGGCTGACCTGACCCATGGGTTGACTTTCTCTAAAACGGTATCGTGATACCAGAATAGCGTCGAATGACGCGAATGCCTTAAGGCACATCAAGCCACCGGCGGTTTTGCCGATGGCGCCTTCGGTGGTCTTGCGTGCATGCGGCGCCACAGCGCCAGGAAGAAGGCGGCCAGGGCCACCGCCCCCAGCGTACCCACCGCGGCCGCCAGTGCCGCCAGCGCGGGGCTGTCGGCGACGATGGCCAGCGCCAGGCCGGCCAGCGCGGCCAGGTGCGCGGCAAAGTGCAGCGCCAGTGGCCGCTGCGCGCTCAAGGCCGACGGCGTGGGCGGGCGCCTGCCGCTGCGCGAGACATGCATCGAGGCCAGGAAGGGCAGAATGCGCTGCAGCATGCCGAGCAGGAAGCTGAGCAGCCAGCCGCCGATGCAGACCAGCACCCACAGCGTGGATGTGCTGGCGGCATCGATGTCGAGCGCCACGCCCAGCGCCAGCAGCAGGCTCGCGGCCAGGCCGGTCCAGCCGATGCGCACCAGCGTGAACGAGCGACCGAGCGCGCGCCGCAGCCCTGTGCGCAGCGCAGCCAGCATCAGGTGCAGATGCAGCGCCACCGCGCTGGCACCCAGCGCCAGTGCGGCCAGGCGCAGCGGCAGCGCCGCGATGCCGAACGCGGCCAGCGCGGCCAGGCCGAGTGCGGCCACGGTCAGCGCACACGAGGCGATGGCCTGGCGCTCGTCGGGGGTGGCGGACAGCGCGAACATCGGCACCAGGATGTAGGACAAGCCCATCGCCAGCAGCCCCATGAAGCCGTAGGCCGCAAACGCGATGTGCAGCGCCAGCGCGGTGGAACGATCGAGCAGCGGCAGGCCCAGGTAGAGCGCTGCCAGCGCCAGGGCCGAGACCAGCATCACCGCCAGCGCGCCAAGCGCGGCCCAGCCGTGCATCACCACTGCGGGCATGCCGCGCGCGCCACGCAGGTTGGCCGCCATCAGCGCGGCCCAGGCCAGCAGCGCCAAGGTCACGGCCACCGCACCGGCGCCCAGCCACCTCGGCCGGCCCAGCCCCATGCCCAGCGCCACGGCCGCCACGCCAGGGGTGTACACGGCCCAGATCGCCGCCGGCCAGCGCGTGCTGCGCACCGGCTGGCGCGTGGCCACCGGCAGCAACTGCAGGCTGGCGCCGAGCGCGGTCATGACCAGCACGCCCAGCGTCACCAGATGCAGAGCGGCCAGCGGCCAGTCAAGCCCGCCCGCGAAGCGCGGCAGGCGCGACGAGCCGGCCAGCAGCGCCAACCAGGCCAGCAGGTGGAAGACGATGGCCGCGCCGAAAAAGCGGAACGGGATCGACATCGGCAGCAGACGGCTCGTTGCCCCTGCCAGGAACGCACCGCCGCCGCGCTTCACGGGTCACGCTCGAGCCGCAACAGCACCGTGTCCGCATCGGCCTCCAGGCGCTCGGCACGCCAGCCGATCTCGGCCAGCTGCGGATACAGCAACAGGGGGTCGCGGTCGTGGTGCACGATGACCACGCCGTCGTCGTCCTGCACTTCGTGCACCAGGCGCAGGATGGCCACCAGCGGCTGCGGCGGCGGCAGGCCGCGCACGTCGATGTGCTCGCCCTGCGCGTCGCGCCAGCGCTTCGGCTCGACGCCCATCAATGATCCCCGAACACGGGCCTGTGCTTGGCGGCAAAGGCGTGGGGGGCACACTGGAAGTCGTTCGTCTGCATGCGGAGCGCCTGCGCCTCGGCCTGGCTGCATTCACTCAGGCCCGAACCCCGCGCCTGCCACAGCAGGGTCTTGGTCATCGCATGGCCGGAGCGCGGGCCGTCGGCCAGGCTCTGGGCCAGCGCGGCGGTCGCATCATAGAATTTCGGCAAACAACCGCGGGGCACACCATGAGCAAGAGCACGACGATGAATGTCGAGATTCGATTCGGTGATTGCGATCCGGCGGGCATCGTGTTCTTCCCCCGCTACCACCGCTGGATGGATGCGTCGTCGTTGCATTTCTTCATGACTTGCGGCGTGCCGCCCTGGCATGTGCTGGAGCACAGCACCGGCATCATCGGCACGCCGCTGCTCGAGCACCATGCGCGCTTCGTCAAGAGCGCCACCTACGGTGAACGCCTGACGATCCACACGCAGGTGACGGAGTGGCGCGCCAAGGTCTTCCTGCAGAAGCACACCGTGACGCGCGGCGACGAGCTGATCTGCGAGAGCACCGAGACGCGCATCTTCTGCGTGCGCGACGCGCAGGACAGGCGTCGCATCCACGCCATCGCGGTGCCCGAGGACATCCGCCGCCTGTGCGAGTGACACGCCGGGGCGGCGCCTCGGCGATGGTGCGGTGTACATGGCCCGCGGCACCTACCGCGAGCCCGGTCGCTCGGGGTCGGCGTCGAAGGTGGCCGAGGGCCGCGGCGTGCGTGCCAGCCAGTCTTCCAGCGCTTCGACATGCTCGGTCTCTTCGGCCGCAAATTCGCCGGCCAGGCGCTTGACCTCGGGGTCGCTGGATTGCTGGCCGACCGAGGCGTAGTAGTCGAGCGCACGCGCTTCGTTCTCGCGCGCGTAGCGCAGCGCGCTGTAGGCGTCGAGCGTGCTGTCGAAGGCCTCTTCGCCGCCGGCCTCGGGCGGCTGCGTCCAGCGGTACTGCCACGATCGCAGCGTGGGCAGCGCCACGCCGTGGGCGCGCTCGACGATCGAGTCGTGATGCATGCGCGAGAAGCGCACCATGTCGCGGAACAGCGCCGACACCTCGTCGTTGCGATGCGCTTCCATCATGTCGGCGAGTTCGAGGTAGCGTTCCGCCGCCTCGTGCTCCAGCGCGATGGCGTGAGCCAGGAATTCGGGCAGCGTGTAGTTCATGGCAACGGGCTTTCGTGGGTGACTTGTCTGCCGCTCAGCCGGCCATCGTCAGCCCGCCGCTGACGCTGAGCACCTGGCCGGTGACGTAGGCGGCGCCGGGGCCGGCGAAAAACAGCACCGCGTCGGCCACCTCTTCGGGCTTGCCCAGGCGGCGGAAGGGAATGGCCTTGATCAGCGCGTCCTTCACCTTGTCGGGCACGGCGGCCATCAGCGGCGTGTCGGTCGGGCCGGGGCAGACGCAGTTGACGTTGATCTGGTAGCGCGCGGTTTCGCGCGCCAGCGATTTGGTGAAGGCGATCAGCCCGCCCTTGGCGCCTGAATACACCGTCTCGCCCAGGCTGCCGACACGCCCGGCGTCGCTGGCGATGTTGACGATCTTGCCGCGCGCGCGTTCCATCATGCCTGGCAGCAGCGCCTTGGCGAGCGTCATCGGGCCAACGAAGTTGAGTGCGACGAGCTTGGCCCAGAACTCAGGCGTGCCCTCGACGAAAGGCGCGGTGCGTCCCCAGCCGGCGGCGTTGACGAGCACGTCGATGGCGCCGCACGAGGCTTGCGCAGCCGCCGCGAAGTCGGCGATCGACGCCGCGTCGGTCATGTCGACCCGCATGAAGGTGGCCTGGTGACCTTGAGCGCGAATGGCCGCGGCACTGGCCTCGCCGCCGGCCGCGTCGATGTCGGCGACGATCACATGGGCACCGGCCCTGGCCAGGGCCTGGGCCGTGGCGCGGCCGATGCCGGAGCCTGCGCCGGTGACGATGGCCGTCTGGTGGTCGAAGTTCATGGCGGTCCTGACGAGGTGGGGGTGGATCAGTGGGTGCGTTTGGCGAGAAAGTCCGACACCCTGAGGCGCGTGTCGGGGTGATCGTAGAGCGTGCGCGTTTCGACGATCTCGTCGGCATAGCCGTCGCGCGCCGGATCGGTGGCGGCGGCGATGCAGCGCTTGTTGGCGGCCAGCGCGGCCTTCGGCATCGCGGCGTAGCGGCTGGCGATGTCGCGCGCGAAATCGGCCAGCTGTTCGCGCGGCACGGCCCACTGCACCAGGCCCAGGCGCTCGGCCAGCGCGCCGTCGATGAGCTCGGCGCCCAGGATCAGCCGCTTGGCCACGCCGGGGCCGCACAGGCGCGTCAGGCGCTGCGTGCCGCCTGCCCCGGGCAGCAGGCCCAGGCGCGCTTCGGGCAAGCCGAGGCGGGCCTCCAGCGCGGCCACGCGCAGGTCGCAGGCCAGCGCCAGCTCGAGCCCGCCGCCGAGCGCTAGGGTGTCGATCTCGGCCAGCGTGACCAGAGGGGCCGACTCCAGGCGCCAGTACAGCCTTTGCATCTTGCGCACCACATCGGTCATCGCGTCGGGGCCCTGCGGCGTGGCGAAGCAGGCTTCGATCAACGCCAGATCGGCGCCCGCGCTGAAGGCGCGCTGGTCGCTGCGCAGGTGCAGCACGGCGACGCCGGTGTCGTCGATCGCGCGATCGACCACCGCGTCGAGCGCCGCAATGAGCTTGTCGTCGAGCGCGTTGACGGGTGGGCGCGACAGCGTGGCCACCAGCACGTGGCCGATCCGCCGGGTCGAGACGAACGCGGTCATCGATTCAATCCAGCGCGAGGTGCAGTTCCTGCAGCTTGCGCCGCAGCAGCTTGCCGGTGGGGGTGCGCGGCAGCGCGTCCACGACGTGCAGCCAGCGTGGCCGCTGGTACGGCGGCATCGCCTCGGCTGCGGCGCGCAGCGCGGCCTCGACCGTGGTGGGGTCGCCGGCGACGAAGAAGAACGCGACCGCATCCACACCATCGGCGTCGGGCACGCACACGGCCGCGGCCTCGGCGATGCCGGGGGCACGCAGCGACAGACGCTCTTCGAGCTCGACCAGGTTGACCCAGCGGCCGTGGATCTTGACCAGCGAATCCTCTCGACCGGCGAAGCGCCACCCCATGGGATGTGGCCCCGAGGCGGCCGCTGCGCGACCGCCGCCCCCCGAGGGGTGCAAGTCAACTTGGGGCGGCCCGGCGTTGACTTGGTACTCAATGGCAAACAGATCGGCCGGGCAGAACGCGCCATCGCGGAAGTGCTCGGACTGGGCCTGCGGCCGGTCGAGGTAGCCCAGCGCCAGCGTCGGTGCGCGGATCAGCAGCCGCGTCGGTGCTCCGGGCGCCACTTCGGACAGGGGTTGGATGTCGACTCCGGGCGAGGGCGCGAAGCCGTCGCCGTCGCCGCGGTCGATCATCACCAGCACCAGTGTTTCCGACGCGCCGTAGCCGTTGACGATGCCCAGCCCGGACTGCTGCAGCCAGGCGCTGCGCAGGCTGGCCGGCAGCGCTTCGCCGGCCGACACGCACAGGCGCACGCCGGCGGCGGCGATTGCCGGAGCGTGGCCCGCGTGCAGCAGGTTACGGTACAGCGAAGGGACGCTGAAGAGCACCGTCGGGCGCTGCGCCGCCACCGTGGCAGCCACGCTGGCGGCGGTGGGCCACTGCGGGTCGAGGATCACGGTGGCGCCCAGCTTCAGCCCGGCAAACAGGCTGTTGGTCTGCGGATACGAGAAGAAGAGTTTGGAGCTGGCGAACAGGCGGTCGCCAGCGACCAGCCCCAAGCCCTCGCGCGAGACCTGTTCGATCTGCCGCGCGAAGCGATGGGCGTGCACCACCGCCTTGGGCTTGCCCGAGGTGCCCGACGAATGGCACCACAGCGCCGGCGAGTCCTCGTCCATGGTCTGCGCGGGCAGGGCGGTGCAGCGGGGCAGCGCGTCACGCCAATCGCCTTGCAGCAGCACGCGCTCGCGCCAGGGCGAGGGCGTGTCGTCGAGCGTCTCGGCCAGGATCAGGCGGAAGCCGGCTTCGTCGAGGATGTACTGCCAGTCGGCCACCGGCGCGCGCGGGTTGACGCCGACCGCAATGGCGCCGCACCAGATCGTGCCGAGGAAGGCGACCACCCAGTCGGGCCCGTCGGGCAGCTTGATGGCGACGCGATCGCCGGGCCCGACGCCGTGCGCGCGCCAGCACGACGCGGTGCGCGCCACACGCGCGCGCAGTTCGCCGTAGTCCAGGCTCTCGCCGCCGTGGCACACCAGGGCGGTGCGCCGTGCGTCCTGCCCGTCGAGCAACAGCGCCGCCGCGTTCATCGTGTGCGCGGCCTGATCGCCCGGCCGCGGCGCCGCGGCATGCGGGTCGGTGCCGAGACGGCCGGAGGCCCCGGCCGACCAGCGCGCGTGCGCGTCGGCCAGCAATTCCGCGTGGGCGCGTTCTTCATCGGCCAGGTCCAGGTACAGGCGCTGCGTCGCCGAGCCTTCACCCGCCAGCGACGCGCGTTCGCTGAAGAAGCGCATCGCCCGCTGCTCCAGGCCCAGCGCGATGCGGAACAGGTTGTCCGGGTCTTGCGGCCGGTGCTCGATGCCGGCAAAGAGGGCGGCCGCCTGCAATCGCAACGCCGGCGATGGCGCCGGTGGCTCGACATGGAAGCGCCGCGACAGCGTCTCCATGTGCTCGCCTTCCATCACGGCAAAGCGGCTGAACAGCGCGCGCAGCACAGGGTCGGTGCTGTCGGCGGCGGCGCGTTGGTAAAACGCGCGGCCACCCAGCTCGATCTCGAAGGCCAGGCGCACGCCTTCGATCGCTGCGGCCTCGGGTGTGCCATCGCGTCGCGTGTCCAGCTGACGCAGCTTGACGTTGCAGCTTGGGCACAACCCATAGGCGAAGGCGAAGCCCCGGTGGGTCTGGCCGCAAGCGCTGCAATGCCACAGGCCGCTGGCGTCGGCGCAGCAGAGTGATCCGGCGTGGTCGTTCACGGCCAGGTCGTGGTGGCATGACGGGCATTGCATCGTGGACCTCGGAGTTCTCAAGCCAATGTGGCTTTGCCACTGTGCTTGACCCCAGGGGGCGGGAATGACGACGTCATTTCCTGGGGGGACTCAATGCGGCGGCCGCTCGCCGGCCAGCTCTCGCAGCAGGCGCTGCGCATGAACGGCGGCGACGAGGCGGCGGTAGTTCGACGGCGTGACCGTCGTGCGCATCGGGCTGACCTGCTTTTGCACCAGCTTGCCCAACGACGCCAACGCCGCGTCGTCGACCGGCTTGCCGAGCAGCGCGTCGGTGCCCTGCAGGTGCAGTGGGTGCGAGTTGGTGCCGCTCAAGGCCAAGCGCAGGGCGCCGAGCACGCCGCCGCTCACGCGCAGCGCGACGGCCACGCCGGCCAGTGGAAAGTCCATCGCGCCGCGCACGCGTGCCTTGCGGTAGCCGCTGATGAATCCCGCGGCAGGCGCCGGCACCTGCACGCGCACCAGCACTTCATCGCGTTCGACCGCCAGGTGCGCCGCACCGTCGTCGCGATAGCAGTCGGCCAGCGCGAGGCGGCGTGTGCCA
>MESD01000033.1 GCA_001770815.1 Burkholderiales bacterium RIFCSPHIGHO2_12_FULL_69_20
GCAGGTAAAGAAGGGAGGGCCGGAGGCCCGGAATGACACGGAGCAGAGCACGCCCGCCCGGCCCGGCGCGAACGCTCAGGCCATCGAACGCCGGCTTTCAAGCAAAACAACACCGGCAGCAGCGTGCCCGGACCCTTCCACCGACCCCGGACAGCCACGGCGGCTATCCTCGGCACCATGACGCTCGAAACCTTGGAACTTCAGACCGGCGAGAACCCCACCGTCAGCATCGTGGTGCTGCACGGCCTGGGTGCCGACGGCAACGACTTCGTGCCCATCGCCGAGGAACTGGACCTGTCGGCCGTGGGCCCGGTGCGCTTCGTCTTCCCGCACGCGCCGGTGCGGCCGGTCACGCTCAACGGCGGCATGGCGATGCGGGCCTGGTACGACATCCTGGGCACCGGCCCGGGCCGGCCGGAAGACGAGGCCGGCCTGCGTGTCTCCATCACCCAGGTGCAGGACCTGCTCGACCGCGAGGCCGCGCGCGGCATTGCGCCCGCCCGCACTGTGCTGATGGGCTTCTCGCAGGGCTGTGCGATGACCCTGCTCACCGGCCTGCGCGCGCCGCAGCGGCTGGCCGGGCTGGTGGGGTTGTCGGGCTACTTGCCGCTGGCCGCCACCACCGCGGCCGAGCGCAGCGCCGCCAACCGCGACACGCCGGTGTTCCTGGCCCATGGTCGCCTCGACCCGATGGTGGCGCTGGCCCGCGGCACCGCCACGCGCGATGCGCTGCTGGCCCTGGGCCAGCCGGTGCAGTGGCACGACTACCCGATGGAGCATTCGGTCTGCGCCGAGGAGATCGCCGACCTGAACCGCTGGCTGTTGCAGGTGCTGGCACCGGCCGCCGCGTGACCCTCGGCGCGCCACCGCGCAGGGGGTGTCGCTGATCCTGCGCGGCGGCGGGCTGGGTTAAGGCCCGCACCGCACCGGACGTGGCTTACAGCGTCTGTGCGGCGGTCTGCACCACGATGTTGGTGATTGGAACTTGCTGAGTTCCCACGGCACGGGTCGCTACAACGTTCATCGCATCGATCACTGCCAGGTCGCTGACGATGCGGCCGAACACCGCGTAACCCGGGCTGGCGGCGCTCTGGTAGTCCAGCCCGAGGTTGTCGACGGTGTTGAAGAAGAACTGCGAGGTGGCCGTGTCGGGATCAGTCGTGCGCGCCATTGCGATCGTGCCGCGGGTGTTGCTGAGTCCCTTGTTCGTCTCTAGTGCGATCGCCGCGCGCAAGCCGGCCTTTGGGGTGAATGTCGACCCCACAACATCGGTGTAGCCACCACCTTGGACGACGAAGTCCTTCTCCACTCTGTGGAAGATCGTGCCGTTGTAGAAGCCGGCGTTTGTGTAGGCCAGGAAGTTGTCGACCGTCAGCTGAACGACGGCGGGCTCCAACTCGATCACGACGTTGCCCATCGTCGTGGTCATGGTGACCCGTGGCTTGGGAACGGCCTGCGTGCTGTTGTAGAACTCGGCGCCGCCGCTGCTGGCGGCCAGCCGCACGCTCAGCGTCTTGTTGGGCGTGCAGGTGACCACCTGCTGCGTGGCCGTGCCGCCGGCCACCACGGCCACGCCGTCGCAGCCGGTGGCGGCAAACGTCACGCCGCTGGCCAGGTTGGTGCCGGTGATCGTGAAGGTGCTCAGCTGGCCGTAGCTCAGCCTGTCGGCGGTGGCTGAGGTGATGCTGGGCGCCGTACTGACCGGCGGGGTGGTGTCCACGGTCAGGCTGAAACCGGCGGAGGCGCCGCTGCTGTTGCCCGCCACGTCGATGAGCCTGGCATTGAGCGCATAGGTCGTGGTGTTGCTCAGCGCCGCCGTGGTGATGTCGACATAGCTGGCCGCGATGTTGGCGGCGGTCAGCGTCGTGGTTGTGCCCAGGGCAGTGGTGCCGTTGTATAGCTGCGCCGTGTCGTTGGCTGCCGCGTCGGTACCTGTCAGCGACACCCTGACCACCGGGGCGGTGTCGTCGGTGATGCCACCAGCGGCCAGCGGGCCGGTGATCGTGCCCACGTTGTCGGTCACCGAGGTGATCGTCGGCGCGTTGGGCGCGGCGGTGTCCACCGTCAGGCTGAAACTGGCAGAGGCGCTGCTGCCGTTGCTCGCCACGTCGATCAGCTTGGCGTTCAGCACGTAGGTGGCGGCGTTGCTCAGCGTCGTCGTCGTGATGTCGACATAGCCAGCCGTGATGTTGGCGGCGGTCAGCGTCGTGGCTGTTCCCAGGGCCGTGGTGCCGTTGTAGAGCTGCGCCATGTCGTTGGCCACCGCGTTGGTGCCGGTCAGCGACACGCGGATCACCGGGGCGGTGTCGTCGGTGCGACCGCCGGAGGTGAGCGTGCCGGTGATCGGGCCTATGTCATCGGTCACCGATGTGACCGTCGGGGCGTTAGGCGCAGTGGTGTCGCTCGAATCTCCGCCGCCCCCACCGCCGCAGGCTTGCAGCAACAGGGCGCAGGTGGCGAGGGCCAGGGCGCGTCGGGGCAGGCGATGGATGCTGGAGGTGATCATGGGATGTGCGGGTTGAAGTGTTGCGTGCAAGGCTTCAAAGTATCCCCCATGACCTTGCCCTTGCCACCGCTGGCTCCCCTGTTCACCACCCAAGCCGGGGTGCTGGACATCACCTACCACCAGGCCGGCCCCGACGACGGCCCGCCGGTGCTGCTGATGCACGGCTTTCCGTACGACATCCACGCCTATGCCGAGGTGGTGCCGCGGCTGGCGGCGCAAGGCTGCCGGGTGATCGTGCCCTACCTGCGCGGCTTCGGGCCGACGCGCTTCCGCTCGGCCGACACGCCCCGCTCGGGCGAGCAGTCGGCGCTGGGCGCCGATCTGCTGGCGCTGCTGGACGCGTTGGCAATTCCGCGTGCGGTGCTGGCCGGCTACGACTGGGGCGGCCGTGCCGCCTGCGTGGTGGCGGCGCTGTGGCCTGAGCGATGTGGCGGCCTGCTGTCGTTCAACAGCTACAACCTGCAGGACATCGCCCACGCGATGCACCCCGACACGCCCGAGAACGAGCGCCGCCTCTGGTACCAGTATTACTTCCACGGCGAGCGCGGCCGCCACGGCCTGGCCCAGGACCGGCGCGCGCTGTGCCGGCTGCTGTGGCAGACCTGGTCGCCCACCTGGCGCTTCGACGAGACCACCTTCGAGCGCAGCGCCGCCGCCTTCGACAACCCCGATTTCGTCGAGGTGGTGATCCAGTCGTACCGGCATCGCTTCGGCCTGGTGCCGGGTGATCCGGCGCTGGCCGACATTCAGCACCGGCTGGCCGCACAACCGCCGATCACCGTGCCCACGCTCACCTTCGACGGTGCCGACGACGGCGTGCGCCCGCCGGCCAGCGCGGCCCAGCATGGCCACCGCTTCACCGGCCCGCGCATCCACGCCGTGGTGCCCGGCGTGGGGCACAACATGCCGCAGGAGGTGCCGCAGGTGTTTGCCGACGCGGTGCTGAGGCTGGTGGCCGGGCAGGTGTAGACCCACCGCGGCCGCGCGGTCGCTGAGGTGACGGCCCGTGCGAGCCCGGCGGCCCTATGCTGGCCGCCCGATTCACGCTGACCATTCGTCCCAACCACCCCGAGGCAATCCATGGGCTACAACACCCTGAACTGGCAGATCGATGACCGCGTGCTGACGCTGACGCTGAACCGGCCCGCGCAGCTCAACGCCTTCACCGTCGAGATGGCCAACGAGCTGGTCGATGCCTACCAGCGCGCCAGCGAAGACGATGCGGTGGGCGCGGTGGTGGTCACCGGCGCCGGCCGCGCTTTCTGCGCTGGCATGGATTTGTCGACCGGCGGCAACGTTTTCGGCCTGGACGAGAGCCTGAACCCCAGCCTGGACCAGCTCGACACCTTGTGGGACGACCCGGCCATCGTCAACGGCGTGCGTGACACCGGCGGGCGTGTCTCGCTGGCGGTCTACGACTGCAAGAAGCCCGTCATCGGCGCGATCAATGGCGCCGCGGTGGGCATCGGCGCCACGATGACGCTGGCTATGGACGTGCGCCTGGCCAGCGACAAGGCCCGCATCGGTTTCGTCTTCGGCCGCATCGGCGTGGTGCCCGAGGCCTGTTCAACCTGGTTCCTGCCGCGCATCGTGGGCCTGCAGCAGGCCATGGATTGGGTCTATTCGGCCGACATCCTGACGGCCCAGCAGGCGCTGGAAGGCCGGTTGTTGAAGGCCGTGGTGCCGCACGACCAGCTGCTGGCCGAAGCGCATGCGCTGGCGCACAAGTACATCGACCAGCGCAGCCCGGTGGCTATCGCGCTGATGCGCCAGATGCTGCTGCGCAACCACGCGATGCCGCATCCGCGCGACGCCCATGCCGTCGAATCGCTGGCCATGCTGCACACCAGCCGCCACGACGGCAAGGAAGGCGTGGCGTCGTTCAATCAAAAACGCGCGCCGTCCTACAGCGGCCGCGCGTCCACCGATCTGCCCGATTTCTACCCCTGGTGGTGAGCGTCCTGCTCGCCCATCGCAACAACGCAGGAGACAGCATGGAAACCAATGTGTGTGTGGTCACGGGCTCGTCATCGGGCATCGGCGCGGCCACCGCGCGGCTGTATGCCGAGCGCGGCTGGAACGTGGTGGTCAATTTCTCGCGCGAGGCCGCGCCGGCCGAGGCGGTGGCGGCCGAGTGCCGCGCGCTTGGTGAAAAGTTCGGCGCCGACGTGCTGGTGCAGCGCTGCAACGTGGCCGACGACGCCGATTGCCGCGCACTGGCCGCCGCGGTGCAGGCGCGCTGGGGCCGCTGCGACGTGCTGGTGAACAACGCCGGCACCACCAAGTTCGTGCATGCACGCCACCTGGACGGGCTGGATGCCCAGGACTTCCAGAACATCTACGCGGTCAACGTGGTGGGGGCCTTTCAGATGACCCGCGCGCTGGAGCCGATGCTCAAGCTGTCGCCCAGCGGGGCGGTGGTCAACGTCTCGTCGATCGCGGCTTCCACCGGCATGGGCTCGTCCATCGCCTACGCCGCCAGCAAGGGTGCGCTGAACACGCTGACGATGGCGCTGGCGCGCGCGCTGGGCCCGGCCATCCGCGTCAACGCCATCGCCCCCGGCCTGGTCGAGACGCCCTGGCTGCAGAACGGCATGGGCGCCGAGCGTTACGCCGCCAGCGTGGCCGGCTACAAGGCGCGCGCCGCGCTGGCCGAGATCATCCAGCCCGAGGACGTGGCGCGCGCCGCGTGGTACCTGGGCGTGGACGCCACCAAGACCAGCGGTGAGGTGTTGGCAGTGGACG
This sequence comes from Burkholderiales bacterium RIFCSPHIGHO2_12_FULL_69_20, assembly GCA_001770815.1. GTDB lineage: Bacteria > Pseudomonadota > Gammaproteobacteria > Burkholderiales > Burkholderiaceae_C > Pseudaquabacterium. The sequence continues at coordinate 5,252 of MESD01000033.1, forward strand.
CGGCCATCAAGTTGATGCCGGTGTGACGGCGGCGCGCGCGGCCCCTTTGGGGTCGTGCTGATCGTGCAGGCCGTGCGCCAAGACTGGTGGCCGCTTCGTGGGATAGTCGCCCTCCGATGTTCAAGCGCCGCCCGCCCACTTCTGCGTCTTCCGGCCCGGCCCGGCCGCCCGGCGCGGCCGGTTCAGCCAAGCCGCCCTCCGAGCGGGGCCCCGAGGTCGCGCCCCAACTCGATGCCTACCGGCCCATCTCGCCGCGCCTGCGGGGCGTGATCGTGCTGCTGACGCTGGCCACGGTGCTGGTGATCGCGGCGCTGATGCTGCAACCCCACCGACGCCTGACCGCCGCCAAGGCCGCCCGCGCCGAAGCCGCCCGCATCGCCGCCTGCCCACCCGGCGCCGCCAGTGCCGCGCCCGGCTGCCCGGGCAGTCGGATGGAGGTGCTGGTGTTGCCGGTGCTGCCCGTGCAATCAGCATCGAGCGCCGGCCAACGGCCCTGACCTGCAGCGGCAGGAGTGACCCGCGCGAGCGCAAGACTAGCGCCGGTCGTTGCCGAAACGAGGTCCCTTGCGTTGATGTCGGACCACGATGATGCGCACGGTCTTGTCCTCGTTTCGATAAACGATCGAATACGGAAAGATCCGCATCGCAAACGTGCGCCGACCACTTGGTGACGGGGTGCCCAGGTCCGGGTGCATGACCAGCAGCGCGGCCACGCGCTCGAACTCGTCGATGAACCGGCTCGCCACCGCCTGGCCGGCCTGATCGGCATAGAAGTCCAGCGCCTCCCCCAGGTCGCGTTCAGCGCCTGGATGCAGCGAGTACGTCACGGGGCCAATCGAGCACGCAGGCGCGCGATGGCCTCTGGCCCGGCGACGGCAACGGTCGTGCCGCAGGCGAGTTCACGTTCGCGTTGGTCAGCCACGGCGTCCCAGGCGTGTTCGACCGCCGGGTCCAGGTCCAGGCTGGCCACCAGCCGCTCCAGCAAGCGCCGTCGGTCGGCCGGGGAGAGTTTCATGGCCTCGGCTTCGAGCGCTTCCAGGGTGTCGGGCACGGCAATCTCCAGGGCATTGCATTCGTCAATCGCTAGCTTGCCACAGCCCGCGGTTGGGGGGCGGCCTCGTCGTCCAACTGCTCGCCCAGAAACCCGCCACTCTGGTGCGCCCACAGCCTCGCATACAGCCCGCCCGCTGCCAGCAGGCTGGCATGGTCGCCCTGCTCGACCACGCGCCCGCCATCCATCACCACCAGCCGGTCCATCGCGGCGATGGTGGACAGCCGGTGCGCGATGGCCACCACCGTCTTGCCTTCCATCAGCCGGTACAGGCTGGCCTGGATGGCGGCTTCGACCTCGCTGTCGAGCGCGCTGGTGGCTTCATCCAGCAGCAGGATCGGCGCGTCCTTGAGCATCACGCGGGCGATGGCAATGCGCTGGCGCTGGCCGCCCGAGAGCTTGACGCCGCGCTCGCCCACATGCGCGTCGTAGCCCTCGCGGCCCTTGGCGTCGCGCAAGCCTCCGATGAAGCCGTCGGCCTCGGCGCGCTGCGCGGCGGCGCGCATCGCCGCGTCGCCCGCAGCGGGCCGGCCGTAGAGGATGTTGTCGCGCACCGACCGGTGCAGCAGGCTGGTGTCCTGCGTCACCATGCCCACCTGGGCGCGCAGGCTGTCCTGCGTCACCGTGGCGATATCCTGGCCGTCGATCAGGATGCGGCCCGCGGCCAGGTCGTGAAAGCGCAGCAGCAGGTTCACCACGGTGCTCTTGCCCGCGCCCGAGCGGCCGACCAGGCCGATCTTTTCGCCCGGGCGGATGTGCAGGCTGAGGTGGTCGATCACCGGCCGCGTGCCGCCGTAGGCGAAGCTGACGTCGTCGAAACGGATCTCGCCCTGGCGCACTGCCAGCGCGCCGGCGCCCGGCAGGTCGGTCACCTGGCGCGGTTGCGACAGCGTGGCGATGCCGTCCTGCACCGTGCCCACATGCTCGAACAGCGTGGCCATCTCGAACATGATCCAGTGCGACATGCCGTTGAGCCGCAGCGCCATCGCCGTGGCGGCCGCCACCGCGCCGACGCCCACCGCGCCGCGGCTCCACAACGCCAGCGCAGTGCCGGCGATGCCGATGATCAGCGCCATGCTCAAGGCGTGGATCAGCACCTCGAAGCGCGTCACCAGGCGCTTTTGCGCCTGCACCGTCACCAGGAAGTCCTGCATCGCGTCCCTGGCGTGCGCGGCCTCGCGCCGGTCGTGCGCGAACAGCTTGACGGTGGCGATGTTGGTGTAGGCGTCGGTGATGCGCCCGGTCATCAGCGAGCGGGCGTCGGCCAGCGTCTGTGATTGCCGCGCCAGCCGTGGCACGAAGTAGCGCAGCGCCGCGCCGTACAGCCCCAGCCAGGCCAGGATCGGTGTCAGCATCCACGGGTTGAAGCTGCCCAGCACGGCCACCAGCGTGACGAAGTAGATGGTGACGAAGACCAGGATGTCGCAGGCGATCATCCAGACATCACGCACCGCCATCGCCGTCTGCATCACCTTGGCCGAGACGCGGCCGGCGAACTCGTCGCCGTAGAAGCCCATGCTCTGGCCCAGCATCAGGCGGTGAAAGTTCCAGCGCAGTCGCATCGGGAAGTTGCCGCCCAGCGCCTGCTGCGCCAGCAGCGACTGCATCGCCACCAGCCCCAGGCTGCCCACCAGCACGGCGGCCAGCGTCAGCAGCCGCGTGTGCTCATCGGCCCACAAGCGGTCGGGTGGCACCGTGGCCAGCCGGTCGACGATGCTGCCCAGCATCGCGAACAGCAGCGCCTCGAAGGCGCCGATGGCCGCGGTGAACAGTGCCATCGCCGCGATGTAGCGCCGCAGCCCCGCGGTGCTGGCCAGCATGAACGGCCAGAACCGCGCCGGCGGCGTGGCCGGCTCGGCGTCGGGGTAAGGGTCGACCAGGCGTTCGAAGAAGGCAAACAAGGGGCAGGCTCGGCGGTCAAAGGGCGCGAGCGTAGCCCAGGCGCCGCGTGCGCGCCATCCACGGCTTGATCGACCGCCGCCAGCGGTGCGTCGTCAGCCGCGCGCCGGGTCGGCCACGCCCGCCCGCTCCAGCATCGCGTGCAGCAGCACATTGCAGCCGGCTTCGATGTGCGCGGGCTTCGCGTCCTCGATCTCGTTGTGGCTGATGCCGTCCTTGCAGGGGATGAAGATCATGCCGGCCGGCGCCAGCCGCGCCATGTAGACCGCGTCGTGCCCGGCCCCGCTGACGGCGGGCATGTTGCTGTAGCCCAGCTGCTCGGCGGCACGCGCCACGGCGCTGACGCAGTCCTCGTGGAACACCTGCGCCGGGTAGGACGAGACGGGTGTGATCTCGATCGGCAACCCGCTCTCGGCGCTGAGCTTCGCGGCCACCGCGCGGATGTCGGCGTCCATCGCATCGCACAGCGCGTCGCTGGCATTGCGCAGGTCGATGCTGAACTTCACTCGGCCAGGGATCACGTTGCGGCTGTTGGGGTGCACGTTGACCATGCCCACCGTGCCGCGGCCATGCGGCGGGTGGCGGTGGGCGCAGGCCACCACCTCCTGCATCAGCGCCGCGGCTACCTGCAGCGCATCCTTGCGCAAGGCCATCGGCGTGGGGCCGGCATGCGCCTCCATGCCGGTGACCACGCAGTCGTACCAGCGGATGCCCAGCACGCCGGTGACCACGCCGATGGTCTTGTCGTGGTCCTCCAGCACCGGGCCCTGCTCGATGTGGGTCTCGAAGTAGCAGCCGATGGGATGGTCGCCCGGCTCCTGCTCGCCGATGTAGCCGATGCGTTCGAGCTCGCCCTTCACCGTCTTGCCCTCGGTGTCGGTGGCGGCGTAGGCATGCTCCAGCGTGAAGGCCTTGGCGAACACGCCCGAGCCCATCATCACCGGCACGAAACGCGAGCCTTCTTCATTCGTCCACCAGGCCACCTCGATCGGTGCCTCGGTGGTGATGCCGGCGTCGTTGAGCGTGCGCACCACTTCCAGCCCGGCCAGCACGCCGTAGTTGCCGTCGAACTTGCCGCCG
>MESD01000034.1 GCA_001770815.1 Burkholderiales bacterium RIFCSPHIGHO2_12_FULL_69_20
GTGGTGCGCGTCCGCTTCGGGCCGGCCAGCGGCCGTGCGCAGGTCGATACCCGCATCCGGCTGGCCACCTCGCAGCAACTGGTGGCGCTGGCGCGGCTGAGCGACGGCAGCCAATGGTCGGCCCATGTGGACGTGATCGTCACGCTGGCCGCGTGCATCGAGAACTAGGCATGGCCGACGAAGCCCCACCCAAGCCGCGTGTGCGCACGCTGATCCACGGCACCGACACACTGAAGCGCGGCGTGCCTGGCGAGCTGCGCATCACGCTGGGCCACCCGATGGAAAACGGCATGCGCCACGATGGCTACGGCAACGTGGTGCCGCGCAGCATCGCCACGCGCTTCGAGTGCAAGCTCGATGGCGTGCTGGTGCTGGCCGCCGACCTGTACCCGGCGGTGGCCGCCAACCCCTACCTCGCGCTGTGGGTGCGTGCCGACGGGCCAGGCACGCTCAGCTTCGAGTGGTGGGGCGACTGGGGCTTTCACCACCGCGAGACGCGGGCCATCCAGCCGACATGAGCCGGCACACGGGCTGGGCGCTGGCCGCGGCGCTGGGTCTGGCCGCGGTGCTGTCGCCCGCCCGGGCCGACGACCGACGTTCGGGCCTGTCGTTCATGAGCCCGGCGCTGCAGGCACTGCAGCGCGACGATGCGCAGAACCCCGGCATGTTGTGGGTGCAGGACGGCGCCGCGCTGTGGCGGGCACCCGCCGGCCAGGCCGGCAAGACCTGTGCCGATTGCCACGGCGACGCGGCCGCATCGATGGCCGGCGTGGCCGCGCGCTACCCGGCCTGGGACGCCGCCAGCAGCGCGCCCATCAATCTGGCCGGCCGCATCAACGCCTGCCGCCAGCACCACCAGCAGGCGCCGCCGCTGGGCGCCGACCAGCCCGATCTGCTGGCGCTGTCGGCGTACCTGGGCCTGCAGTCGCGCGCACGGCCGATGGCGCCGCCGGCCGACGAACGGCTGGCGCCGCTGCGTGCGCAGGGCCAGGCGCTGTGGCAGCAGCGGCTGGGCCAGCTGAACCTGGCCTGCAGCCACTGCCACGACCAGCGTGCGGGCCAGCGCCTGGGCGGCGCGGTGATCCCGCAGGGCCATGCCACGGGCTACCCGATCTACCGGCTGGAGTGGCAATCGCTGGGCAGCCTGCAACGCCGCCTGCGTGGCTGCGTGGTGGGGGTGCGGGCCGAGCCCTTTGCGCCCGATTCGCCCGAGTGGCTGGCGCTGGAAGCCTGGCTGGCGCTGCGGGCAGCTGGCATGGCCGTGGAAACTCCGGCGGTGCGGCCGTGATCGCCGAGCCACCGACAGCACCCTAAAGCAGCTGCCCCACGTTGAGCAGCGTCAGCACGCCCAGCACCGCGAAGATGGCCGCCGCGATGCCGTGCACCCAGGTCATCGACAGCCGCTGGGCGATCTGGTCACCCAGCAGCACCGCGGGCACGTTGGCGATCATCATGCCCAGCGTGGTGCCCATCACCACCGCCAGCAGATCGGGGTAGCGCGCGGCCAGCGCCACGGTGGCGATCTGGGTCTTGTCGCCCATCTCGGCCAGGAAGAACGCCACCAGCGTGGTGCCGAACACGCCCAGCCGGTGGCCGTTGCGGTCGGCCCCGGCGTCATCGAGTTGGTCGGGCACCAGCATCCACACCGCCATCGCCAGGAACGAGCCGCCGATCACCCAGCGCAGCAGCTGTGGCCCCATCAGGCCGGCGATCCAGCCGCCCAGCCAGCCGGCGGCGGCATGGTTGGCCAGCGTGGCCACCAGGATGCCGGCGATGATGGGCAGCGGCTTGCGAAAGCGCGCGGCCAGCAGCAGCGCCAGCAGCTGGGTCTTGTCGCCCATTTCACCCAGGGCGACGATGCCGGTCGAGACGAAGAAGGCTTCCATGGATGCGCACAGACTTTGGGCGCACCAGCATAGCCGCCGCGGCTGTCGGTCCGCTGTCAGTGCAGCTTGGGCAGGCGCTGCGCTGCCCATTGCGACGATGAACAACGCCAAAAACAGCGACAACACCCACCACCCATGCGTCCTCAAATCGGATGAACCGCGCGCCCGCCATGCGTTGACCCCTGAAGCGCCGACCCCTAAGGTCACGCCCATCCCGGATCGAATCCCGGGGCCTTCAGGAGAAACGTCATGAATCCATCGAGCAAGCACACCCGGCTGGTGCTGCGCTGCGTGGCCGGCGCGGCCTTGTCCACCGCCCTGTCCTGCGCTCTGGCCTTGAAAGTCGACATGTACGCCATCGGCAACTGGAGCGGTGGCAACTGCGCCCCCGGCGACACCGGCGCCGACCGCGGCTCCTGGCCGGGCATGGCCAGTGCCTGGTACGACTGGATGGGGCTGATGGGCCACGCCAAGACCGGCAAGTTCGTCGACGGCAACACCACGGTCAAGCGCTTCTGCGACCCGTCGGTCAACGCCGGCTGCCAGGATTTCTCGTACGTCGACTGGCCCGACGCCGCCATCGTGGCCGCGCACGGCTGGGACGCCGGCAACGGCTGGGGCGCACTGATGCGCAATTCGGCGCTGGGCACCTGCGGCGCGGTGATGGGCACGGCGTCGGGCAACATGTTCGTCGGCGACGGCAGCCTGAAGTTTCTGCATGCCTCGTCGTGCCTGAGCCTCAACGACAACTACTTCAGCAACATGCGCATGGCGATGAAGGAGACCGGCAGCAGCAAGGGGCTGCATGTGATGACCGGCTTCCACGGCGTGATGTGGATCTCGTCGTCCTTCAACGGCGACTACGCCGCCACCGCCATCAACGGCCATGTGCAGTCGGTGGCCAAGGCCTGGACCGGTGCGCACTACAAGTCCAACAAGTTCAGCTGCGCGCCCTACGACCCCTTCAACTGGTTCGGCACCTGCCAGGACCAGTGCCCCACCGCGATGACGATTGGCGCCACGCCGGGCAACGCGCTGAACCGGCTGCTCAACGAGCGCTACAACAACAGCGGCTCGTTCGGCCCGCCCAACGGCCGCAGCTACTACGCGTGGATGGGCTACCCGGGCTGCAACCCGGTGGCCGAGAACGCCTTCAATCCCTGAGCCAGCCGGCGCGCCGATCCGCGCCCTGCACCCCCCACTTCGTTTGCTTCAAGCAGCCCGATGCGCCTGCCGGCAGCGCCCTGCGCGCCAACCGTCACACCGCCTTGAAAGGACCTGACCATGACCCCGATCCGACACACCCTGCCCGCCACGCTGGGCACCGCCCTGCTGGCGTTGTCACCCCTGCTGGCCCAGGCGCAGACCGCCGACCCCAAGGAACTGCTGCGCGCCGCCATTTCAAGCAGCCTGCGCCCGATGCTGGGCGAGAGCAGCGCCACCGTGGTCGAGCGGGTGATGACCATCAAGCCCGATGGCGCGATCTCGCGCAACTTCGATCTCGGCCGCGTGACCAGCGCCGTGTTCGGCCGGCAGGCGGCCAACTTTGCGCCCGATTGCCGCACCACCAGCACCCCCGCCAAAGAGCCCGATGGCGGCCTGTGCGTGGTGGAGGCCGGCAACCGCGAGAGCGAGACCGGCGCCTACACCATGCTGGCCTTCAGCAAGAACATCGGCGCGGGTGATCTGATGTTCACCCGGCGCGCAGCCTTCAACCCCGGCAGCACCACGCTGCCCCCATCGGCCAAGCTCACCGACGCCGAGGCCTACAGCCAGGCGCTGAAGTTCCTCGACCTGCTGGGCGTGCCACGCTCGGAGATCCCGGTGCCGCCCAAGGAGGCCAGGAACCCGCTGCCGGTGCGCAGCCTGGAAGCCGGCGCCGAGGACGAAAAGGGCAGCACCGCCGCGCGGGTGGTGGTGCACAAGATGGTGTCGGTGCCACGCGCCTTCGTGGTGCCCGGCGGCCTGCTGCGCGACCCGAACAGCGGCGTGCTGCTCAGCCATGTGATCGCCCCGGGCAGCGCCACGCTGGCGGTCACCGATGCGGGCGTGCAGTTCGCCCGGCTCGACGGCTGGTCGGACGCGCAGATGGACGCCAAGCTCGACCCACGCCGCGCCAAGTCGACCAGCGAGCTGATCAACGAGATCACCGACGACCTTTACGGCGAAGGCGTGCGCAAGGTCGGATCGCTGTCGATCCTGATCTCGCTGCGCAAGGGCTACCCGCACCCCGACGATCCCAACCCGCCGCTGTGCCCGATCTGCGGCGTGCTGCGCCCTGCCCTGCAGGTGATGGTGTCGCAGCCCGGCGTTGACCGCGCCGACTCGTCCGAGAAGGCCTTCGTGGCCGCCGGCCTGGTGCGCGAGTACGACCTGGTGGCACAGACCGAGCTGGAGCGCCCGGCCCGCTGAGCACGTTGATCGTCCACGCCGATCGCCCCCGCCGCTGCCGGCCCGACCGGCGGTGGCACCTCCTTCCCCTCGCTTTTTTCGGAGCACGCCCCATGATCAAGACCCGCACCCCCCAGCCATCGGCGCCGCTGCGCCACCTGGCCCTGGCCGTCACCCTGCTGGCAGGCACCGCCGCGCAGGCGGTGGTCACACCATCGCTGTCGCCCGAAGTCGACGGCAGCCTGGCCGGCATCGCCTACGGCAATGGCGGCAACGTCTTCCAGCTCGATGCCACGCTGTTTGTGTCGGGCCTGGGCGACGCCGGCAACCCGCTGGCGGTGACCACCCTCAACCCGCTGCTGCAGTACTCGTTCATGCTCTCGGGTGAAGGTACCAGCCTGATGACCATCGACTACCGCATCCGCAACACCAGCGCGAGCCAGAGCTTCAGCGATCTGCGTTTCATGGTATTTGCCAATCCCGACGGCGACAGCGTCGACTACCTCGATCGCCTGTCCGAGACCTGGGGCCCTGCCCTGGCCGGCGACCCGGTGCTGCGCGAAGGCCGCGCCTTCATTGACCCGGTCACCGGCATCAAGACCGACTTCGCCACCAGCAAGAACCTGAACGAAGGCGCCTTGCCGCTGGACGCCGCCTGCACCGCTGCGGCCGGCTGCGACGCCACCGTCGGCCTGCAGTGGAACGCCCCGCTGGTGGGCCCGGGCGAGACCTTCCATGTGCGGCTGGGTCTGTCGGACAACGGGCAAAGCCTGTCGAGCCGCTGGATCGACGCCACCGCCGTCAACACCGCCGACACCGTGCTCACCCTGTCGGGCGTGTCGGCCGTGGTGGCCGTGCCCGAACCCGGCACCTGGGCGCTGATGCTGGCCGGGCTGCTGGGCGTGGGCCTGCTGGCGCGGCGCCGCCGCATCGCGGGCTGAGTCGATGCCCGTCGGCCGTGGGTACGAGCACCTGGCCTGGGCCGGCTCGCTGGTCATGGCCCTGATCGGCTGCATCGTGCTGTTGTCGGGCGACAGCGACGCCGCAGCGGCCGATGCGCCCGCGGCCACACCGGCCTCGACCGGCACCGGCACGGGCCCCGCAACGACGGTGTCCCGCACGCTGGTCGAGGCCGAAAGCCACCACCGGGTGCTGCGGGCCAAGTGCCAGCGGCTGCCGGTGGCCGCGACGCTCGCCGAATGCCAGCGCCATGCCGACCGGCAACTGGCACTGGACCGGGCGCGGCTGTTGCCGCCCCCGGGCGCCAGCCGCGCCGGCAGTCCCCGCCCGCCCTGAGCTCAACGTGGCGGCCGCGCCTTCAGGCCGTAGTGCGCAAACTTGCCGGCCACCACGTCGATCTCGGCGGCTGGCAGCACCCGTGGGCCGCCCAAGGCACGGCACATCACCGTCTGCTGGGCCAGCGTCTCCACCTCGCCGGCCAGCCACATGGCGCGCGCCAGATCACGCTCGAAGGCCAGCAGCCCGTGGTGCGCCAGCAGGCAGGCCTTGCGGCCCTCCAGCGCGGCCACGGCGGCGGTCGACAGCTCGGCCGTGCCATAGGTGTGATATGGCGCGCAGCGGATCGGCGCGCCGCCGGCCGCGGCGATCATGTAGTGCAGCGCCGGGATCTCCAGCCCCTGGATCGCCAGCACCGTGGCGTAGGTCGGATGGCCATGCACCACCGCGCCAGCCTCGGGCCGCGCCTGGTAGACGGCCTGGTGCATCAGCCACTCGCTGCTGGGGTCCAGCGCGTGATCCCAGCACGCGGTGCCGGGGCCGGTGAAGGCCACCGGCACGATGTCCGCAGGCTGCAGCGTGTCGTAGGCCGTGCCGCTCGGCGTGATCAGCATGCCGCCGTGGGCACCGATCGTGATGCGCACGCTGAGGTTGCCCGAGGTGCCGGTGGCCAGGCCCAGCGGCTGCAGCCGGTTGGCTTCGCGCACCAGTTGTGCGCGTTGGTCGGCGTGGTCCACGTCAGTTGCCACGGTTCAAGACTTTGGCCACCGGCGCCGGCCGCAGCCGGTAGGCGTCGGGCAGGCCCGATCCGAGCAGCGGGCGCAGGTACAGGCGGAAGGCGTCGGTCACGTCGGTGCCGGCCTCGTTGATAAAGTGGTCCTCCATCACCCGCGTCTTGCCGGCCACGTCGCTCAGTGACAGCAGCGCGTAGTCGGCCGAGTAATAACCCGTGCGCTGGATGGCCACCGAGCCGTCGCGGTGCTCGCCGTTGACGCCCCACATCGCGAACTGCACCGCCTTCTCGCCGACCTCGCGGGCCTCGCGCTGGTCGACATCGGACACGCAGCCGATGAAGCTGCGCTGCAGGTAGCCGAAGGTGTCGCCGCGCACGCGCTTGATGCCCAGCTTGGCCTTGATCTCCTCGCACAGCAGGTCGGCCAGCGCCCCGGTGCCCGACAGCTGCACGTTGCCGTGGTCGTCGTGCTCCAGGTCCTTGGCCAGTTTCGCCAGCATCGGCGCACCGCTGGCGTCGTGGATGCCTTCACTGACCGCGATCACGCAGCGGCCATGGCGGGCGTACACCGCCTTCACGTCGGCCAGGAACTGGCCCAGATCGAACACCCGCTCGGGCAGGTAGATCAGGTGCGGGCCGTCGTCCGGAAACTTCTTGCCCAGCGCGCTGGCGGCGGTGAGAAAGCCCGCGTGCCGGCCCATCACCACGCCGATGTAGACGCCCGGCAATGCCGCGTTGTCGAGGTTGGCGCCGGCAAAGGCCTGGGCCACGAAGCGCGCCGCCGACGGAAAACCCGGCGTGTGGTCGCTGCCGACCAGGTCGTTGTCGATCGTCTTCGGGATGTGGATGCAGCGCAGCGGGTAGGCGGCGGCCTGGGCCTGCTCGCTGACGATGCGCACCGTGTCCGACGAGTCGTTGCCGCCGATGTAGAAGAAGTGGCCGATGCGATGCGCCTGAAGCACGCGGAAGATCTGCTGGCAATAGGCCAGGTCGGGCTTGTCGCGGGTGCTGCCCAGCGCCGACGAGGGCGTGGCCGCCACCAGCTCCAGGTTGTGGCTGGTCTCCTGGGTCAGGTCGACGAAATCCTCGTCGACGATGCCGCGCACGCCGTGGCGCGCGCCGTAGACCAGGTCGATGCCTTTGTGGCGGCGCGCCTCCATCACCACGCCCACCAGGCTCTGGTTGATCACCGCGGTGGGGCCGCCGCCCTGGGCGACGAGGATCTTGTTCTGGGCCATCGGCACGCTCCTGTTGCCGGGCAAGCCCGGCCGTGGGGGAAGGGTTGCGGCGGGCCGCACCCCGATGCCGATAGCGTATCCGCAGATCGACCGGCCCGAACCAGCCCGCGGCAAGGTCGGCGCATGAGGTGGCGCACGGGGTGGCCCGTCGAAGCGGGTAGAGTGCAAGGCCCAGACGAGGCGGCAAGCAAGGACATGGTCATGACGCGGCAGTCAGGATGGACGGCACGATCGCTCGGGGCTTGCGGCCGGCGGGTCGGCGCCATGGTTGTGGTGTCGGCGGCGCTGAGTGCCTGCACGTCGATGCCATCGTTTGTGCCAACGGCCGGTGCGGCCCGGCCGGGGGCTGCCACGCTGCCCAACGCCACCCGCGCCCGCACCGACGCACCCGCCACCGTGCCGCCGCCGGCGGGCAGCGTGGAAGCCGTGGAGTCCGCCCGCCGCTCGGTCCGCTCCAGCGCCGAATGGCTGGCGCGTGGCGTGGACAGCTGGTTCGGCGACAAACCATTTTCAGAAGGCGGCAAGGTGACCGATGGCCGCCTGAGCCTGGGCCTGCTGACGCGCCAGCACGAGTCGCCCGACATCAGCCTGCGCTTCAACGCGCGGTTCCGCCTGCCCAACCTCGAGGAACGCACCTACCTGTTCCTGGGCCGCGACAACCGGCGCGAGGTGATCACCGACACGCCCGGCGCGTTTTCGCGCCAGCAGCGCCTGCTGCGCGAGAACGCGGCCGACCGCTCGTTCTTCGCCGGCCTGGGCGTGGCGTTGCACGACACGGTGGACTTCCGGCTCGGCTTTCGGGGCGGCCTGAAGCCGTATGCCCAGGTGCGCTACCGCCGGCAATGGCAACTGAGCAGTGCCGACCTGATCGACTTCCGCGAGACGCTGTTCTGGACCCTCGACGACCACGTCGGGTCGACAACGGCGGTGTCCCTGGAGCACGCCTTCTCGTCGACGCTGGCCGGCCGCTGGCTCACCTCGGCCACGATCACCCAGCGCGCGCGCCACTTCGATTGGTCCAGTAACCTCGGCGCCTACCGGTTGATGGGCCCGCAGCGGCTGCTGTCGTTCGAAGCGCTGTTCGGCGGCGTGCAGGGCTCGGGCGTGGCCGTCTCCGACTACGGCCTGCAGACGAAGTGGGAGCAGCCGATCTACAAGGACTGGCTGCTGGGCGAGGTGATCGTCGGCCACTTCTGGCCACGCGCCGATGCGGCCAGCGCGCGCCAGCGCGCCTGGGCGCTGGGTGGTGTGGTGAAGATGAAGTTCTGACCACCCGGCGGGTGATGGCACTGTGGCCCGTCGGGGCCAACGCGCAAGGTGAGTGGCCATCGCATCGTTTGACAGCCCCTGCGGCAGTGGACACACTCGCCCGATGCCCTTGCAGCAGGTCTTCCTCAGTTACAGCCACCGCGACGACGAACCGTATGGCCCGCAGAACCGGCGCTGGGTCGAGGAGTTCGAGACCGCGCTGCGCTCGTCGATCGGCCAGCGCATCGGCCCGGGCCGCGTAGAGGTGTGGCGCGACAAGCGCCGGCTGACCGGCAACGAGTTGTTCGACGCGCAGATCGAGCAGCAGCTCGACCGCTCGGCGATCTTCGTCACCGTGCTGTCGCAGCACTACCTGGCCTCGGCCTATTGCCGCAAGGAGCTGCAGGCCTTCGGCCAGCGCCACCTCGCGCGTGGCGACCTGCAGGTGGATCACCTCAGCCGCATCGTCAAGGTCTACCGCCGCGCCATCGACCGGGCCGACCTGCGCCGCTTCGTCGACCTGCCCGCGCTGATCCCCGAGGTCGACGGCACC
>MESD01000035.1:0-7527 GCA_001770815.1 Burkholderiales bacterium RIFCSPHIGHO2_12_FULL_69_20
CGATGGCTTCGACTTCCTGGCCCTTCTTGTAGTTGCGCACGGCGGCTTCGCCGGTCTCGTGCCAGGACAGGTCGGACAGGTGCACCAGGCCGTCGATGCCCGAGGCCAGGCCCACGAAGACGCCGAAGTCGGTGATCGACTTGATCGGGCCACGCACCTTGTCGCCACGGTGCACGGTGCCCGAGAACTCTTCCCAGGGGTTGGCCTTGCACTGCTTCATGCCCAGGCTGATGCGGCGCTTGTCTTCGTCGATCTCGAGCACCATGACTTCGACCTCGTCGCCCAGGGCAACGATCTTGGCCGGGGCCACGTTTTTGTTGGTCCAGTCCATCTCGGAGACGTGCACCAGGCCTTCGATGCCGGGTTCGATCTCGACGAACGCGCCGTAGTCGGCGATGTTGGTGACCTTGCCGAACAGGCGGGTGCTGCTCGGGTAGCGGCGCGACACGCCGTGCCACGGGTCGTCACCCAGTTGCTTGATGCCCAGCGAGACGCGGTTCTTCTCGGCGTCGAACTTCAGCACCTTGGCCGACAGCTCCTGGCCGACGGTGACCACTTCGCTGGGGTGACGCACACGACGCCAGGCCATGTCGGTGATGTGCAGCAGGCCGTCGATGCCGCCCAGATCCACGAACGCGCCGTATTCGGTGATGTTCTTGACCACGCCGTGCACGATGGCGCCTTCGGTCAGGGTCTCGAGCAGCTTGGCGCGCTCTTCGCCCATCGAGGCTTCCACCACCGCGCGGCGGCTCAGCACCACGTTGTTGCGCTTGCGGTCGAGCTTGATGACCTTGAATTCGAGCGTCTTGCCTTCGTACGGGCTCAGGTCCTTGACCGGACGGGTGTCGATCAGCGAGCCCGGCAGGAAGGCGCGGATGCCGTTGACCAGCACGGTGAGGCCGCCCTTGACCTTGCCCGACACGGTGCCGGTGACGAAGTCGCCGGATTCCAGCGCGGTTTCCAGCGACAGCCACGAGGCCAGGCGCTTGGCCTTGTCGCGCGACAGGATGGTGTCGCCGTAGCCGTTTTCGATGGCGTCAATGGCGACGGAGACGAAGTCACCGATTTCGACCTCGAGCTCGCCCTGGTCGTTCTTGAATTCTTCGATGGGGACGTAGGCTTCACTCTTGAGGCCGGCGTTCACCACCACATGGCTGTGTTCGATGCGCACGACTTCGGCGGAGATGACCTCGCCGGCGCGCATGTCGTTTTTCTTCAGCGACTCTTCGAACATCGCAGCGAAGCTGTCGGTGGCGAAGGGGCTGTCGGGGATGTGATCGAGAGACTGGGTCTGGGACATGGGGGGGGTTCCTTGGTGCCGGCGAAAACCAAGTAAGAAGAGGCCGGCGGGGTGAATGCAACAGGGTTGCGGGTTGGTTGAACAAGATCGCCAATCCCCTGTGGACCTGACGGCCGCGGCGGGAGGGACAGCGGGTGGAGTGGCCGGATCAATCGCCTTGCGGCGGCTGGAACGGCCGGCGTTGTGCCCACCAACCCAGGACCTGGCTCACCGATTGCTCGATGGTCTGGCCCGAGTTGTCGAGCAGCAACGCGTCTTGCGCGGGCCTCAAGGGCGCAATGAGCCGGGTTTTGTCCCGCTCGTCGCGCGCCTCCAGGTCCGCACGAAGGTCGGCGAGATTAGCAGAAATTCCCTTTGAAATCAATTGCTTATACCGGCGCTCGGCGCGCATCGCGGGGCTGGCGGTGAGAAACACCTTGAGCGGCGCCGCGGGGAAGATCACCGTGCCCATGTCGCGCCCGTCGGCCACCAGGCCGGGCAGGCGCCGAAAGCCCAGCTGCAGCGCCTGCAGCGCACCGCGCACCGCCGGCAGCGACGAGATGCGCGAGGCCATGCTGCCGACCTGCTCCTGCCGCAACTCGGCGGCCACGTCCTCGCCATTCAGCAGCACGCGTTCACCGTCGAAGCGCAGGTTCAGCCCGGCGGCCACGCCGGCCAGGCCGGGTTCGTCGTCGGGGGGCACGCCCAGGCGCTGCGCGGCCAGCGCGGTGGCGCGGTACAGCAGGCCTGAATCGAGCTGAAACCAGCCCAGCCGGGCGGCGATGGTGGCCGCCAGCGTGCCCTTGCCCGAGGCGGTGGGGCCGTCGATGGTGATCACCGGGATGTCGGACTCGGCGGCCTGCGCCACCGAGAACAGCGCCTCGAAGTAGTCGGGAAAGGTCTTGTCCACGCACTGCGGGTCGAGGATGCGCACCGGCACCTCGGTGCCCGGCGTGGCCACCAGCGGGTTGAAGGCTGCCAGCGACCCGCACATCGCGATGCGGTGGTCGTCGTAGGTGTGGATGCTGGCGGCGCGCCAGCCATCGGCGGCGGGCGGTGTCACCTCGATGAAATCGGTGCCTTCGCTCACCGTGGCGCCCAGCTTGCGCAGCTCGGCGGCCATCGCGGCGATGCGGTCGGTCTCCTTCACCCGCCAGCTGGCGATGTTGGTGAGCCGCGTGGTGCCGCTGGCGTACAGCGCCATCACCGCCAGCGTCATCGCCGCGTCGGGGATGTGGTTGCAGTCCAGCGTGATGGCCCGCAGCGGCCAGGCGCCGCGCCGCACGGTCAGCCGCCCGGGCGCGCCCTGCACCTCGGCGCCCATCGCCTGCGCCGCCTCGACGAAGCGGATGTCGCCCTGGATCGAATCGAGGCCCAGGCCTTCGATGACGACGGGCGCGGCGGTGGCCGCGATCGCCCCCAGCGCGATGAAGTACGAGGCCGACGAGGCATCGGCCTCGACGTGGATCTCGCCCGGTGTGCGGTAGGCGCTGCCGGCTGGGATGGTGAAGCGCTCGAAACCCTGCCGCTCGACCACGATGCCGAAGCGCGCCAGCAGGTTCAGCGTGATCTCGACATAGGGCTTGCTGATCAGCTCGCCGTCGACCGCGATCACCACCGGGGCGGTGGCAGCCGCCAGCGGCAGCGCCAACAGCAGCGCGGTGAGGAACTGGCTCGACACATCGCCGCGCACCCGGATCTCACGCCCAGTCTGCAGCGTGCCGCCCGCCGTGCCTTGCAGCGCCAGCGGCGGGTAGCCTTCGGTGCCGAGGTAGTCGATCTGGCAGCCGAGCTGGCGCAGCGCGTCGACCAGGTCGCCGATCGGGCGCTCGTGCATGCGCGGCACGCCGCTCAGCTCGAAATGCCCGCCCTGCAGCGCGGCCAGCACCGCCAGCGCCGCGGCCAGCGGCCGCATCGCCGTGCCGGCATTGCCGAGGAACAGCGCGGCCTGGTGCACCTGCAGCGGTCCGCCCAGCCCGGTGACGGCCAGCGCGCCGTCGGCCTGGGTCTGCAAGCCGCAACCCAGCACCTTCAGCGCGGCCAGCATCACGCGGGTGTCGTCGCTGGCCAGCAGGTCGCGCACGACGGTGGTGCCCTGGCTCAGCCCGGCCAGCAGCAGCACGCGGTTGGAGATGCTCTTGCTGCCCGGCAGCTGCACCGTGCCGGCGGCGCCGCGCAGGGGCGGCAGGTCGAGGTAGGGGATGGGGTTCATGGCGCAATCGGATCAAGGCCCGGCGGATCAAGGCCCGGCGTTTCGGGGTCTAGCGTCTCTGGGACTGCCCTGTCGGAGCCGGTACCGGCCCGCTGGCGGGATGCCGAAGATCAGGGCCAGGCGGTCACTTGCTGCCGGCCGGCCCCCGTGGCGGGCTGCCGATCTGCCAGGCGCCGCGGGCGTCGGAGGCGCTGCGGACCAGGTCTTCCAGCGCCTGCGTGTTGCCGGCCAGCATCACATGCTCCAGCGCGTCGAGCGCAAAGCGGAAGCGCTGGCTCTGCTTGAGCACCTCTTCGCGGTTGGCCAGCAGGATGTCGCGCCACACCGCCGGATCGCTGGCGGCGATGCGGGTGAAGTCGCGAAACCCGGGGCCGGCCAGCGAAAGAAAGTCGCGCCCGGCCGGCTGGTTGGCGATGGCGGAAAAGTAGGCAAAGGCCAGCAGGTGCGGCAGGTGGCTGACGGCAGCAAACGCGGCGTCGTGGTTCTCGGGCGTCATGCGCAGCACCTGCGCGCCGATGGCCGTCCACACGTCGGTGGCCTTGCGCAGCAGATCGGGCTGGGTCTGCGGCAGCGGCGTCAGGATCACCTGGCGGTTGTTGTAGAGCGATGCATCGGCATGCGCCACGCCACTTTGCTCGCTGCCGGCGATCGGGTGCGCCGGCACGAAGTTGCCGATCTGCTGGCGCAGCACCCGGCGCGCGGTGTCGACCACGTCGCGCTTGGTCGAGCCCACGTCCATCACCAGCATGCCTTCCTTGATGCCGTGGCGCACGGTGTTGAAGGTGGCCTCGGTGGCGGCCACCGGCACGGCCACCAGCACGATGTCCGAGCCCGACACGGCCAGCAGCGCCGATTCGGCCGCCACGTCGATCACGCCCAAACGCTTGGCCAGTTCGGTGGTCGACGGCGACTTGCTGTAGCCGATGACACGCTTGACCAGCCCTGCGCGCTTGAGCGCCAGCGCGAACGAGCCGCCCATCAGGCCGCATCCGATGACACCGAGCTGGTTGAACATGGGGTCGATTTAACGCGCGTGCTCAATGCACGTCGATGGGGTAGGTGCCCAGCACCTTGAAGAAGGCACAGGCCACGCGCAGCGCACGCAGCGCCGCGCCCACGTGCGGCTCGTCGGGGTGGCCCTGGAGGTCGATGTAGAAGTAGTACTCCCACTGGCCCGAGCGCGCCGGGCGCGACTCGAAGCGCGTCATCGACACGCCGTGCTCCTTCAGCGGCACCAGCAGGTCGTGCACCGCGCCGGGCTTGTTGTCCACGCTGACCACCAGGCTGGTGCAGTCGTGGCCCGAGGGCCGCGGCGCCGGGTGGCGATCGGGGTGGGTCACCACTGCAAAACGGGTGCGGTTGTGGGCGTCGTCCTGTATCGCCGGTGCCAGCAGGTGCAGGCCGAACTCGGATGCCGCGCGGCTGCTGGCGATCGCGGCCAGGCCCTCGTCGGTGGCGGCCAGCCGCGCGCCCTCGGCGTTGCTCGAGACCGGCCGGCGTTCAACCTCGGGCAGGTGGTGGCTCAGCCAGCCGTGGCACTGGGCCAATGCCTGCGGATGCGCGCACACCGCGGTGATGCCGGCCAGGTCGTTGCGCTTGCGCAGCAGGTTGTGGCGCACGATCAGGCTGGTCTCGCCGATGATGAACAGCGGTGTGGTCAGGAACAGGTCGAGCGAGCGTGCCACCACGCCTTCGGTGGAGTTTTCCACCGGCACCACGCCAAAGTCGGCGGCGCCGGCGGTGGTGGTGCGGAACACCTCGTCGAAGCTGGCGCAGGGCACGCGCACGATCGAGGTGCCGAAGAAGCCCAGCGCCGCCTCCTCGCTGAAGGTGCCCGCCGGCCCCAGGTAGGCCACCCGAGTCGGGGTTTCCAGCGCGCGGCTGGCCGACATGATCTCGCGCCAGATCGGCGCCACGCTCTCGCTCTTCAGCGGGCCGGGGTTGATGGCCTTCAGGCCGTCGATCACCTGCGCCTCGCGCTCGGGGCGGAACACCGGCGAGCCCTCGCTCTTCTTCAACTCGCCCACTGCCACCGCCACCTGCATGCGGCGGTTCAGCAGCGCCAGCAGTTCGCGGTCGAGGGCGTCGATGCGCTCGCGCAGGGCCAGCAAAGCCGGGTTGGGGCCGGCGTGGGCGGCGGGCGGCTTGGGTTGGTCGGCCATGGCGCGGGACGAACGGATCGGTTTACTTCTTGACCGGACCCGAGGCCCTGGGCGCTGCAGCGCGTGGGCCGGAGGCGCCCGGCGCAGCACCCACGGCGGCGGCGAGCTTGGCGCCCATCACCTGCTCCAGCGCCTTCAGCTTGGGTTCGATCTGCGGCCGCGTCTCGGCCACCAGCTTCTGGCCCAGGCCCTGCTGCAGCTCGGGCGACATCTGCTGGTACTTGCGGCTGACCGGCGATTCGAGCCAGCCGATCAGCACCTTCAGCTCGTCTTCGCTGAACTTCTCTTCCAGCGCGGTGCCGATGGTCGACGGCGCGTTCTTCACCGCGCTGGCGCGCAGCAGCGGCGCCACATCGTCGAAGAACTTGCGCACCTCGGCCTGCAGCTCGGCGCCCAGCGCCTCTCGCTTGTCGGCCGGCACGCGGCCCATGGCCTGGCCAGCCACCTGCAGCACCTGGTTGGCGGTCTGGTTGGCAATGCCCACGCCCACACTTTCGATGCCGGCCTGTTGCAGCGTCAGCACCTTCTGCACCAGGTCCTTCTTGGCGCTGGGCGCAGTGCCCTGCGCAGCGCTGAGGCCGGCGGCGCCGGCCAGCACGGTGATGAGGGCCGCGCGGGCCAGTCGGGAGGTCAGATTCATGGCGTATCCAGGTTGGGGGTGTCGGTGTCGGGTTCGTCGGGGCCGTCGGTGGGTTCGCCGCCTTCACCGGTGGTTTCCACGATGGCATCGTTCTCGACGATGCGCTGCAGGCCCGACAGCTTGCTGCCGTCGTCCAGCGCTATCAGCGTCACGCCTTGCGTGGCGCGGCCCAGTTCGCGGATCTCCGAGACGCGCGTGCGCACCAGCACGCCGCGGTCGGTGATCAGCATGATCTCGTCGGCCGGCCGCACCAGCGTGGCGGCCACCACCTTGCCGTTGCGCTCGCTCTGCACGATGGCGATCATGCCCTTGCCACCACGCAGGTGGCGGGTGTATTCGGTGATGCTGGTGCGCTTGCCGTAGCCGTTTTCAGTGGCCGTCAGCACGCTTTGCTCTTCGTCTTCGGCCACCAGCAGGGCGATCACCGTCTGGCCGTCCTCCAGGTTCATGCCACGCACACCGCGCGCCTGGCGGCTGAGCGGGCGCACGTCTTCCTCGTCGAAGCGCACCGCCTTGCCGTTGTCGGAGAACAGCATCACGTCGTGCTTGCCGTCGGTCAGCGCGGCGCCGATCAGGTGGTCGCCTTCGTCCAGGTCGACCGCGATGATGCCGCTCTTGCGCGGGTTGCTGAACTCGTCGAGCGCAGTCTTCTTCACCGTGCCCAGCGCCGTGGCCATGAAGATGTAGTGATCCCCGGGGAAGGTGCGGAACTCACCGGTCAGCGGCAACACCACGGTGACCTTCTCGCCCGGCTGCAGCGGGAACATGTTGACGATGGGCTTGCCGCGCGAATTGCGCGAGCCCTGTGGCACCTCCCACACCTTCAGCCAGTAGACCCGGCCGCGATCGCTGAAGCACAGGATCCAGTCGTGGGTGTTGGCGATGAAGAGCTGGTCGATCCAGTCGTCTTCCTTGGTCTGCGTGGCCTGCTTGCCGCGGCCGCCGCGGCGCTGCGCGCGGTATTCGGCCAGCGGCTGGCTCTTGATGTAGCCGGTGTGGCTGAGCGTGACCACCATGTCGGTGGGCGTGATCAGGTCCTCGGTGCCGAGTTCCTGCACGTTGTGCTCGATCACGCTGCGCCGCGCGCCTACCTTGGTCTGGCCGAATTCCAGCTTCACCGCCAGCAACTCGTCCGAGATGATGGTGGTCACGCGCTCGGGCTTGGCCAGGATGTCGAGCAGGTCGGCGATGACCGCCATCACCTCCTTGTACTCGCCGATGATCTTGTCCTGCT
>MESD01000035.1:7578-9380 GCA_001770815.1 Burkholderiales bacterium RIFCSPHIGHO2_12_FULL_69_20
CGTCGCTGAGGCGGTACAGGCCGTCGGGCTGCAGGCCGATGTTGGCGGGCAGGCCCTCGGGGCGGTAGGCCACGCGGCCGCCGGGCGTGTCGCCCTCGGCGCGGGTGAGCATCTCGCGCACCATCGAGCTGTCCCAGCTCTTGGCCATCAGCGCGGCCTTGGCCACCGGCGGCGTCGGGCTGGTCTTGATGGTCTCGATGAACTCGTCGATGTTGGCCAGCGCCACCGCCAGGCCCTCGAGCACATGGCCGCGCTCGCGCGCCTTGCGCAGCTCGAACACGGTGCGCCGCGTCACCACCTCGCGCCGGTGCTCGAGGAAGATCTCCAGCAGCAGCTTCAGGTTGCACAGCTTGGGCTGACCGTCGATCAGCGCCACCATGTTGATGCCGAAGGTGTCCTGCAGCTGGGTCTGCTTGTACAGGTTGTTCAGCACCACCTCGGGCACTTCGCCGCGCTTCAATTCGATCACCACCCGCATGCCGGACTTGTCGCTCTCGTCCTGGATGTGGCTGATGCCGTCGATCTTCTTCTCGTGCACCAGTTCGGCGATGCGCTCGAGCAGCGTCTTCTTGTTCACCTGGTACGGGATCTCGTCGACGATGATCGATTGGCGCGCGCCCTTGTCGATGTCCTCGAAGTGGCACTTGGCCCGCATCACCACCTTGCCGCGGCCGGTGCGGTAGCCCTCGCGCACGCCATTCACGCCGTAGATGATGCCGGCGGTGGGGAAGTCGGGCGCCGGCACGATCTCCATCAACTCCTCGATCGTGGCGCCCGGCACCTTCAACAAGTGCAGGCAGGCGTCGACGATCTCGTTGAGGTTGTGCGGCGGGATGTTGGTGGCCATGCCCACCGCGATGCCGGCCGAGCCGTTGACCAGCAGGTTGGGCAGCCGCGCGGGCAGCACGGTGGGCTCTTTCTCCGAGCCGTCGTAGTTGGGCGCGAAGTCGACCGTCTCCTTGTCGATGTCGGCCAGCATCTCGTGGGCGATCTTGGCCAGCCGGATCTCGGTGTAGCGCATCGCCGCCGCGTTGTCGCCGTCGACCGAGCCGAAATTGCCCTGGCCGTCGACCAGCATGTGGCGCAGCGAAAAATCCTGCGCCATGCGCACGATGGTGTCGTACACCGCGGTGTCGCCGTGCGGGTGGTACTTGCCGATCACGTCACCGACGATGCGCGCGCTCTTCTTGTAAGGGCGGTTCCAGTCGTTGTTCAACTCGTGCATCGCGAACAGCACCCGGCGATGCACCGGTTTGAGGCCGTCGCGCGCATCGGGGAGCGCGCGCCCCACGATCACGCTCATCGCGTAATCAAGATATGAGCGGCGCATCTCCTCTTCGAGGCTGATGGGCAGTGTTTCCTTGGCGAAGGGCGTCATGCAGGTGCGGCGTGGCGGCGCCGATGGGCAAAGGGAGCCGGCGCAGACCGTTCCGCGTGGCAACCGGTGATTCTATGCGGCCCCAGGTTGTCGCGGCCATGCAACAACACGGCCCGTCAATCGCATCTGGCGGCTGAAAAACCGGTCCGCGGAGGGCCCTATGGCACAATGAGGCATCGGTGGCAAACGCTTGCTAAACCGGGTGTTTGCCGGCTTTTATTGCTTCCGATTTGGACATTACGCAGGTATCTGCGGCTTTCCTCGAGAGGAGAATCATGAAGAAACTGAACAAGGTGGCGGTGCTCTTCGCGTCGGCCGCTATCGCTGCGCCCTTCGCGGCTTTCGCACAATCCAATGGTGCCGACAACTGGCGTTCGACCGATGGCACCGTCTGGAAGAACGGCACCAGCGAACTCTGCTGGCG
>MESD01000035.1:9392-17511 GCA_001770815.1 Burkholderiales bacterium RIFCSPHIGHO2_12_FULL_69_20
GACCCCGGCCACGGCCAATGCGGCCTGCGACGGCGCGCTGAAGCCGGCTGCCGCACCTGCTGCTGCGCCGGCCCCGCGCGTGGCGCCGCCGCCCCCGGCCGCGGCGCCGGTCATGCCCGCACCGGCCCCTGCACCGAAGCCTGTGGCTGCGCCGCCGAAGCCTGTCAGCGAGAAGGTCACTTTCGCCGCCGATGCCTTCTTCGACTTCGACAAGGCTGTGCTCAAGCCCGAAGCCAAGGCCAAGCTGGACGACCTGGTCGGCAAGACCTCGGCCGTCGCGCTGGAAGTCATCATCGCCGTGGGTCACACCGATGCCGTGGGTAGCGATGGCTACAACCAGAAACTGTCGGTCAAGCGCTCTGAAGCTGTCAAGGCCTACCTGGTGGGCAAGGGCATCGAAAAGAACCGCGTCTACACCGAAGGCAAGGGTGAGAAGCAGCCGGTGGCCGACAACAAGACCTCCGAAGGTCGTGCCAAGAACCGCCGCGTCGAAATCGAAGTGGTGGGCACCCGCGCCAAGAAATGATCGCAGGCCTTCGGGCCTAGCATCAGCGCCTCACCGTGGTGGGGCCCTCAAGAACCCCGCCTCGGCGGGGTTTTCCGTTGGTGCCGTTACGATGCCGCTATGACCGTGAATGCCGACCCCCAGGAACTGGCGAAATTTGGCGAACTGGCCCACCGCTGGTGGGATCAGGACGGTGATTTCCGCCCGTTGCACCAGCTCAATCCCTTGCGGCTGGGCTGGATCGATCAACTGGTGCACCTGCCCGGCAAGCGCGCGCTGGATGTGGGCTGCGGCGGCGGCATCCTGGCTGAATCAATGGCCCAGCGGGGTGCCGAAGTGCTGGGCATCGACCTGTCGACCAAGCCCTTGAAGGTGGCGCAACTGCACGCGCTGGAGGCCGGCGTCACCAACCTGCGCTACCGCGAAGTGGCGGTCGAGGACTTGGCGGCCGAGGCGCCAACCAGCTTCGACGTGGTTACCGCGATGGAGATGCTGGAGCACGTGCCCGACCCGGCGTCCGTGGTGCGAGCGTGCGCCGCCCTGGTCAAACCCGGTGGCTGGGTGTTCTTCTCCACCATCAACCGCAATGCCAAGGCCTGGTTGCTGGCCATCGTCGGCGCCGAGCATGTGCTCAAGCTGCTGCCCAAGGGCACGCACGAATACCAGCGCTTCATCCGACCGAGCGAGCTGACCCGCTTTGCGCGTGAGGCCGGGCTGATGCCCGATGGCTTCAAGGGGTTGGAATACAACCCGTTGACCCAGCGCTTCAGGCTGACCGACGACACCTCGGTGAACTACCTGCTGGCCTGTCGGGCGCCCGGATGAGGCCAGCGGCGCCCGTGCTGCTTTTTGACCTGGATGGCACGCTGATCGACAGCGCGCCCGACCTGGCCGGCGCCGCCAACGATCTGCGCGCCGAGCACGGCCTGGCACCGCTGCCGCACGAGGCCTTGAGGCCGATGGTGGGTTCCGGCGCTCGCGGCATGGTGGGCGTGGCGTTCGGCGTGTTGCCTGGTGATGAGCGGTTTGCCGATTTGCGCGACGCTTTCCTGGCGCGTTATGCCGCGCGGCTGCTGCGCAGCACCCAGGTGTTTGCCGCAGTGCAGCCGGTGCTTGATGCACTGGACGCCGCCGGCCTGCGCTGGGGCATCGTCACCAACAAGGCGATGCGATTCACCGGCCCGTTGGTGGCTGGGCTGGGCCTGGCGCAGCGCGCCGCCGTGGTGATCGCCGGTGACACCACGCCGCATGCCAAGCCCCATCCGGCGCCACTGCTCGAGGCGGCTCGACGCATCAACGTGGCGCCCGAGACCTGCACCTACATCGGTGACGACCACCGCGACATCCTGGCCGGGCAGGCCGCCGGCATGGCCACACTGGCCGCCGCCTGGGGCTATCTGGGGCAGGGCGAACCGGTGCAGGCCTGGGGCGCCGACCGCGTGCTTTCTTCGCCGGGCGAGCTCTTGCATTGGCTGGAACTGGCCTAAACTAGGTATCACCAGGGGCCGACCTGGCTTCGACGTGGGTACGGAGTCGGTTCAGGGCATGCCGAGCACCAGTTCGCTCGTAAAACCACTGGAAACAAAGTAACTGCGAACGATACTTCGTACGCCCTCGCCGCTTAAAAACCGGTGAGCTTCGCAACGGTTCGCCGATGGGCCGGGCCTGATGCCGCAAGGCAAAGGGCTGCGAAGTCATACACATTGGCTGGTGCCCTGCTGCGTCATTCAGCAGGGGACGAGAACCAAGTGACTGGTGGGCCCGATAGCGTGCTGCTGCGCGATCAGGCTCATGAGACTCAAATCAGACAGCTAAGCATGTAGAACTGGCCGGTGATGGCTTGCGGACGGGGGTTCGATTCCCCCCGGCTCCACCAAGTTACTGTTCGACGTGAGTCGAACAAGATCAGGGCGCTAAGTAAATCAACGACTTAGCGCCCTTTTTACGTCCGTCGTGGGTTGTCGTGAACCTGCAGTAACCGCCCTCTGCTACAGTAACTTATGCAGTAACCGCCCTCTGGCGGCGCTGCGGCGGCGAAAGTTACTGCATCGGAGGCGGCCCATGGCCAAGCACCTGATCCCCGGCGACAAGACCATCCAGGCGATCAAGCCTGGTGATCCCCGCGCCCGGTTGAGCGACGGCGACGGCCTGTACCTGCTGCTGTTCGTCAAGGGTGGCGCCCATGGCTGGCGCTTTGACTACAGCATCGGCGGCAAGCGCAAGACGCTGTCGCTGGGCACCTACCCCGACACCACCTTGGCGGCGGCGCGCATCAAGGCCGACGAATTCCGCAAGCTGGTGGCCGGCGGCACCGATCCGAGCGAAACCCGCAAGGCCAGCAAGGCGCAGCAGCAGGCCAGCGCAGCGGCCGAGGCGCGCGAGGATGGCGGCTTGCCCCCGGTCAACAGCTTCGAGGCGGTGGCGCGTGAGTGGGTGGAGGTGATCCACCAAGCCAAAGTCAGCCCCGGCCACGCGGCGCGCACGCTGATCCGCTTCGAGCAGGACGTGTTCCCGTGGGTCGGTCGCATCGGCATCGGCGAGCTGGAGGCACCCGAGTTGCTGGCGGTGCTGCGGCGGGTGGAATCGCGCGGCGCCATCGAGACGGCACACCGCATCAAGGACGCGTGTTCTCAGGTGTTCCGCTTCGCGGTTGCCAGCGGGCATTGCAAGCGCAATCCGGCGGCCGATCTGCGCGATGCCCTCAAACCCGTCAGAACCAAGCACATGGCGACGGTGACCGACCCCAAGGGGGTGGGCAACCTGCTGCGCTTGATCGACGGCTACAGCGGCTTTCCGACCACGCGCGCGGCCCTGCAACTGGCGCCGATGGTGTTTCAGCGGCCGGGCAACCTGCGCACGATGGAATGGGCCGAGGTGGACCTCGATGCAGCCGTGTGGACCATCCCGGCGGCGAAGATGAAGCGCCAGCGCGACGACAAGGCCAACGGCGATCCACACGACGTGCCGTTGTCGTTGCAGGCGGTGGCGATCCTGCGCGACATTCACCCGCTGACGGGCGACGGGCAGTACGTGTTCCCGAGCGTGCGCGGGGGTGATCGGCCGATGTCCAACATGACCTTGAACGGCGCGCTGCAGCGCATGGGCATCGACACCCAGAACGACCTGACGGCCCACGGTTTCCGCGCGATGGCGCGCACCATGCTGGCCGAGCGGCTGGGCGTGAAGGTGGAGGTGATCGAGGCGCAACTGGCGCACATGGTCAAGGACTCGCTGGGCCGCGCCTACAACCGCACCCAGTTCATCGAACAGCGGCGCGGGCTGATGCAGCAATGGGCCGACTATCTGGACCGACTTCGCAAAGGGGCCGACGTGTTGCCATTCAGCAAGACGGCCTAGACCGATTCGTCGCGCCTAGGCTGATCCCCGAAAACCCGTTTCCCTGACGGGCTGGCGCGGCGATCCTTTCGGGGGTTGCGCGAGGGGCGCAGGCTATGACGAGCGACGAATGGAAAGATGCTCATTGGCTATCTCACAAATGGCAGCACCGCACAATTGACGGTCGATTGTTCTTTGGGCCTTCGGACTCAATGTCGAAGTGGGCTAACCGATCAGACTATCCGATTCGATATTTCCTTTGGAAGACGAATCGCGATGTTTGGGCGGACTTTGATCAATGGCGATGCGGTCAAGCGCAAATCTTGTCTGCTGCCAAAGCTCTCCAAGAAGCCCTAGCGACGCTCTCATTGGAAATATCAGGTGAATCGGACTTCGATCCTGAGGCCTCGATTGAGTGGTCCTTTAGACAGAGTGCAGTTGCAGAACTCGATGCAGATGAAGAACTTCTTGATTGTCTCGATGAGGGAGACACGATCGACCTGATTGGTGCCGAATTGGGCACGCCTCTAACTTGGCAAGCATTGGGGTCTTTGCTTGCCTTGCTTCACATATCGGACTGCGTGAAGCACTTGGAAGCGGGAGACATGGGTATGGCGGGCGCCTTCGCCATCAAGGCGCAAATGTGGCAGTCCAATGGGCGTTACCAAGCTGGGCGCATCTCTTCTGAACAGATGCACAAAAAGCGCCTCGCTGAGAGTGGTGCCGATGCCGCGCATCAAGAAAATAGAAGGCTTCGAGCCGTAGCTATTGAAGCCTTCTTATCTGGTTCTTGGCCCTCGAAGATGCAGGCCGCACGCGTGATTTCAAAGCAAGTCAATCGAACTGAGTTGGTTGTCCTGCGCTGGATTCGTGAGCACACGAGAATCGACCCCGAAGAGGGGGTTACTCTGCCGGCAGAGTGACTACTGTGCTAGCAGGGCGGCATGTTCAAACCGGCCTTGCCACGTTCGAATGAACGAATGTTCAACCGACGTGAGGCGCAAATGTCCGCAGTCATCCAAACCGAATCTGGGCCGGTTTCCAAGCCCCGAAAAACTTCATCGCAACCGTTGCACGCGGCGCAAATCGCCGATGCACTCCTGAAACTCAGGACGCTGCAAGACCTGTGCGGTCTGGGCAAGACCAGCCTCTACGCCAAAGAGAAGGCCGGCGAGCTGGAACTGATCCGCATCGGTAAGCGTTGCACCCGCGTTCGCGCCAGTGAGGCGCAGCGGTTCCTGCAGGCGCTGGGCAAGGAGGTGGCGGCATGAGCAACCCCATTTCCCCAGACAAGATGGCGGCGTTGATCGAGGTGAGGGACTTGTTCCCCGGCCTCGATTCCAAGAGCCAGTGCAGCCGCGTGCTGGAATTCCTGCAGCGCGGTTTCATGCTCAGCACCTTCGAGGGCAGCAGGCATCTGGACGTGTACCACTGCCCTGCACGAATCCTGCAATTGCGCGCGGCCGGCCACAACATCATCACGCACTGGGTGACGGTGGAAACCGAGTCCGGCAATCCACACCGGGTAGGCAACTACCTGCTGATGCGCGGGGAGGTGCAACATGCCGCATGACCTCGCTCCAAGAAAAACGGCCCCCGGCGCACAAGACGCACAGAAGGCCGAGGAAAGAAAGCAAAGCGAGTTTGCCCTATCCACCGACTGCGGGCTAGAGGCGGCGCTTTGGGCGATCCGCGAAGCCATCGACGCCACCCGGCGGGCCGGCCAGTGCGTGGTTTGCGGTAACCCCACGGCCGGTATCAACGCATTGAATCGGGCCGGCCGTGCCATGAGCGCGGCCAGTGATTCACTGCGGGGGCTGATGCAGTGACGCGCGGCGCTGACAAGCGCCACAACGGAAAGCACAAGGGCGGCGGCTTCGGTGAACGGTTTGTCGGAATTCCTCATTCCGCCTATTCATCGCCGCTGTTCGTCTCCTTGTCTCCGTGGTCCATCAAATTGCTGGTGGATCTGGGCGCGCAGTACAACGGCCGCAACAACGGCGATCTGGCGGCGGCGTGGAAACTGATGCAGCCGCGCGGGTGGAACAGCGAAACCACCTTGAACAAGTCCAAGAAGGAATTGATCGCGGCCGGTTTCATCATGGAGGTGCGCAAGGGCAAGCGGCCCAACACCTGCAGCTTGTTCGCGCTGACCTGGCGGCCGTTGAACCCGAGTCCGAAACACGACTTCGGCCCCAATGGTTTCCAGCCCTATGCCTACCTTGCAAAGTCGCCGATGCCGCTGGCCGTCAAGATCAAGGGAGGCGGCGCGGCGCTTGCTCCATCTGCCGAGGTTTGCCATGCCGGATAGCGCCAGACCGTGGAGTAACAAGCCGGCCGCTACTGCAGCAGGTGGAGCTATCCGGGGTGATTTGCGCTGGCGCCTACTGCAATCGGTGGAGTGCTTTCTAGAGTTGCCATCTGCAGGGCTGCTGCGCTGCTGCCCTGAGCATTTCTTCTGGGTGGTGACGCAGGCAACTTGGCTGATGTTTTCGTAATCTGTCGAGACTCAGGGTTGGGCGTTGCGTATGGGCGCACTGGCCCAATAGCGCAGTAGCATCGAGCACTTGAGCGATGACCTCGATTCAAGTGAGCATTTCGGCAACTCTTGATTGACTACAAACGAGGGGGGAACCGAGCGATGGAAATCGACGAACTGCGCCAGCGACAGAACATGCTTGCAGACAGAGTCGCGCAACAAGAGGCCGGCGTACGTCAAGACTATCGAAGGCGGATGAACGGTGCAGAGGCAGTTGTGCAAGTTGCTCAGCGTGTTTGGATAGAAATTGTCGACCTGTCCACTCGTGCTAAGAAGATGAACGCCAGCTCTGAACCTAAGTGGCAATTCGGCGTGTTCGCGTTTGGGAGCGTCCTGTCTTGGTTGCTTCAAGACGGCGACAAGTTTCAGCCGAATCTGGGGTGGGCATTGATGGTTGTGGCGTTGGTCGCGTGGGCATTGCGGCAATATGCGATTGACAGCGACAGACGTGAGTTGGCCGTCCTCCGGCGCGTCGAGCAGAACTACTTGCTCCATTGGTTGTCTTCTGGAATCAGTGACGCCAAGTTCTGGGCGCTCCGAGATGCGTTCGGGACTAGGTTATCGATCGAAAGGAACTCTGTGGACACAGACGACTGGCGGGCTCAGGGTGCTGCGATAGGGCAAAAGGAGGCTGAGCTTTGGCACGACGTGCGACTCGATGCTTTATCTGCTGCGGTTGGCGAACTGATCTGGCTCGACACAGCAAAGCCGATAGATCTTCGCGGACCAACCGTCTGATGGCTCGGGGCGGATCGCGCTACGGGGCAGGGCGGCCGGCATGGCACGTCAAGGCCGAGCATTGTTTGCGGCTCGACGTGCGCGAACTGGCGCGGCGCGACATGCTGGCCGGCGGCTTCTACTCCTGGCGGTGGTCCAACAGCCACACAGGCGAGGAAATGGGCTCGATTGGCATTAACACGCGTGCCGGCCATGCGCGGCTGAACTACGCGCACAACGGCCAGTCGATCAACGACGACGTGCGGATCATCGAAACCGCCTGCAACTACGGTGGCGCGCGGCCGTGGTTCAGTTGCCCACGCTGCAGCCGGCGGGTGGCCGTGCTGTACCTGCGCAGCGGCCGGTTCATGTGCCGGCACTGTGGCCGGGTGGCCTATGCCAGTCAGGCCGAGGACGCGATGGGCCGCGCGTGGCGGCGGCAGGCCAAGCTGGAGGCCCGGCTGGGCGAGGGCTGGCGACGGCCCAAAGGCATGCACCGCGCCACGCGCGAGCGGATCGTTGACGGCATCTTCGACTGCGAGCGCCAGCGTGATGAAGCCCTCTGCGCCTACGTGCATCGGCACGGCCTGCTGGGTGATCTGGGCTTCTGAGCTTTGCGGTTATCCTGCCCTTTCGGGGTGGACGCGGGACGCTGCTGCAGTAACTTATGCAGTAACTGCGGCAGGACGGGCCGATCCGTCATAGGTGGGTTGTAGTGACCCCGGCACCATATTGAACAGCCCCGACGTTGCCGTGAAAGCGGCTCGCCGGGGCTTTTTCTTGGGGATCGCACATCCCGACGGGGACTACCATGGGGTTTTGGCCTGTCTTGCCGACTTGCAGCCCCGCATGAGTTCCACCATTCCACGTCAACGCCCCGCCGCCGCAGATGCCAATGCGGCGGCTGCGGCGGCGCGTCCACGCGGCCGGCTGGACTGGCACCAGTTGCTGGGCTGGCTGCGCGACGACGGGCTGGTCAGCGCCGATGATGCGCAGCGGGGGATCAAGCGCTTTGGCGCCGG
>MESD01000035.1:17562-35103 GCA_001770815.1 Burkholderiales bacterium RIFCSPHIGHO2_12_FULL_69_20
CGACGGCCGCTTGCTCGACTGCGAAGCCTTGACCGAATGGCTGGCCAAGCGCGTGCAGCTGCCCTACCTGCGCATCGATCCGCTGAAGGTCGACGTGGGCCGCGTGGCCGAGGTGATGAGCCTGCAGTATGCCGAGATGCGCAAGGTGCTGCCGGTCAACGTTGCCGCCGATCTGGTGACCGTAGCCACCAGCGAGCCCTTCGACACCGGCTGGCTGCCCGAGATCGAATCGCACAGCCGCCGCCGCGTCAAGCTGGTGCTGGCCAACCCCGAGGACGTGGCGCGCTACACCACCGAGTTCTACAGCCTGGCGCGTTCGGTGCGGCAGGCGCAGAAAAGTGGCGAGACCTCGTCGACCGCCAGCTTCGAGCAACTGGTCGAGCTGGGCAAGACCAACAAGCAGCTCGACGCCAACGACCAGGGCGTGGTGCAGGTGGTCGACTGGCTGTGGCAGTACGCCTTCGACCAGCGTGCCAGCGACATCCACCTCGAGCCGAGGCGCGAGATGGGCGCCATCCGCTTTCGCATCGACGGCGTGCTGCACACCGTCTACCAGGTGCCGCTGGCGGTGATGAACGCGATGACCGCGCGCATCAAGCTGCTGGGCCGCATGGACGTGGTCGAGCGCCGCCGTCCGCAGGACGGCCGCATCAAGACCAAACGGCCCGACACGTCGGAGGGTGTGGGCGATGAGGTCGAGATGCGGCTGTCGACGCTGCCCACGGCCTTCGGCGAGAAGATGGTGATGCGGGTGTTCGACCCCGACACGGTGGTCAAGAGCGTCGAGGCGCTGGGTTTCTCGGCGCACGACGGCGAGCGCTGGGCGCAGCTGATCGCCCAGGCCCACGGCATCATCCTGGTCACCGGCCCCACCGGCAGCGGCAAGACCACCACGCTGTATTCCACACTGAAATCGCTGGCCACCGAGTCGGTGAACGTCTGCACCGTCGAAGACCCGATCGAGATGATCGAGCCGGCGTTCAACCAGACGCAGGTGCAGGCGGCGCTGGACATGGGCTTTGCCGAGGGCCTGCGCGCGCTGATGCGGCAAGATCCCGACATCATCATGGTCGGCGAGATCCGCGACTTGGCCACCGCCGAGATGGCGATTCAGGCCGCGCTCACGGGCCACCTGGTCTTCTCCACCTTGCACACGAACGACGCGGCCTCGGCGATCACGCGGCTGATCGATTTGGGCGTGCCGGCCTACCTGATCTCGGCCACGGTGATCGGCGTGCTGGCGCAGCGGCTGGCGCGCACGCTGTGTGCGGCCTGCAAGGCGCGCGACGACGGCGCCACGCGCGAGACGCTGGATGAGCTGGCGCGGCCCTGGCGGCTGTCGGGCGGTGTGCGGCCGTACAAGCCGGTGGGCTGCCTGGCCTGCCGCCACACCGGCTACCGCGGCCGGGTGGGCCTGTACGAGTTGCTGGTGCTCGACGAGGACAGCAAGCGTGCGGTGCATCCGGCGCACGACATGGCCGCGCTGCGCCGCCAGGCGGTGAAGGCCGGCATGCGCCCGCTGCGCCTGGCCGGCATGATGAAGGTGGCCGAGGGCATCACCACGGTTGACGAGGTGCTGCGCGCCACGCCGGCCTGGTCCGAGCACTGACCCTGCCCGCCAGCGGCGTTGTCGCGGCAGCGACACCCCGGGTGCGGCGGCCCCCGCTTTACGTGGAAACCACACCGGTCCTGCCGGGGGGGGCTCCCTAGAATCCGGCCACGTCATGGAGCCGTCCGGAGGAGATACCGCAGTGAAGATCAAGAGCCAGAAGAATTTCTGGTCGGGGCTGATGTTCTTGGTTGTCGGCCTGGGCTTTGCCTGGGGTGCCACCGAATACAGCTTTGGCTCATCGGCCCGCCCGGGTCCGGCCTATTTCCCGTTCGGCCTGGGGCTGTTGCTGGCCATCATGGGCGCGCTGGTGTGGTTTGCGTCGATCACCGTGGAAACCGAGGACGGCGACCGCATCGGGTCGATCGCGTGGAGGCCGCTGATCATCATCACCAGCTCGGTGGTGATGTTCGGCGTGACCCTGCCGCGGCTGGGCATGATCATCTCGCTGCCGCTGCTCATCTGCGTGGCCGCGCTGGCGGGTGATGAATTTCACTGGAAGGACGCATTGCTCAACGCGGTCATCCTGACCGTGGGCTCCTGGCTGATCTTCATCAAGGGCTTGAGCCTGGTGATTCCGCTGTGGCCGACTTTCATCACCGGTTGAGGCGCTGACCATGGACTTGCTCAACAACCTGTCGCTCGGCTTCGGCGTCGCCTTCACGCTGACCAACCTGCTGTATGCCTTTGGCGGGGCCGTGCTGGGCACGCTGATCGGTGTGCTGCCCGGCCTGGGGCCGGTGGCCACCATCGCGATGCTGCTGCCGTCGATCTACGCGCTCGATGCCACGCCCGCGCTGATCATGCTGGCCGGCATCTACTACGGGTCGCAGTACGGTGGTTCGACCACCGCGATCCTGATCAATGTGCCGGGTGAATCGGCCTCAGTGGTGACCGCGATCGACGGTTACCAGATGGCCAGAAAAGGGCGGGCTGGCGCTGCGCTGGCGGCGGCTGGCCTGGGCTCGTTCTTCGCCGGCTGCGTGGGCACCATCGTGATCGCGGCGTTTGCGCCGCCGCTGACCGAGGTGGCGTTCAAGTTCGGCCCGGCCGAGTATTTTTCGCTGATGGTGCTGGGCCTGATCGGCGCAGTGGTGCTGGCTTCGGGCTCACTGATCAAGGCGATCTGCATGATCCTGCTGGGGCTGCTGCTGGGGCAGATCAACACCGACGTGATCTCGGGCGTGCCGCGCTTCAGCATGGACATTCCCGAGCTGACCGACGGCATCGGCTTCGTCGCCATCGCGATGGGCGTGTTCGGCTTCGGCGAGATCATTGCCAACCTCAGCCGACCTGCCGAGACCCGAGAGGTCTTCACCAAGCATGTCAGCGGCCTGTGGCCGACGAAACAGGATTTCAAGGATGCCGCGCCCGCGGTTCTGCGCGGCACGGCACTGGGTTCGGTCCTGGGCATCCTGCCGGGCGGGGGCGCGCTGCTGTCGTCGTTTGCGGCCTACACGCTCGAGAAGAAGACCCGCGGGCGGCGCGGTGAGGTGCCCTTCGGCCAGGGCAACATCCGTGGCGTGGCCGGCCCCGAGGCGGCCAACAACGCCGGTGCGCAGACCAGCTTCATCCCGATGCTGACGCTGGGCATCCCGCCGAATGCGGTGATGGCGCTGATGGTGGGCGCGATGACCATCAAGGGCATCCAGCCCGGCCCGCAGGTGATGACCAGCAACCCCGAGCTGTTCTGGGGCCTGATCGCGAGCATGTGGGTGGGCAACGCGATGCTGGTGATCCTGAACCTGCCGCTGATCGGCATCTGGATCAAGTTGCTGACGGTGCCTTACCGCTTCCTGTTCCCGGCCATCGTCACCTTCTGCTGCATCGGCAGCTACACGCTGAACAACAACAACTTCGACGTGTTCATGACGGCCATCTTCGCGGTGATCGGCTACCTCTTCTACAAGCTGGGCTGCGAGCCGGCGCCGCTGCTGCTGGGCTTCATCCTCGGGCCGATGATGGAGGAGAACCTGCGCCGCGCGCTGCTGCTGTCGCGCGGTGACTGGACCACCTTCGGCACGCGGCCCTTGTCGGCCTCGCTGCTGGCGGCGGCGGCCTTGATGGTGATCGTGGTGATGCTGCCGTCGATCAAGGCCAAGCGTGAAGTGGCGTTCCAGGAAGAGGACTGACCGTGGGCCACCGTTTCGACTACCGCAATGCCTACCGCTCGACCCGCACGCCGGTGTTCGCACGCAATGTGGTGGCCACCTCGCATCCGCTGGCGGTGCAGGCCGGGCTGCGCATGATGACCGCCGGCGGCAACGCGGTGGATGCCGCGGTGGCGGCAGCGGCGGTGATGACCCTGGTCGAGCCCTGCAGCAACGGCCTGGGCTCGGACGCCTTCTGCATCCTCTGGGATGGCCAGCAGTTGCACGGCCTCAACGCCTCGGGCCCGGCGCCGTCGGCCTGGACGCCGGACTACTTCAGGCGCAAGCATGGCGCCGACGCCAAGACGCCGCCGATGCGTGGCTGGGATTCGGTCAGCGTGCCCGGCGCGGTGGCGGCCTGGGCGGCCTTGAGCCAGCGTTTCGGCAAGCTGTCTTTCGAAGACCTGATGGCGCCGGCCATTCAGATCGCCGAGCGTGGTTACGCGGTGCCGGTGGTGGTGCAGGACAAATGGGCGGCCGCCTCGCGTCTGCCGGGGCTGGTGTCGCAACCCGGCTTTGCCGAGACCTTTTTACCGCACGGCCGGGCGCCCGAAGTGGGTGAGTTGTTCCGCTTTCCGGGCGCCGCCCGTGCGCTGAAGGCCATCGCCGCGACCCAGGGCCAGGCCTTGTACGGTGGCGAGATCGCCGAGGCGCTGGCGCGCCAGGCAGCCGCCCAGGGCGGCGCGATGACGGTGGCCGACCTGGCGCTCTACCAGCCCGAATGGGTCACGCCGATCGGCCAGGACTACCGCGGCCACCGGCTGCACGAGATCCCGCCCAACGGCCAGGGCATCGCGGCGCTGATCGCACTCGGCATCCTGCAGCACTTCGACCTGGGCGGGCTGGGCGCTGACAGCGTGGCCGCGCAGCACCTGCAGATCGAGGCCATGAAGCTGGCGTTTGCCGATGTCTACCGCTACGTGGCCGAGCCGTCCTCGATGTCGGTCACGCCCGAGCAGATGCTGGACCCGGCTTACCTGGCCGGCCGCGCCAGGCTGATCGATGCCCGGCGCGCGCAGGATTTTGGTGCCGGCAACCCGGCCAAGGGCGGCACCATCTACCTGACCACCGCCGACGAGCACGGCATGATGGTCAGCTTCATCCAGAGCAACTACCTGGGCTTCGGCTCGGGCGTGGTGGTGCCCGAGTACGGCGTCAGCCTGCAGAACCGCGGCTACGACTTCAGCCTGGATGCCGCCAGCCCCAACCTGGTGGCGCCGGGCAAGCGCCCGTTCCACACCATCATCCCGGCCTTCCTCACCAAGGACGGCCAGCCGCAGATGGGCTTCGGCGTGATGGGTGGCCACATGCAGCCGCAGGGCCATCTTCAGACGCTGGTGCGCATGCTTGATTTCGGCCAGAACCCGCAGGCGGCCTGCGACGCGCCGCGCTGGCGCGTCAACCAGGGCCGCTCGATCAACGTCGACCAGCACATGGACCCGGCGCTGGTGCAGGGCCTGGTCGACCTGGGCCACCAGCCCGAGGTGCTGACCGACAGCTACATGGACCTGGGCGCCGGCCAGTTCATCTGGCGCCTGGGCGACCCGGCGGTGGAAGGCTACGTGGCCGCCAGCGATCCGCGGCGCGACGGGCAGGCGTCGGGGTTCTGATCGGCCGACGGCCCGGGCCGTCCAGGCCCAGTCGTGCCCCTTCAGGCCCCGAGGCTCTCGTCGATCGCGCGCAGCGTCTGCTTGGCGTCCAGCGGCTTGGTGAGGAACTGCGCCGCGCCGGCGTCGAAGCATTCGTCGATGCGCTGCGGCCGGCTCTCGGCCGAGACCACGATCACCGGGATGCCGCGCAGCCGGGCATCGGCCTGCATCGTGCGCAGCACCTCAATGCCGGGGCGGTCGGGCAGGTCGAGGTCGAGCAGCACCAGGTCGACATCGGCGTCGGCCAGCCGCACCAGGCCCTCAGCGGCGCGGCGTGCACACACCAGCGTGATGCCGGGGCGCTGCAGCATCAGCTGGCGCATGGCCTCGGCATCGGCGTCGTTGTCCTCGATGTAGAGCACGGTGCCGATGCTCACCTGCGGCATCAGCGGCATGTTGGCGCTGACGACGGTGCGGCTGGGCTCGCCCACCGGTCGCGGCAGCGTCAGGCTGAAGACCGAGCCGGCGCCTTCTTCGCTGGTCACGCTCAGGCTGCCGCCCATCAGCGCGGCCAGCTTGCGGCAGATCACCAGGCCGATGCCGGTGCCCTGGCTGCCGGGCTGGCCGGGCGTGCCCTGGCGCTCGCGCCCGAGGCGGTTGAAGGGCGTGAACAGCTCGCCCATCTGCGCGGCGCTCATGCCGATGCCGCTGTCCTCGACCTCGATGGTCAGTTCGCCCACCGCGCCCGGGCGGGTGCGCATCACCACCTGGCCGCCGGGGCGGTTGTACTTGATGGCATTGCCCAGCAGGTTGATCAGCACCTGACGCAAGCGCACCGGATCGGCCTGCACCCGCTCGGCCTGCGGCGAGAGTGACAGCGCCAGCGTCACCTGGCCCTGCTGCGCGGCGGGCTCGACCATCGCCATGGCCTCCTGCGCCAGGTCGGGCAGCGAGACCGGCTCCAGCGTCAGTCGCAGGCTGCCGGCTTCCATGCGCGACAGGTCGAGCACGTCGTTGATCATGTCCAGCAGGTGCCAGCCGGCCTGGCGGATCTGCGTCAGGCCATGCTGCTGGTTGGGATGGTCGCTGTCGGCACTGTCGCCGCTGCCGTCGGTGCGGCCCAGCATCTGCGCAAAGCCGAGGATGGCGTTCAGCGGTGCGCGCAGTTCGTGGCTCAGGCGCGCCAGGAAGTCGCTCTTGGTGCGGCTGGCGATCTCGGCCTCGTCGCGCTCGCGCTCGGCCTCGCGCAGGCGCAGCACCTGCGTCAGGTCCTGCAGCGCGCCGACGGTGGCCACCTTCTCGCCGGTGGCGTCGTGCAGCGTGCGCAGGCTGGCGGCCACCTGCAGCACCCGGCCGTCGGGCGTGATGTAGCGCTGGCGCCGCGCCTGGCCACCGCCCACCGCGGCGGCGGTGCCGTCGTCCTCGGCCACGTCGGGCAGCTGGATGTCGGACAGCGGGCGCTGCAGCAACTCGGCCGCGGTGCAGCCCATCATCGCGCAGAAGGCCGGGTTGACGTCGGTGATGCGGCCCGCCGGGTCGACCACCGTGACGCCGATGTTCACGCTGTCGAAGATCGCGCGAAAGCGCTGCTCGCTCACCGCCAGCCGGGCTTCGGCCTGGCGGCGTTCGTCGATCTCGGCCTGCAACGCGGCGGTGCGCTCGCGCACCCGGTCTTCGATGCGGCGCAGCCGCCCGCTCAGCGCCAGCAGCAGCGTGGCCAGCAGGGCGGTGCCGATCACCGCGGGCAGCGCCAGCAGCCAGGCCGCGGTGAAGATGCGGTTGTCGGCGGTGGCCGGCTCGGTGACCAGCAGGTCCAGCCGCTGGTCGGCCAGCATCACCTTGTAGGGCAGGGCCCGCAGCGCGCTGGCCAGCACGTCGGATTCGCAGCCCGGTGGCCCGGCCAGCCGCTGCGCAGGGGCGCCGGCCGCGGCCGCGGCATTGGTCAGGCACACCCGCAGGTTGGGATCGTCGGCATCGGGCAGTGCCGAGGCCAGCAACTCGTCGGTGTCGACGCGTGCAAACACCAGCCGCGCCGCCGCATCGCTGCCCGCCGGCACCGACTGCAGCAGCAGCAGGGCCGTGCCGGCGCTGGCCGTGGCGGCGCCTTCGGCACGCACCGGCAGCGCCACGGGGCCGGGCGCCGCCAGCGCGTTGTCCAGTGCCTGGCGCAGCGGCGCGGCCAGGCTCAGCTGGCCATCGACGGCCGCGCGCGCGCCGGGCAGCGCCGGGGCGGCGCCCTGCGGTGCATGGGCATGGCGCAGCTGCCATTCGCCCGCGCTGCCGGTGGCGGAGGCCTGCTCGATCCAACCCATGGCGCGCAGGCCGGCCATGCGCGCCATCCAGCCGCCCGAGAGCTGATCGAACAGGCCCGGGTCCAGCCGATTGCCGCCCACCGCCAACACGCCGCGCAGCGCCAGCACCGCGTTCAGCGGATCGGCCAGCAGCTTCTGCACGCGCAACTGCCGCAGGCTGGCTTCGCGGTCGAAGCGCACCTGCAGCCGGGTCTCGTCGCGCCGTGCCACCTGGTCGACGCCCGGCAGCAGCAGCGCCACCACCGCCAGCAGCGGCAGCGCCACCAGGCGGCGACGCTCGCGCCACGCGCCCTGCGCACGGGCCAGCCAGCACAGCAGCACCGGCGCGATGACCAGGATGCCGGCCGCATCGGCCACGAAGCGCCCCACCGCACCGGCCAGCTGAGGCCGCGACAGCGGCAGCGCCGCCGCCGCATCCATGCCCCATTGCGCCAGCATCACCGCCACCACCCCCAGCAACGCCGCCGCCGGCGTGGCCACCAGCGCAAAGCGTCTCAGCCGGGGCGCGGTGTCGAGCTGCAGCAGATCGGCGTCCTGCGCATGGCGCATCAACCAGCCGGCCAGCAAGGCCTGCAGGCCCAGCACGCCGGCGCCGATCAGTGCGGCAGGGGTCGCCACGCCGGACAGCAGATCGGCCGCCAGCACACCGGCCAGCGCCGCCGGCACCGTCCAGCGCCCGCGCGACATCGCCGCGGCCACCGTCACGCCCAGCACGATCGACAGGGGCGGCAGCGACACGGTGCCCAGCGCATAGCTCGGCAACACCGCCTGCAGCGCGCCGCACAGCAAGGCCAGGACGACCGAGCGCAGCAAGGTGCGCTGCCAGCGCGTGGTGGAGGGCGGAGCGTTGAGGTCGTTCATCGTGGGCGGATTCGAGCTGCACGAGTATGGCCCAGCACCTTGTGCGCGGCACTTGGGGACGACAGCGGCTTGACCGGCGCCAGCCGTTGTTCGCGTGCCCTGGCAAGCAAGCCTTCTGCCAAGGCGAAGGCAGGTCGCGTCCGCGACGGCCTTGGCCCGAGTGGGCCTTCCTACAATCGGGGTGATGTCCACACCGCTGCCCACCGCCCCCGGGCTCCACCCCGGCAGGTTGCAGGCGCTGTTGCAGGGCGTCTGGGCCGGGCCGGTGCTGGCGATGGTCGGCGCGGTGGCTTTCTCGGGCAAGGCCATCATCGTCAAGCTGGCCTACCGGCACGACGTCGATGCGGTCACCTTGATCATGCTGCGCATGGCGGTGGCGCTGCCGTTCTTCCTGCTGATGGTGTGGTGGGCCGGTCGTGGCCGGCCGGCGCTGCCGCTGCGCGACAAGCTGGCCGCCGCGGCGCTGGGTTTCACCGGCTATTACCTGTCGAGTTTTCTCGACTTCCTGGGGCTGCAGCACATCACCGCCAGTCTGGAGCGGCTGATCCTCTACCTCACGCCGGCGGTGGTGCTGCTGCTGTCGTGGATGTTGTTCGGACGGCGCGCCAGCGCGCGCCAGTGGGCGGCGATGGCGCTGGGCTACGGCGGGCTGCTGCTGGTCTTCGGCCATGAGCTGACGCAAGACGGATCGCGCGTGGCGCTGGGCACCGCGCTGGTGGTGGCCAGCACGCTCAGCTATGCCGGCTACCTGCTCTACAGCGGTGAGGTGGTGCGGCGCATCGGCTCGCTGCGGCTCACCGGCTGGGCCAGCAGCGTGGCCTGCGTGCTGTGCCTGGCGCAGTTTGCGCTGCTGCGGCCCGTGGGGGGGCTGGCCGACCTGGCGCCACCCGTGGTGTGGCTGAGCTTGATCAACGGCACGCTGTGCACGGTGTTGCCGGTGCTGCTGGTGATGATGGCGATCGAGCGCATCGGCTCGTCACGCACGGCGCAATACGGCATGGTCGGGCCGATCACCACCATCGGTCTGGGCGTGCTGATCCTGGGTGAGCCCTTCACCGCCTGGGTGGCCGCCGGCACGCTGTGCGTGTTGGCTGGCGTGGCGCTGCTGGCGCGCTCGCGGTAGCCTCGGGGTCTTTCCCATCATGATCAAACCACAGGAGACGACGCAATGGATCTGGGCATCGCAGGCAAATGGGCGCTGGTGTGCGCCGGCAGCAAGGGGCTGGGACGGGGCTGCGCCGAGCACCTGGCGCGCGAAGGCGTGAACCTGGTCATCACCGCCCGCGGCGCCGAGGCGCTGGAGGCCACCGCCGCCGCGTTGCGGGCGATGGCGCCGGGCATCGAGGTGCGCACCGTCGTCGGTGACATCACCACGCCGGAAGGCCGGGCCGCGGCGCTGGCCGCCTGCCCGCAAGTCGACATCCTGATCAACAACGCCGGCGGCCCGCCGCCGGGCGATTTCCGCGACTGGCAGCGCGCCGACTGGATCAAGGCGATCGACGCCAACATGCTGACGCCGATCGAGCTGATCAAGGCCACCGTCGACGGCATGGCCGAGCGGGGTTTCGGCCGCGTGGTCAACATCACCTCGGGCGCGGTGAAGGCGCCGATCGACATCCTGGGGCTGTCCAACGGCGCGCGCAGCGGGCTGACCGGCTTCGTCGCGGGCTTGTCGCGCCAGCAGCGGCTGGCCGGCCGCAACGTGACCATCAACAACATCCTGCCGGGCGCCTTCGACACCGACCGGCTGCGCACCAC
Organism: Burkholderiales bacterium RIFCSPHIGHO2_12_FULL_69_20; assembly: GCA_001770815.1. Lineage (GTDB taxonomy): Bacteria > Pseudomonadota > Gammaproteobacteria > Burkholderiales > Burkholderiaceae_C > Pseudaquabacterium. Next base: position 27,842 of record MESD01000035.1, read on the forward strand.
GCTCAAGGGCGCAGCGGCGGCCGGGGGCGTCAGCATCGACGAGGTGGCCGAGCGCCGCCGCAAGACGCTGCCGGCGCAGCGCTTCGGCCAGGCCGACGAGTTCGGCGCGCTGTGCGCCTTCGTCTGCAGCGCCCATGCCGGCTACCTGACCGGCCAGAACCTGCTGATCGACGGCGGCGCCTACCCGGGCACCTTCTGAGGCGCTGAAACGGGGTTGGGTGCGCGCTGCCGGGCGCGGGCCGCGGCGCCGATACACTGCATCCCCGCCTGCCCCGTCGCCCCTCAGCCGTGTCCGACCGCCTTGCCGTCCTGCCGCAATACCTGCTGCCCAAGCAGGCCCTGACTCTGCTGGCGGGCGCCATTGCGCGCCTGCGTGGCGGCACGCTCACCACCGCGCTGATCCGCTGGTTCGTGGGCCGCTACGGCGTCAACATGGCCGAGGCGGCCGATCCGCGCATCGAGGCTTACGCCAGCTTCAACGACTTCTTCACCCGGGCGCTGAAGCCCGGCGTGCGGCCATTGGCCGATGCGGCGCTGCTGAGCCCGGTGGACGGCGCGATCAGCCAGTTCGGCGCCATCGAGCGCGACCAGATCTTCCAGGCCAAGGGCCACCACTTCAGCACCACCACGCTGGTGGGCGGTGAGGCGGCGCTGGCCGCGCCCTATGCCGACGGCGCCTTCGCCACGCTGTACTTGAGCCCACGCGACTACCACCGCATCCACATGCCCTGTGCCGGCACGCTGCGCCGCATGGTGCATGTGCCGGGTGAGCTGTTCTCGGTGAACCCCACCACCGCGCGTGGCGTGCCGGGGCTGTTTGCCCGCAACGAGCGGGTGGTGTGCCAGTTCGATGATGCGCAGGGCCGGCCCTTCGTGCTGGTGCTGGTGGGCGCCACCATCGTCGGCAGCATGGCCACCGCATGGCACGGCGTGGTCAATCCGCCGCGGCCCGGGGTCATTCGGGATTGGCGTTATGACGACCGACCCGTGGCGCTGGCCCAGGGGGCCGAGATGGGCCGCTTCCTGCTGGGCTCGACCGTGGTGATGCTGTTCACCCGCGAGGCCATGCGGGGCCAGCGCTTCAACCCGGCCTGGGCGCCGGGCGGTGCCATCCGAATGGGTGAGGTGATGGGCGAGGTGATGGCCAGCGTCTAGCCGTCGGTCGACAAGGCCTCGGCGCAGTGCCAGGGCATCACCAGCCGGCCATCGGCGCCGGGCACGGCCTCGATGCGGATGCGCGGCGCCGACGACTGCACCGGCCCGAAGATGGTGGCAAAGGCCACGTCGGCCGCATCGCGCCCGGTGCCGAAGCGCACGAAGCCCATCGGGATCGCCGTGCCCGAGGGATCGAAGATGTACCAGCGCCCGCCCAGATAGGCTTCGACATAGGCGTGGAAGTCGGTCGGGCCCAGCGCCGGGTCGGCCCCGTAGTCGATGCCGGTGGCAAACCGCGCCGGGATGTTGACGGCCCGGCACAGGGCGATCATCAGGTGGGCAAAGTCGCGGCACACGCCCACGGTGTCGACCAGCGTGTCCATCGCCGAGGTGTTGGCGTTGCTGGTGTTGGGGGTGAAGGCGGTGTGCTGCAGCACCCAGTCGCGGATGCCCTGCACGCGGCCGTGGCCTTGCCAGCGCTGGCCGAATTCACGCGTGGCCAGGCGCGTCAGCCGGTCGCTCTGGCAGTAGCGGCTGGGGTAGATGTAGCTCAGCACCGGCGTGGGCAGTTGCGCCACCGGCACCTCGGCGATGTTGCCCGGCTGCTCCACGTGGTGCAGCAGGTCGATGGTGGCGCTGTAGGCCACACGCAACGGGCCGGGCAGGGCGCTCAGCCGCAGGTAGCGGTTCAGCGTGACCGGATCGGTGTCCACCGTCAGCGGCACGTTCTGGCTGACCGTGAGCAGTTCCTGCAGCACCTGCTGGCGCGCGGTGTGCGCGGCGTGGATGTTGAAGATGAAGTCGCAACCGGGTTGCGACACCTCGTAGTCGAGCTCCAGCGACAGGCGCAGCCGGATCATGGCCGACCGATCGAACGGGTCTCGGCGTGCATCAGGGTTTTCATGGGGCCTCCGGTGAGGTTCGACACTAACACCGGCCCGCACCGCCACGGCATGCACCACGATTGACCTTGCCGGCGCGCGTGGGCTACCGTGGTGCATCCCCAGCCCCGTGCCGCCAAGGCACCCTCACCATGCGTGTCTTCACTGCCAGCCTTGCCACCGAGACCAACACCTTTGCGCCCATGCCCACCGGGCTGGCCTCGTTCAAGGACGAGGGCGGCTACTTCCCGGCCGGCACCCATCCCGACCAGATGACCTTCTTCGCCGGCCCGTTGTGGGCCGCGCGCCAGCGTGCCCGCGAGTGCGGCTGGCAGCTGATCGAAGGCCTGGTGGCCGGCGCGCAACCCAGCGGCATCACCACCCGCCTGGCTTATGAGACCTTGCGCGACGAGTTGCTGGCCGACCTGCGCGCCGCGCTGCCGCTGCAGATGGTGCTGCTGGGCCTGCACGGTGCGATGGTGGCCGACGGTTACCCCGATTGCGAAGGCGACCTGCTGACCCGCGTGCGCGCCATCGTCGGCCCCGAGGTGGTGGTGGGCGCCGAACTCGACCCGCATCACCACCTCAGCGCGGCCATGGTGTCGCAGGCCGACCTGCTGATCGCCTTCAAGCAATACCCGCACACCGATGTGCTGGAACGCGCCTTCGAACTGGTCGACCTGTGCGCCGCGCAGGTGGCGCACCGGCGCCGGCCGGTGGCCTCGGTGGTGGATTGCCAGATGGCGGTGATGGTGCACACCACGCGCGAGCCGGCGCAAGGCTTTGTGCAGCGGCTGCAGGCGCTGGAGGGGCGCGACGGTGTGCTGTCGATCTCGCTGACCCACGGCTTCCCCTGGGGCGACGTGCCCGACATGGGCACCAAGCTGCTGGTCTACACCGACGGCCGGCCGGCCGAAGGCGCCGCGCTGGCGCGCCGCCTGGCCGACGAGCTGATCGCGCTGCGCGCGCAACTCGACCCGCCCTGGCAGGACATCGACGGCGCGATCGACGAGGCCCTGGCCGCACCGCCCGGCCTGGTGGTCATCGCCGACAGCGCCGACAACCCCGGCGGCGGTGCGGCGGGCGACAGCAGCTTCATCCTGCGCCGGCTGATCGAGCGGGGCATCGCGGGCGCCGCCTTGGGGCCGCTGTGGGACCCGCAGGCGGTGCGCATCGCCTTCGATGCCGGCGTGGGTGCGCGCCTGCCGCTGCGCCTGGGCGGCAAGGTGGGGCCGATGTCGGGCGATCCGCTCGATGCCGATTGCACCGTCAAGGCCCTGGTGCGCGACATGGCGATGAGCGGCCTGGCCGGCACCCGGCAGCCGCTGGGCGACTGCGCGCTGGTGCAGGCGCAGGGCGTGGAGGTGGTGCTGATCAGCCGGCGCAGCCAGGCCATGGGCACCGACCTGTTCAGCCAGCTGGGCTGCGATCTGACGCAGCGGCGCTTGGTGGTGGTCAAGTCGTCGCAGCACTTCCGGGCGGCTTACGCGCCGCTGGCGGTGCGCATCGTCTATGCCAGCGCGCCGGGCTCGGTCACCAACAACCTGCAACTGCTGGACTACCGCCACATCCAGCGGCCGAAGTGGCCGATCGACGCCTGAAGATCCACGCCCCTGGCGCGCGACTTGCATTGCGCAAACCCTGATGAGTCGGCCTGCCGAATTCGGTTAGCGTTGCGTCGATCGTTTGGGTTAGCGCAGGGCTTGAATCCCGCGCATTTTTTTGGAGTGACACCGCATGAAATTCTCTCGTCGTCTGGCCGCCGTGGCCGCCCTGACCGCTGTTTCGGCCCTGTCCCTGGGCACCTCGCTGCCGGTGTTGGCGCAGGGCACCGTGCTGCGCGTGGTGCCGCACTCCAACCTGGCGATCCTCGACCCGATCTGGACCACCGCCTACATGAGCCGCAACCACGGCTACATGATCTACGACACGCTGTTCGGCACCGACGAGAACGGCAAGGTCAAGCCGCAGATGGTCGACACCTGGACGGTCAGCGGCGACAACCGGCTCTACACCTTCAAGCTGCGCAAGGGCCTCGAGTTCCACGACGGCAAGCCGGTGACCGGCGACGACGTCATCGCCTCGCTCACCCGCTGGGGCAAGCGCGACGCCATGGGCCAGGCGCTGTTCCAGTTCGTGCAGCGCATGGATTCACCGGCGCCCGACACCTTCCGCATCTTCCTGGGTGAGGCCTGCGGCTTCGTCATCGAGGCCCTGGGCAAGCCCGGCTCGAGCGTGCCCTTCATCATGCCCAAGCGCGTGGCCGAGACCGATGCCTTCAAGCAGATCGAAGAGCACATCGGCTCGGGCCCCTATGTGTTCAAGCGTGACGAGTTCAAGCCGGGCGACAAGGCGGTCTACACCAAGTTCGCCAAGTACGTGCCGCGCAGCGAGCCGCCGTCGGGCACCACGGGCGGCAAGAACGTCTACGTCGACCGGGTGGAATGGAACCTGGCGCTGCGTGATGCGCAGGCCCAGGTCAACGCGCTGCAGAAGGGCGAGGTCGACGTGATCGAGGCGCTGGGCTTCGACCACTTCGCCACGGTGAAGGCCGACACCACCCTGCAGATGCCCAAGTACGCCAACTTCGGCCTGCAGTACATGGCGCGCTTCAACCACCTGCACAAGCCCTTCGACAACGTCAAGGTGCGCCAGGCCGCCATCGCCGCGATGACGCAAGAGCCCTTCCTGCGCGCGTCAGTCGGCGTGAAGGAACTCTACAAGACCTGCCCGTCGATGTTCATTTGCGGCACGCCCTTCGGCAGCACCGCGGGCAGCGACATCCAGGCCAAGAGCAACATGCGCAAGGCGCAGGCGCTGCTCAAGGCCTCGGGCTACGACGGCACGCCCATCGTCATCATGAAGCCCACCGACCTGGCCTCGATCCAGAAGCTGCCCGACGTGGCCGCTCAGCTGCTGCGCCAGGCTGGCTTCAAGGTCGATCTGCAGGCGATGGACTGGCAGACCCTGGTGGGCCGGCGCGCCAAGAAGGACGCACCGGACAAGGGCGGCTGGCACATGTTCCTGACGGCCTGGCAGACCTTCGACGTCTGGAACCCGATCTCCAACCCGACCATGGACACCCGCGGCGAGAAGAGCACCTGGTTCGGCTGGGCCACCGACGACAAGCTGGTGGAATTGCGCAACCAGTTCATGCGCGCCACCGACGAAGGCGCCAAGAAGAAGCTGGCCGACCAGATCCATGCGCGGGCCTTCGAGGTGGGCACCCATGCCCCGCTGGGCGAGTACATGCAGCCGATGGCCGCGCGCAAGAACATCAGCGGCTTCTTCGTGACCAACGGCAACATCTACTGGAACTTGAAGAAAAACTGAGGCTGCAGCGAGCGGGCCTGCGCCTGGCGCGGGCCCGGCCCTCAAAGCCATCGACCTGATGCTGAACTTCCTCTTTCGCCGGCTGCTGTCCACGCTGCCCGTCCTGCTGATCGTCTCGCTGCTGGTCTTCCTGATGTTGCGGCTGACGCCGGGCGACCCGGCGGCGGTGCTGGCGGGTGATGCCGCCAGCACCGAGCAGATCGCCCAGATCCGCACCAGCCTGGGACTGGACCGCACGATTCCCGAGCAGTTCTTCATCTGGGCCGGCCACCTGCTCACCGGCGACCTCGGCCAGAGCTACTACTACAAGACCGAGGTCACCACACTGATTGCCCAGCGGCTGGAGCCCACCGTGTCACTGGCGGTGATCACCATCACGCTGGCGGTGCTGATCGCCGTGCCGCTGGGCGTGATGGCGGCCTGGCGCTTTGGCGGCTGGCTCGACAAGGGGCTGATGGGCTTCTCGGTGATCGGCTTTTCGGTGCCGGTGTTCGTCAGCGCCTACCTGCTGATCTGGTTGGTCTCGCTCAAGCTGGGCTGGCTGCCGGTGCAGGGCTACAAGCGTCTCGCTGATGGCGTGGGGCCCTGGCTGTACCACCTCACCTTGCCGGCCATCACTCTGAGCCTGATCTACATCGCGCTGATCGCCCGTGTCACCCGCGCCTCGGTGTTGGAGACCCTGGGCGAGGACTACATCCGCACCGCCCGCGCCAAGGGCCTGCCCGAGGCCACGGTGCTGATGCGCCACGCGCTGGCCAATGCGGCCGTGCCCATCGCCACCGTCATCGGCATCGGCATTGCGCTGCTGATCGGCGGCGTGGTGGTCACCGAATCGGTCTACGCCATTCCCGGCCTGGGGCGGCTGACGGTGGATGCTGTGCTGGCGCGCGACTTTCCCACCATCCAGGGCGTGATCCTGCTGTTCTCGTTCGTCTACGTGATGGTCAATCTGCTGGTGGATCTGTCATATGTCTTCTTCGATCCCCGGATCCGGTATTGACGCCATGAGCGCCACCCCGGATTTCGAAGCGCTGTCGGTCGAAGCGGCCACCGTCGTCCCGCAGCAGAGCGCGTGGACGCGTGTGCGCCGCAACATGTCGGTGCGCATCGGTGGCGCGGTGATGCTGCTGCTGGTACTGATCTCGCTGGCCGCACCCTGGCTGGGCACGGTCGACCCCTCGCTGTTCGACCCCGCCAGCCGCGACCTGCTGCCCGGCAAGACCGGCGAGATCACCACGCTGGACGGCGAGCAACTGTCGCACCGCTTCCTGATGGGATCGGACAGCTTCGGCCGCGACATCTACAGCCGGGTGATCTATGGCACCCAGGTGTCGTTGATCGTCGGCCTGTTCACGGCGGTGGTGGCACTGGCCATCGGCATCGTGCTGGGGCTGATGGCCGGCTTCCTGCGCTGGCTCGACGGCCCGCTGATGCGGGTGATGGACGGCGTGATGGCCATCCCCGCCATCCTCATCGCCATCGCGCTGGTGGCGATGTGGCGCGGCAGCCTGAGCACCGTGGTCATCGCCATCGCCATCCCCGAGATCCCGCGCGTCACCCGGCTGGTGCGATCGCTGGTGCTCACCATCCGCGAAGAGCCTTACGTCGAGGCCGCCATCTCGCTGGGCACGCCCACCTGGAAGATCATGTGGCGCCACATCCTGCCCAACACCGTGGCACCGCTGGTGGTGCAAGGCACCTTCATCTGCGCGGCCGGCATCCTGACCGAGGCGGCGCTGTCGTTCCTGGGCGTGGGCCTGCCGCCCGACATCCCCACCTGGGGCAACGTGATGGCCGAAGGCCGCGGGCAGTTCAACGAGTACCCGCACAACATCTTCTTCCCGGGCATCTTCCTGGCGATCACGGTGCTGGCGGTCAATATCCTGGGGGACG
>MESD01000036.1:0-11985 GCA_001770815.1 Burkholderiales bacterium RIFCSPHIGHO2_12_FULL_69_20
GCTGTTCACGGGTGAGTTGTTTGCTCATGGAAGCTCCTTGGGGTGTGAGAGGAAGTGAGGCCGCCAAAGCGTGCGGCGTTGCATCAAGGGTAACGGTGGAATCGGATTCAGTGAAGACTTATGTCTTATAGAAGACCAAACTTCAAATCCAATTAAAACAATGACTTGGCGCTTGTTTTTCATGATGCGAAACCATATTCGATCACATGGAATTGCTTGCTGCGCCGCAGCATTATTGCATTTCACATGGCGAAAGCGGGTTTTCCCGATGTGAAAGCGACCCGGCGGCACCCGGGTGCCGCTCGTCGACCGAGCAAAGGTCGGGCCCGACGAATGGCGCCGCGCCGAGGCGGGCAGCGGACGGCCCGGAAACAGCATCAGAAGTGACGGTTCATCGGCAGATACCCCAAGCCGGCGGCGGCCGATGATCCCTGCAATGAAGACGATCGCGTCCCCCATGGCACCGCATCCGCTGCCCGGCGAGGCCGTTCGGTGCCGCCGGGATAGCTGCCGCCGCGATCGTGCCTGCCCGATGCACGCCACCGACCCCACTCCCTGCCCCAAGCCAGTGCGCCCTGCCCGCCGCCCAGCACCATGCGCCTGAAGGTCGTTGCCGACAGCTTTCTCGCGCTGATGCTGGTGGCGCTGGCCGTCAACCTGGCCCTGCTGCTGGTGGTGCGCCAGGCCGGCGACACCACCGCACGGGCGGTGGCGCGCCGCGACGCCGCCCATGCCCAGGTGGACCAGCTGGTGCACGAGACCGACTTGCTGTCGCACCTGGTGCAGAGCTACACCACCACCGGGCGGGTGGGCTACCTGGAGATCTACTACGACATCCTGGCCGTGCGCCAGGGCGACAAGCCCGCCCCCGTCACCGACGATCCGGCCACCTACTGGCGCGAGGTGGTGGCCGGGCGCCGCATCGCGGCACTGCCGGCCCAGGGCGACCGCCGCACCCTGATCGACCGCCTGCGCACGCAGGCCTTCAGCCCGGCCGAGCTGGACGCCGCCCGGGCCGCACTGGCCGCCACCGAGCCGATGCAGGCCATCGAGAAGGTGGCCTTCGCCGCCACCCAGGGGCTGTACGACCGGCGCACGCAGCGCTTCGTGTCGGACGGCGCACCCGACATGGCGCTGGCCATCGAGCTGGTCCATGCGCCGGCCTACGAGGCACACCGCGCTGACCTGCTGGACGCGGTGCAACGCCTGGCCAGCACCGTCGAAGCCCGCACATCGCAGGAGTTGGACGCCGCGCGCACCCGCCTGCAGCAGGCCATCATCGCCACGCTGCTGGTCAACGCGCTGCTGCTGCCGTTGTTCCTGAAAGCGGCCCAGGTCATCCATCGGCGTGTGCTGCAACCGATCCGTCGCCTCGAAGCGATGGCCGCACGCTTTGCGTCCGGCAACTTCAGCCGCAGCGCCGAGGCCCGGGGGCCGGGTGAGCAGCGCCAGGTCGAGGAACTGCAGACCCTGGCCGAGACGCTGGCCAGCATGGCCGCCGCGATCGAGGACGATCTGCGCCAGCGCGACCAGGCGCAGCAGGAACTGCAGGATGCGCGCGACCAGGCCCAGGCCGCTGCCCAGGCCAAGGGCATGTTCCTGGCCAACATGAGCCACGAGATCCGCACGCCGATGAACGCCATCATGGGCATGACCCAGCTGGCGCTGCGCACCGAGCTGACGCACCAGCAGCGCGACTACCTGAAGAAGGCGCTGGGCGCCTCGGACCACCTGCTGGCGCTGATCAACGACGTGCTCGATTTCTCCAAGATCGAGGCCGGCGGCATGGCGCTGGAGGATGAACCCTTCGAGCTGGAGGCGGTGCTGTCGCAGGCCATCAACCTGGTGCGCCAGCGTGCCCAGGACAAGGAGCTGGAGCTGCTGTGCGATGTGGTCGATCCGTCGTTGCTGGCCAACAACGGCCGCCTGCGCGGCGACGCGATGCGCCTGGCCCAGGTGCTGACCAACCTGCTGGGCAACGCGGTGAAGTTCACCCCGGCCGGGCAAGTGGTGCTCAGCGTCGACACCGAGACACTGCCCGCAGACATCGACAGCGGCGCCGACGCTGGCGCCGATGGCCGCGTGGGCCTGGTGATCGCCGTGCGCGACACCGGCATCGGCATGACCACCGAGCAATGCGACAGCCTGTTCCGCGAGTTTGCCCAGGCCGATGTGTCCACCACGCGCCGCTTCGGCGGCACCGGGCTGGGGCTGGCCATCAGCAAGCGGCTGGTCGAGCTGATGGGCGGGCGCATCGTCGTCACCAGCAGCCCGGGCCGGGGTTCGCAGTTCACGCTGCACCTGCCGCTGCACATCCAGCCGGCACCGACGGTGGCTGCCGCGCCGCTGGGGGCGCCCGCCCTGCGGGTGCTGGTGGTGGATGACCAGCGCGACACCCGGGTCACCGTGCAGGCCCTGCTGCAGCGCCTGGGCGTCGGCAGCCAGGGCCGCATCGCCGGCGCCGGCAGCGGCGCCGATGCACTGGACATGCTGATCGCCGCGCGCGAAAACGGCCTGCCCTTCGACCTGCTGCTGCTCGACTGGGTGCTGCCCGACCTGGACGGCGCCGAAGCCATGCGCCGCGCCCAGGCCCTGCAGCCCGGCCTGCGTGTGGCGGTGATGACGGCCTACGGCTCGCCCCAGGTGCATGCCACCGCGCGTGGGCTGGGCGCCATCGACCTGCTCGACAAACCGGTGCTGCCCGACGACCTGCGCCGGCTGTTCCGCGCCGCTCCCGCCGAGCCCGCGGCGCCCGAGGCCGCCATCCGCCTGGACGGCCTGCGTGTGCTGCTGGTCGAGGACAACGCGCTCAACCGCGAGCTGGCACTCGAACTGCTGCACGGCCGCGGTGCCCGCGTGCGCACCGCCGACCATGGCCTGGAAGCCCTGGCCCGCCTGCAGGCCGACGGTGCCGACGCCTACGACGTGGTGCTGATGGACCTGCAGATGCCGGTGATGGACGGCTACGAGGCGGTGCGCCAGTTGCGCGAACAGCCCGCCTTCGACACCCTGCCCATCCTGGCCATGACCGCCAACGCCATGGCCGGCGAGCGTGAGCGCTGCCTGGCCGCGGGCATGCAGGGCCACATCGCCAAGCCGCTGGATTCGGCCGCGCTGTTCCGTCAGTTGAGCGCCTACTGCCACGCACCGGCGGCGGCCCAGGCCGTGGCCGCACCGGCGGCGGTCGGCCTGCCCGCAGTGGCCGGCCTGGACACCGCCCTGCTGCTGGCCCATTGTGACGGCAACCTGCCGCTGGCGCGTCGCCTGCTGAGCGGCTTTGCGCAGGACCACGCCGACGGCGTGGCCGGCTGGGCCGACTGGATCACCGCGCCCGATTGGCCGTTGCTGACCCGCGCCGCCCACACGCTGCGTGGCCTGGCCGGCACGCTGGGCGCCGCCGCGCTGCAGGCCGAAGCCGAGCGGCTGGAAACCCTGGCCAAGGCCGAGGATGCCGATGCCGCGCCGGCCCAGCTGGCACGCGTGGACCATCAGCTGGCCGAACTGCTCAACGCGCTGGAGCCGCTGCGCGGTCAGCTGGCCATGCCGCCGCTGCAGGCCTCGGCGGCCGGGTTGCGTGAGCACCGCACGGCGCCGGCCCCCTCGGCCGCGCTGCCCGACCTGGCCTACCTGGCGCAACTGCTGCAAGACAGCGACAGCCAGGCCATGGCCTGGTGGCAGAACCACGAGCCCGCGCTGCAGGCGCATCTGCCACCGGCGGCGCTGCGGCGCATCGGCGCGGCGATGGCGCGCTTCGACTTCGACGCCGCGCTGCAGGCCCTGGAGCGGCTGCAGACCGGCGAAGTCTCGCGGCCCGCGGAGTTGCAGCCCGACGGCCCGGTCAACACGAGAACGCCGGCATGAACTTCGAATCGCCCCTGCTGCTGCAACCCGAGCGTGCGGCATCCATCCAGCCGCTCGACGCCCCCACACCGCCGGCGCGGCTGCTGGTGGTCGACGACACGCCCGCCAACCTCAGCCTGCTGACCAACCTGCTCGACCACACCTACCGGGTGCAGCTGGCCACCTCGGGGGTCAAGGCGCTGGACATCGCGCAGCGCAACCCGCCCGACCTGATCGTGCTCGACGTGATGATGCCGGAGATGGACGGCTACGAGGTCTGCCGCCGGCTCAAGGTCGACGCGCGCACGCGCCATGTGCCGGTGCTGTTTCTCACCGCGCTGTCGCGGCCCGAGGACGAGAGCCGCGGCTTCGAGGTGGGTGGCGCCGACTTCATCCACAAGCCCTTCAACCCGGCCACCGTGCTGGCCCGCGTGGCCACGCAGTTGCAGGTCAAGGCCTGGCAGGACGCGCTGGCCGACCGCAACCGCTGGCTGCAGCAGGCGCTGCAGGCGCGCTTGGTCGAGGTGGACCGGCTGCGCGACGCCACCTTCCACGTGATGGTGTCGTTCGCCGAGTTCCGTGACGAGGCCACCGGCAACCATGTGCGCCGCACGCAGGAATACGTGCGCACGCTCGCCACCTGGCTCAGCCTGCAACCCGGCATGGGCGCGGCGCTGGATGCCGAGCAGATCGACCTGCTGGCCAAGTCGGCGCCGCTGCACGACATCGGCAAGGTGGCCATTCCCGACGGCATCCTGCTCAAGCCCGGCCGGTTGACGGCCGAGGAATTCACCGTGATGAAGACCCATGCCCTGCGCGGCTGGGACCTGCTGCGCCGCGCGGCCGAGCGCATGGGCGACGAGGACAGCCTGTTCCTGCAGTACGCCATGCAGATCGCCCGCCACCACCACGAGCGCTGGGACGGCAACGGCTATCCCGACGGCCTGGCCGGCGAGGCGATCCCGCTGTCGGCGCGGCTGATGGCGGTGGCCGACGTCTACGACGCGCTGATCAGCCGGCGGCCCTACAAGGAGCCGATGGACCACACCGTGGCGCTGAACCACATCCGCGCCGGCGCCGGCCAGCACTTCGACCCGGCCGTGGTGCGGGCGCTGGAGGCCACCGTCGCGCAGATCGACGACATCGCCCGGCGCTGGCACGACTGACCCGCCACACCGCGCCCATTCGAACCACCGCTCACGCAGGCCCCGCCGCCATGAAAGCCACCATGAAACCTCACCGCCTCCTCGGCCTGCTGGCCTGGGCCGCCGCGGCCGCCCTCGGCACGCCGGCCACCGCGCAAGACCTGTCGTGGTCGGGCTTCGGCACGCTGGGTTATGCCCAGTCCAACCGCGACCACACCTACCAGCGCTACATCGACCACAGCGGCGGCCTCGAGCGCGACACGGTGTTCGGCGTGCAGGCCGACTGGCGGCTCGGCCCGCAGTGGTCGGCCACGCTGCAGCTCAAGGCCGCGCCCTCGCTCAAGAGCGACAGCCGCTGGGACGTGGTGCCGGCCTGGGCCTTCGTCGCCTGGCGACCGACCAACGACTGGCTGCTGCGCGTCGGCCGGGTGCGTGCGCCGCTGTACCTGTACTCCGAATCGATGGACGTGGGCCAGACACACGACATGGCGCGCCTGCCCACCGAGCTGTACTCGGTGGCGCCCACCACCGACATCGATGGCGCCTATGTCACCCGCTCCTGGGCACTGGGCGAAACCGGTGACCGTGAGTTGAGCCTGGATGCCTACCATGGCGCCGCCAACACCACCGCCCGCTTCTGGACGCGCGACGGGTTGCCTCCGGTGGAACCCGCCGGCGCGCAGTTCAAGGACGTGCATGTTGAACTGACCGGCCTGGCACTGACCCTGCGCCAGCCCGACCTGGTGCTGCGCACCAGCGTGCACCAAGCCCGCACCCGGCAGCGCAACGGCCAGGCGCTGCCGGTCCGCTTTCCGTTCGTGCCGGTGGGCCCGGGCATCGGCTACTACCAGGTCAGCAACAGCCTGCCAGGGCCGGGCGTGCCAACGGTGGGCACGATCGGCAACACCATCTTCTCGCTGGGCGGCGAGGCGACGCTGGGCGGTGGCTGGCGGGTGGCGGGCGAATTCGTGCGCAACCAGCAGCACGACACCGAACTGGCCTCCGACACCAAGGCGCGCTACATCGCGGTGTTTCGCCAGATGGGCAAGTTCACGCCCTACCTCAGCGTGGCGCGCCTGGATTCCCCCGCGCGCTCGTTCGACTGGTACCAGCGCCTGACCAACCCCAGCCTGCCCGGCTTCATCCCCGGCGCGGCCCAGCTCAATGCCGCGCAGCGCATGGCGGGCGAATCGATCTGGCTGGCCGACCAGCACTCGGTGGCGGTGGGCAGCTCGTACGCGCTGTCGCCGTCGATGAAGCTCAAGGGCGAGTGGATGCGCAGCCGCATCGGCCAGATGTCGAGGCTGGTGGACACACCACCCGGCAGCGCCACGGTGAGCCAGCAGTCGATCGACGTGTGGTCGATCAACCTGAACTTCGCGTTCTGAGGGGGCCGCCATGAAGACCCCCAACAAGTTCCACTTCCGCATGGCTCGCCTGGTGCTGCTGGGCGCCCCGAGGCCGGCCAAAGCCGGCCGCCCCCCGCGGGGGACAAGCCAAGTGGCAAAGCCACATTGGCTTGCGAGCTGGCTGGTGGCCATCGTCTGGCTGGCGCTGCTGGCCACCGCGGTGCAGGCCGCCGAGCCGGTGCCGGTGCCGGTGCTGATCGCCCACCCCGGCGTGCCCAAGGTCGATGCCGCCACCGTCGCGCGGCTCTACACCGGCCGCGCGATCGAGCTGGCCGGCCAGCCGGTGATCGTGGCCAACGCCGCGCCGGGCAGCGCGCTGCGCCAGCGCTTTCTGGCGGTCTACCTGCGGCAGGACGAAGACAAGTACCGCGCCTACTGGACCGTGCGTCGCCACATTGGCAAGGGCGTGCCGCCACCCGACCTGCCGACCGCCGCCGCCACCATCGCATGGGTGCTGGCCACGCCCGGCGCGATCGGTTGTATCGATGCCACCGACCTGCGCTCCGGGTTGAACGTGGTGGCGCGGCCGTAGCGCAGCGCCAGGCTTCAGGCATGCTGGCGGGGCGCCGGTCAACCGACCGGCGTCCCACTTCGCTTCAGCCTCGTTTCAGCCGCGCATCACCCACCATGTCCAGCTTCGCCTTCCTGTCCCAGCACAGCTTTCTCAAATGCCCGCCGCTGGCGGCCGGGCACCGCTTCGGTGTGGCCGGCCTGGCCTGGGACGGTGCGGTCACCCACCGGCCCGGCGCCCGCTTCGGCCCACGCGCCATCCGCCAGGCCAGCCACATGCTGTGCGACGGCACGCACCCATTCTTCGACCTCGACCTGGCCGGCGTGCTGGGTGATGCCGGCGATCTGCCGCTGCCCAATACCAGCCTGGCGGCGATGCGCGCCGCGCTCGAACCCCAGGCCGCGGCCTTGCTGGCCGGGCACCACATGGCCTGGCTGGGGGGCGATCACTCGGTCACGCTGAGCCTGCTGCGGGCCTACCGACAGCAGCTGGGGCAGCCGCTGGCGGTGATCCATTTCGACGCCCACTGCGACACCTGGCAAGACCACTTCGGCGAGCCCAGCGGCCATGGCACCTGGGTCTATGAGGCGCTGGCCGAAGGCCTGGTGATGCCCGAGTGCTTCACCCAGATCGGCATCCGCTCGTCGGGCGTTCGTGCGGCGCGTGAGTATGTGCAAGACCAGGGCGGCCAGATCTTCACTGCGCGCGATCTGCGCGGGCTCGAATCACCCGCCCAGCTGGCCCCGGTGCTGCAGGCAATCACCCAGCGCCTGCAGGCGCATGACCAGCCGCCGCTCTACCTCAGCCTGGACATCGATTGCCTGGACCCGGCCTTTGCCCCCGGCACCGGCACACCCGAGCCCGGCGGCCTCAGCAGCAACCAGGTGCTGAGCCTGCTGGAAGCGATGGCGCCGCTGCCCTTCGTCGGCATGGATTGCGTGGAAGTGGCACCGCCCTTCGACCATGCCGAACTCACCAGCCACGCGGCTGCCACCTTCGTCTGGACCTACCTCGCGGGGCAACGCCAACGCCTCGGTGCTTGATCGGCGGGCGCTTGATCTTGCGCAATGGTGCGGGAAGCGGGCGGCGTCCAATCGATGCATCCCAAGACCTGAATTGGAGCTGAATCCATGACCGCCAAAGCCCCAGCCAGTGGCGCCGCCCATGCCGCAGTACGTGCACGCAGCCCGCGTCCACAAAGGCCCCAGGCCCCCGCACTGCCGCCGATGGAAGCGCTGGACCGCACCCACCACCAGATGCTGCAGGTGTTGGCCGATCTGACGACGCTGGTCGACCACCTGGAAAGCCAGGGCGTCGACCCGGCTGCCCGCACCCGCGCCCAGGCCATCTGCCGTTTTTTTGACGACACCGCCCGCCAGCACCATGCCGACGAAGAGACGCTGGTCTTCCCGGCGCTGGTGCGCAAGGGCGACAAAGCGTTGATCCAGCATGTGCTGCGGCTGCAGCAGGACCATGGCTGGCTCGAAGAGGACTGGCTCGAACTTGAGCCCCAGTTGCAGGCCGTGGCCCAGGGCTACAGCTGGTATGAGCTGGACGGCCTGCGCGCCGGCGTGGGTGTGTTTGCCGCGCTGTACCAGGAACACATCGCGCTGGAAGAATCGATGATCTACCCGGCCGCCCGCGCGCAGATGGCCGCCGAAGCGGTCAGCCACGACCAGCGTGTGGCGGCTGCCGTGCAAGGCAGCGACGGCAACGCCGCCTGAGTTTCTGCGCCCGGCCCGCGGCCAACCGCGCGGGGCAGCGCCGGGCCGGGGCTACACCGGCAGTGCCGTCGTCTTCTTCACGGTGCGCAGCACCAGCATCGAGTTCGACCGCTCCACGCCGGGCAGCCGCATCAGCACCTGGGTGTGAAAGCGCTCCAGGTCCTCGGCGTCGCGGTAGCTGAAGCGGATCAGGTAATCGTTGCTGCCGGCCACGTAGAAGCAGTCGAGGATCTCGGGCTCGTCGCGTACCGCCTGCTCGAAGCCCTTCAGCACACCGTCGTTCATCGTCTGCAGGTTGATGATCGAAAAGCAGGTGCCGTGCTGGCCCAGCGCCTTGGCATTGAGCAAGGCCACGTACTGGCCGATCACGCCCGACTCTTCCAGCTGCTTGACCCGCCGCAGACAGGCCGATGGCGACAAGTGCACCCGCTCGGCCAACTGCACGTTCGACAGCCGGCCGTCGAGTTGCAACTCGGCCAGGATCTGGCGATCGATCGCATCGAGTTGCGGCTTCGGGCTGATGGTTCGCATTTTCTGCGGTCACGAGTGGTTTGATTCGAATTCTATGGCGCCACCGCCCAGCAGCCCGCGCCATTGCGCAAGCACATTGCGCGCGAGCCTGTCTAGACTGCATCTTGTTGCGCGCTCACACTACGCGCTGCGCACGGACACCTGTTCCGTCACCCTGCCCCATCCACCCGTCCCACCACCCCGCCAGGAGCCCGACGATGAGCACCACCGACCTCGCCGCACCCGAAGACACCGCCACGCCGGCCGCGGCTGCCAATCCGCTGGCCGCCTTCGTGCAGGCCCCGCGCGAGGTGCCGCTCGACGCCTACTGGATGCCCTTCACCGCGAACCGCCAGTTCAAGAAGAACCCTCGCCTGTTCGTCAAATCAGCCGGCATGCACTACTGGACCGACGACGGCCGCCAGATCCTCGACGGCGTGGCCGGCCTGTGGTGCGTGAATGCCGGGCACAACCGGCCGAAGATCGTCAAGGCGATCCAGGACCAGGCTGCCGAGATGGACTACGCGCCGCCGTTCCAGATGGCGCATCCCAAGGCCTTCGAGTTGGCCGACAAGGTGGCCAAGCTCACGCCGGCCGGGCTGAACAAGGTGTTCTTCACCAACTCGGGCTCCGAGTCGGTCGAGACCGCGCTGAAGATGGCGCTGGCCTACCACAAGGTGCGCGGCGAAGGCACCCGCACCCGGCTGATCGGCCGCGAGCGCGGTTACCACGGCGTCAACTTCGGCGGCATCTCGGTGGGCGGCATGGTGGGCAACCGCAAGCAGTTCGGCGCGATGGTGCATGGCGTCGACCACATCGGCCACACCCACGACCCCAAGCGCAACGCCTTCAGCGTGGGCCAGCCCGAGCATGGCGCCGAACTGGCCGACGACCTGGAACGCCTGGTCGGGCTGCACGACGCCAGCACCATCGCCGCGGTGATCGTCGAGCCGGTGGCCGGCTCCACCGGCGTGCTGGTGCCGCCCAAGGGCTACCTGAACCGGCTGCGCGAGATCTGCGACAAGCACGGCATCCTGCTGATCTTCGACGAGGTGATCACCGGCTTCGGCCGCACCGGCAACCCGTTTGCGTCGCAGACCTTCGGTGTCACGCCCGACATGATCGTGATGGCCAAGGGCCTGAGCAACGGTTGCGTGCCGATGGGCGCGGTGGCTGTCAAGCAGAGCATCCACGACGCCTTCATGAACGGGCCCGAGCACCTGATCGAGTTCTTCCACGGCTACACCTACTCCAGCCATCCGCTGGCCTGCGCCGCGGCGCTGGGCACGCTGGCCACCTATGAAGACGAAGGCCTGCTGACCCGTGCCGCCGACCTGCAGGACTACTTTGCCCAGGCCGTGCACTCGCTGCGTGGCGAGCCCAACGTGATCGACATCCGCAACATCGGCCTGGTGGGTGGCATCGAGCTGTCGTCGATCCCAGGCAGCCCGGCCAAACGCGCCTTCGACATCTTCCTCGACTGCTACGAGCGCGGCGTGCTGATCCGCACCACCGGCGACACGCTGGCGCTGTCGCCGCCGCTGATCATCGAGCGCGGCCAGATCGACCAGTTGGTCGACACCGTGCGCGGGTCCATTCGCCGCCACGCCTGACCACCCGCCACCGGCCCGAAACCCCCGTCAAGGACACTGCCTAGCGCAACGGTTTATGCACTTTCTCAGCGTCGATCAAGACCTCACGCGCCACTCGTACTACGCCGACACGGTCGTACGGGAGGCGCGTTATCCGGCGCTGACGGAAGATGCCGATTGCGACGTGGCGATCGTCGGCGGGGGGTTGGCGGGGCTGTCGGCGGCCCTCGAATTGGCCGACCGGGGCTTCTCGGTGCGCGTGCTCGAAGCCCGCGAAATCGGCTTCGGCGCCAGTGGTCGCAACGGCGGGCAGGCCATCCACGGCCTGGCCTGCGATCAGGCTGAAATCGAAGCCCAGCTGGGGCTCGCCGATGCCCGGCGCGTGTTTCACATGTCGATCGAGGCGCTGTCGCTGATCCGCTGGCGCATCGCCCGCTTCGGCATCGCTTGCGACTGGCGCGACGGCTACCTCGGCGTGGCCACCAGCGCCGCCAAGGCGCGTGCGCTGCTGGCCGGCGCCGACCATCTGGAACAGGCCTACGGTTACCCGATGGAGCGCATCGCGCGCGCCAACCTGCCGGGGTGGATCAGCAGCCCGCGTTACCACGCCGCGGTGCACGACCCCCGATCCGGCCACCTGCACCCGCTGAAGTACACGCTGGGGCTGGCGCGTGCGGCCGCCGGCCTGGGCGTGGTGATCCACGAGGGCACGGCGGTCACCTCGCTCACGCCCAGCGAGCGGCCGGTGCTGCACACGCCCCACGGCCGCATCACCGCGCGCCAGGTGCTGCTGGCCGGCAACGTGTACCTGCAGGGGATCGCGCCGTCGCTGCAGGCGCGCATCATGCCGGTGGGCACCTACATCGTGGCCACCGAGCCGGTGGGCGAGCCGATGGCGCGCCAGCTGATCCCCTGCAACGCCGCGGTGTGCGACAACAACTTCGTGCTCGACTACTTCCGCTTCGGCGCCGACACGTCCCTGCTGTACGGCGGGCGCGTCAGCTACAGCACCGCCACGCCGGCCAACCTGGCCGACAGCATGCGCCGGCGGCTGGCAGCAACCTTTCCGCCGCTGGCCAAGGCCAGGATCAGCCACGCCTGGGGTGGCTTCGTCGACATCTCGATGAACCGCGCGCCCGACTTCGGCCGGCTGCGTGAGTCACCGCAGGTCTACTATTTGCAAGGCTTTTCGGGCCACGGGCTGGCGCTCACCGGCCTGGCCGGCCGCGTGGTGGCCGAGGCCATGGCCGGCGA
>MESD01000036.1:11992-34884 GCA_001770815.1 Burkholderiales bacterium RIFCSPHIGHO2_12_FULL_69_20
CGATTCGACACCTTTGCGCGCCTGCGCCACCGCCGCTTCCCCGGCGGGCGGCTGCTGCGCACCCCCGCGCTGGTGCTGGGCATGGCCTGGTACCGTTTGAAAGACGTCCTTTCCTGATTCACTGCCCATGACCGATTCCCTTGCGCGCAAGCCCTTCGTGCTGGTGCCCGCCTGCAATCGCCTGCTGGGCGACCACCCGTTCCACATCGCCGGCAAGAAGTACGTCGACGCGGTGCGCCTGGCCGGCGCCACGCCGCTGATCGTGCCGACTGCCGAGCCCGACGAGATCGATGCGCTGCTGGCGCTGGCCGACGGCGTGCTGTTGACCGGCTCACCGTCCAACGTGCACCCCAGCCACTTCGGCGAAGAGGTCTACGACCCGACCCTGCCACTGGACATCCAGCGCGACGCCTGGACCTTGCCACTGATCCGCCGCGTCATTCAGATCGGCATGCCGCTGTTCGCCATCTGCCGCGGCACGCAGGAGACCAACGTGGCGCTGGGCGGCTCGCTGCACCAGGCGGTGCAGGATGTCGGCCCGTTTGCCGACCACCGCGCGCCGCACGGCCGGTCGGCCGAGGTGCAGTACGCCGCCGCGCACCAGGTGCAGGTGGTGCCGGGCGGACGGCTGGCGGCCATCGTCGACCAGCCGCGCTTCGAGGTGAACTCACTGCACGGCCAGGCCGTCAACCAGTTGGCGCCGGGCCTGCGCATCGAGGCCGTGGCGCCCGATGGCGTGGTCGAGGCGTTCTCGGTGGCCGATGCCGTCGGCTTCAACCTGTGCCTGCAATGGCACCCCGAGTGGCAGGCCGCCGACAATCCGGTGTCGATGCAACTGCTGGCCGCCTTTGGCCAGGCGGTGCGCGCCTGGCGCGATCAGCACAAGGCCAGCGTGCGCAATCCGGTCCCCTAGCGGGCCTGCTGACCTCCACCCCCGCAGCAGACCCCCGGTGGCCGCCACGAGCGCCGCCACCCGACCCCAACGAACCCAAGGCATCCCATGGTGAACCGAGAAAACTTCAGCTTCAGCGATCTGGAGAACTGGCTCAACGAGCAGCGCGTGACCGAGATCGAATGCCTGGTGCCCGACCTGACCGGCGTGGCCCGCGGCAAGATCCTGCCACGCATGAAATTCACCGAAGACCGCGGCATGCGCCTGCCGCAGGCGGTGGTGGCGATGGGCGTGACCGGCGAGTTTCCCGAGGAAGGGCCGTACTACGACGTCATCAGCCCGACCGACATGGACATGCACCTGCGGCCCGACCCGACCACCGCGCGCATCGTGCCGTGGGCGGTCGACCCCACGGCCCAGGTCATCCACGACTGCTACGACAAGGACGGCCAGCTGGTGCCCTTCGCGCCGCGCTCGGTGCTGCGCCATGTCTGCGATCTGTACGCGGCCAAGGGCTGGAAGCCGGTGGTGGCGCCCGAACTCGAGTTCTACCTGGTGGCGCGCAACACCGACCCCGACATGCCGCTCAAGCCCCCCATCGGCCGCAGCGGCCGTGCCGAAACCTCGCGCCAGGCCTATTCGATCGATGCGGTCAACGAGTTCGACCCGCTGTTCGAGGACGTCTACGCCTATTGCGAGAAGATGGGCCTGAACGTCGACACGCTGATCCACGAGGTGGGCGCCGGGCAGATGGAGATCAACTTCTTCCACGACGAGCCGCTGGGCCTGGCCGACGAGGTGTTCCTGTTCAAGCGCACGGTGCGCGAGGCGGCGCTGCGCCACGACATGTTCGCCACCTTCATGGCCAAGCCGATCGCCGGCGAGCCGGGCAGCGCGATGCACATCCACCAGAGCCTGGTCGACCGCGCCACCGGCCAGAACATCTTCAGCAACCCGGATGGCAGCGCCAGCCAGGCGTTCTACTGGTTCATCGGTGGCCTGCAGCGCTACATCCCGGCGGCGATGGCGCTGTTTGCACCCTACGTCAACAGCTACCGCCGGCTGGTGCGGGGCGTGGCCGCGCCGATCAACATCCAGTGGGGCACCGACAACCGCACCGTGGGCATCCGCAGCCCGCTGGCCAGCGCGCAGGCCCGGCGCATCGAAAACCGGGTGATCGGCGCCGACGCCAACCCCTACGTGGCGCTGGCCGCCACCATGGCCTGCGGTTACCTCGGCATCACCAAGCAGATCGAACCCACCGCCGAGTGCAAGGGCGACGCCTACCTGGGCGATTTTTCGCTGCCGCGCAGCCTGGGCGAGGCGCTGGCCCTGCTGCGCGACGAGAAGGACCTGCACGAGGTGCTGGGCGCCTCGTTCATCACCGTCTACACCGAGGTCAAGGAGATCGAGTACGCCGAGTTCATGAAGGTGATCTCGCCATGGGAGCGGGAACACCTGCTCCTTCACGTCTGACCGCCACCGCACCGCTTCGAGGCCCGCATGACCACCGATCTCACGCCCCGCACCACCGCCAGCTGGCAAGCCGCCGACTCCGCTCACTTCCTGCACCCGTTCACCGACTTCCAGTCGCTGGCCAAGAAGGGCTCGCGCATCATCACCAAGGCCGACAACATCTACCTGTGGGATTCGGACGGCCACAAGATCCTCGACGCGATGTCGGGGCTGTGGTGCGTCAACGTCGGCTACGGCCAGCAGGCGCTGGTGGACGCGGCGGCCAAGCAGATGAAAGAGCTGCCGTTCTACAACGCCTTCTTCCAGACCGCCACCACACCCGCCATCGAGCTGGCCGAGTTGCTGGCCGAGGTGACCCCACCGCAGTTCAGGCATGTCTTCTTCTCGGGCTCGGGCTCCGAGGGCAACGACACCGTGGTGCGCATGGTGCGCCGCTACTGGGACGTGCTGGGCCAGCCGCAGCGCCAGGTCATCATCAGCCGCCACAACGCCTACCACGGCAGCACCATGGCCGGCGCCTCGCTGGGCGGCATGAGCGGCATGCATGCGCAGGGCGGGCTGCCGATCCCCAACATCACCCACATCGACCAGCCCTACTGGGTGGAGCATGGCCAGGGCATGGACCAAGAGGCCTTCGGCCTGAAGGCCGCGCGCTGGCTGGAAGAGCGCATCCTGGCCATCGGCGCCGACAAGGTGGCCGCCTTCATCGGCGAGCCGGTGCAAGGCGCCGGCGGCGTGATCATCCCACCGGCCAGCTACTGGCCCGAGATCCAGCGCATCTGCGATCAATACGACATCCTGCTGGTCAGCGACGAGGTGATCTGCGGCTTTGGCCGCACCGGCCACTGGTTCGGCTGCGAGACCTTCGGCTTCAAGCCCGATCTGATGACCTTTGCCAAGGGTGTGACCAGCGGCTACGTGCCACTGGGCGGCGTGATGGTGGGCGACCGCATCGCCAAGGTGCTGATCGAGCAAGGCGGCGAGTTCGAGCATGGCTACACCTACTCGGGCCACCCGGTGGCCTGCGCGGTGGCGCTGGCCAACATCAAGCTGATCCGCGACCAGCGCCTGGTCGAGCATGTGCACGACGACGTGGGCCCGCATCTTGCTCAGGCCTTTGCGGCCCTGAGCGACCACCCCTTGGTGGGCATCGCTGAAACCTGCGGCCTGATGGGAGCGCTGTTGCTCGTCAAGGACCAGGCCGGGCTCACGCTGTTCGACCCCGCCGTTTCCATCGGCATGGTCTGCCGCGGCCACTGCTTTGCCAACGGCCTGATCATGCGGGCGGTGGGCCCGCGCATGATCATCGCCCCGCCACTGGTCATCACCCGCGCGCAGATCGACGAGATGGCGGTGCTGATCCGCCGCTGCCTCGACCTGACGCTGGCCGACGCCCGCCGTGAGGGCTGGCTGTGACCGGCCGCTGCGGTGCAGGCCTAGGCTTCCCCTGATGAGCAAGCAAGCTCGGTCTGCATAG
Source organism: Burkholderiales bacterium RIFCSPHIGHO2_12_FULL_69_20 (assembly GCA_001770815.1). Lineage (GTDB taxonomy): Bacteria > Pseudomonadota > Gammaproteobacteria > Burkholderiales > Burkholderiaceae_C > Pseudaquabacterium. Next base: position 15,838 of record MESD01000036.1, read on the forward strand.
ACTCCCCCATCTGACCAGAAGACCTGACTGTCCCTGTTGCCCGGAGGAAAGACCCATGAATCGGATGTTGCGGCTATCGTTCACCACGCTGAGCCTGGCCATGCTGGCCGCCTTCGAGTCCGGCCCGGCCCAGGCCCAGGAGGAGGACAAGGTCCTCAACATCTACAACTGGTCCGACTACATCGCCGAAGACACGTTGAAGAACTTCGAGAAAGAGACCGGCATCAAGGTCCGCTACGACAACTTCGACAACAACGAGATCGTGCACGCCAAACTGGTGGCGGGCAAGAGCGGCTACGACGTCGTCGTGCCCTCGTCGAACTGGGCCAAGCTGCAGATCGACGGCGGGCTGCTGGCCAAGATCGACAAGAGCAAGATCGCCAATTACAAGCACCTCGACCCGGCGGTGCAGGCGCAGCTGGCGCGCATGGACCCGGGCAACGAGTACATGGTGAACTGGCTGTGGGGCTACACCACCGTGGGCATCAACGTCGACAAGGTCAAGGCCGCCCTGGGCAGCACGCCGATGCCCGCCAACGTCTGGGATCTGGTCTTCAAGCCCGAGTACATCAGCAAACTCAAGGGCTGCGGCGTGTCGTTCCTGGATTCGGCCTCCGAGGTGATCCCCGCAGCGCTGCACTACCTGGGCAAGCCCAGCTTCAGCAAGGTGCCCACCGACTACACCGCCGCGGCGCAGTTGCTCAAGACCGTGCGCCCGCATGTCACCTTGTTCAGCTCGTCGGGCTACATCAACGACATGGCCAACGGCAGCATCTGTGTGGCGCTGGGCTGGTCGGGTGACATCAACATCGCCCGCCAGCGTGCCATCGACGGCAAGACCGGGCAGAACATCCAGGCGCTGCTGCCGTCCACCGGCGGCCTGCTGTTCTTCGACGTGATGGTGATTCCGGCCGACGCGTCGCACCCCGGCAATGCGCACAAGTTCATCAACTACATGCTCAAGCCCGAGGTGCATGCGGGGCTGACCAACAAGGTGTTCTACGCCAACCCCAACCTCGAATCGAAGAAGTTCATCAAGCCCGAGGTGGCCAACAACCCGTCGGTGTTCCTGTCGAAGGAGAACCTCGACAAGATGAAGGCCCCCGATGCGCTGAACAACGACCTGCGTCGCCTGATGACCCGCACCTACACCGCCTTCAAGACCGGCCTGTAAGCCGATGGCCATGCCCGGCGCCAGTGTGAGCCCCCAGGCGGCGCCCGCCGCCGCCCCCCGCGGGGGGCTGAGTCAACTCGGGAGCGGCCCGTCGTCGACTCCTGACGCCGCGTACCTGAGCATCCAGGACGTGGTGAAGGATTTCAGCGGTTACAAGGCGGTCAACCACGTCAGCCTGGACATCGCCAAGGGCGAGATCTTCGCGCTGCTGGGCTCGTCGGGCTGCGGCAAGACCACGCTGCTGCGTTTGCTGGCCGGGTTCGATTCACCCACCTCGGGGCGCATCGTGCTCAACGGGCAGGATCTGGCCGACATGCCGCCCTACCAGCGGCCGATCAACATGATGTTCCAGAGCTACGCGCTGTTTCCGCACCTCACGGTGTGGCAGAACATCGCCTTCGGCCTGCAGCGCGAGGGCCTGCCCAAGGACCAGATCGCCCAGCGCGTGGAGGCCATGCTCAAGCTGGTGCAGCTGGGCAAGTTTGCGCAGCGCAAGCCGCACCAGCTGTCGGGCGGCCAGCAGCAGCGCGTGGCGCTGGCGCGCAGCCTGGCCAAGCAGCCGCAGATGTTGTTGCTGGATGAGCCGCTGGGCGCACTCGACAAGAAGCTGCGCGAAGAAACCCAGATCGAGCTGGTCAACATCCTCGAGAGCGTGGGCGTCACCTGCGTGATGGTGACGCACGACCAGGAAGAGGCCATGACCATGGCCAGCCGCATCGCCATCATGAGCGAAGGCCGCTTCCTGCAGGTGGGCGCGCCCACCGACATCTACGAGACGCCGGCCACCCGGTTCGTGGCCGACTTCATCGGCAACGTCAACCTGCTGCCCGGCACCGTGGAGACCGACGAATCCGACCACGTGATCATCGGCAGCGCCGATTGCCGGCACTACGTGGGCCACGGCATCACCGGCACGCTGGGCATGGCGGTGACGGTGGCGCTGCGGCCCGAGAAGATCCACGTCACGCGCCACAAGCCCAACGACGACTTCAACACGGTGCACGGCACGATCAAGGAGATGTCGTACTTCGGCAGCTTCACCGTCTACCACGTCGAGCTGGCCAGCGGTGCGCGGCTCAAGATCAGCCAGGCCAATACATCGCGCCACAAGGACGACGAGCTGACCTGGGGCGACAGCGTGTGGGCGCACTGGTCGCGCTCGGCGCACGTGGTGTTGACGCAGTAGGCGCCGGCAATCCCCATGGCGGCCCACTCGATGCCCTGGTTCAAGCGCCTGCTCAGCGGGCGCAGCGCGGTGATCGGCATGCCCTATGCGTGGCTGCTGGTGTTCTTTCTGCTGCCCTTTTTGATCCTGGCCAAGATCAGCGTCTCCGAGATGGAGAACGTCACCTTCAAGGACCTGATCAGCTACCGGGACGGCCTGCTGCAACTGCAGCTCAAGCTCGGCAACTACGTCTTCATCACCGAAGATCCGCTGTACTACAAGACCTACATCGCCAGCCTGCAGTACGCGGCGGCCACCACGGTGCTGTGCCTCATCATCGGTTACCCGTTCGCCTATTTCATGGCGCGTGCCCGGGCATCGGTGCAGGCCACCCTGCTGCTGCTGGTGATGCTGCCGTTCTGGACCAGCTTTCTCTTGCGCGTCTACGCCTGGAAGGGCCTGCTCAGTGAGCATGGCTGGGTGTCGGATGCGCTGATCGGCCTGGGCCTCGACCAGGTGCTGCTGGCGTTGGGCGTGATCTCCACGCCGGGCAAGCTGATGAACACGCCGTTCTCGCTGGTGCTGGGCATGACCTACACCTACCTGCCCTTCATGATCCTGCCGCTGTTCGGCAACCTGGCCAAGCTGGACCTGCGCCTGCTCGAGGCCGCGGCCGACCTGGGTGCCACGCCCTGGACCGCGTTCTGGAAGATCACCGTGCCGCTGTCCAAGGCCGGCATCATCGCCGGCAGCATGCTGGTGTTCATCCCCTGCGTCGGCGAGTTCGTCATCCCCGAGCTGCTGGGTGGCCCCGAGACGCTGATGATCGGCCGCGTGGTCTGGGACGAGTTCTTCAGCAACAACGACTGGCCGATGGCCAGCGCCGTGGCGGTGGTGATGATCCTGCTGATCATCGTGCCGCTCGCATTGTTCAACAAGTACCAGGCCGAAGCGCAGGAGGCCGCGCGATGAGCGACGCACGGCCGCTCCGAAGGCGCTCGCTCCCCCTCGGGGGGACGACGCGCAGCGTCAAGGGGGCTCTATGAGGGCCTCGGCGTTCAACACCGGCTTTGCCCGCACCTGGCTGGCACTGGGCTTCGCCTTCCTTTATCTGCCCATCGTCGCGCTGGTGGTGTTCTCGTTCAACGACTCGCCGCTGCCCAATGTGTGGCGCGGCTTCACGCTCAAGTGGTATGCCGGGCTGCCCGACGACCACGAGATGCTGGCCGGCCTGTGGCTGAGCCTGCGCATCGCCTTCTTCACCGCCTGCGGCTCGGTGGTGCTGGGCACGCTGGCGGCGGTGGCGCTGGTCAAGTACCGGCGCTTTCCCGGCCGCACGGTGTTCTCCGGCATGGTCAGCGCGCCGCTGGTGATGCCCGAGGTGGTGGTGGGCCTGTCGCTGCTGCTGATGCTGGTGTCGATACAACGGGCCATCGGCTTCCCCGAGCGCGGCATGCTGACCATCTGGCTGGGTCACCTGCTGCTGGGCATGGCCTACGCCACGGTGGTGGTGCAGGCACGGCTGCACGACCTGAACCCGCAGCTCGAAGAAGCCGCGATGGACCTCGGCGCCCGCCCCTGGCAGGTGTTCACGCTGATCACGCTGCCGATGATCACGCAGTCGCTGCTGTCGGCCTGGCTGCTCACCTTCACCATCTCGCTCGACGACGTGGTGCTGTCGGCCTTTCTGTCGGGCCCCGGCGCCACCACCATGCCGCTGGTGATCTTCTCGCGTGCCCGGCTGGGGCTGAACCCCAGCGTCAATGCCGTGGCCACGCTGATCGTGATCGTGGTCGCCATCGGCGTGGTGGCGGCCAGCTGGTGGATTGCCCATAACGAACGCCGGCGCGCCCAGGAACTGGCCGCCGCCGGCCATGCCTGACACCCGCAACTTGCCCGATCGATATTGCCCGACCGACATCGCCTGACCGACACTGCCTGAACGACCGCGTCTGGTCGATCGAACAACACCCCCGCTGGAGGAGCCCTGCCATGAAGCTGTCCCACCTTTCCGCCCTTGCCTTGGCCCTGGCCGCGGCCTATCCGGCCCAGGCCCAGAGCAACGCCGAGATCCTGAAGGAATTGCAGGCGCTCAAGAACCAGGTGACCGCGCTGGAGAACAAGCTCAAGGCCCAGGAGGCAAAAGCGCCGGCCGCGCCCGCCGCTGGCCAATGGGGCATGACGCCCGATCAGGCCCGCGACCTGAACCGCACCACGATGAAGGCCGAGGCCACCGAAGACGCGCTGGAGTCGCAGGGCCTGAAAATGCTGAAGATCAGCGGCTTCATGGACCCGGTGTGGCTGTACAGCCAACGCCAGAACCGCGCCGGCTTCCAGTTCCTGAACCCGGTGTCGGTCGACGGCTACAACTACGACAACTCGTACTTCGGCGGCGTCTACCTCGATCTGCAGAAAGAGATGGAGGGTGGCACCAAGTGGCGGCTGACGCTGGTGCCCAACCGCGGCACCGGCAGCGTGATCGGCGAAGGCTCGATCGTGCAGGAGGCGTCGGTGTCGATCCCGCTGGGCGACCTGCAGACCCGCATCATTGCCGGCCAGGTGCCCGACTGGTCGGGCTACGAATACCAGCAGGCCACGCTGAACAAGCTGATCACCCACAACCTGCTCTACGACTTCACGCTGCCCACGCTCTACACCGGCGCCGGCATGGAATACGTGCGCGGCAAGTGGTGGAGCCGCTGGATGCTGGCCAACGTCAACACCAGCAAGCGCAACGCCGGTGAACGTGCACCGGCCTTCGTCTACCGCGTCGACTATTCGCGCGGCGAGTTCCAGGGCTTCGGTTTTGCCGGCCTGCACGGCCGCGCGGCCAACTACCGCGCCTTCGACGACAGCACCGCCAGCGGCATCGGCATCAACCCGGTCACGCTCGACGACTACCGCAGCGAGGACACCCGCGTCGACCTGTTCGAGTTCGATGCCTACTTCATCCGCGGCGACTGGACGGTGCAGGGCCAGCTCAGCTACGGCCAGCAGAAGCGATCGGCGATCACCGCCGACCCGGTCACCGGCGATCTGCGCGATGCGCGTTGGGTCGGTGCCTCGGCGCTGGCCGGCTTCAAGTTCATGCCGCGCTGGGAGGCGGTCGGCCGGCTCGACTACCTCGGCAACAGCAGGCACGGCGGCGGCCTGCTCGGCTACACCGCGGCCGACGACCGCAACGGCATCGGCCCCGATGGCGCGGGTGATCCCGAGAAGGGCGCCAACCGGTACGCCCTGTCGCTGGGCATGAACTACCTGTACAACCTGAACACCACCTTCAAGGCCGAGGCGCGGCTGGACCGCGCCAACCTGCCGGTGTTCCTCGACGTGAAGTCGGGCACCTACCGCAAGAGCAACGCGGTGTTCGGCACCTCGGTGGTCGTCAGCTTCTGACCGTGCCGCGCCACACCCAGGAGCCGCGATGAAGGACCTGAAGGAACGACTGGCCGCCAAGGGCGTGCACACGCTGATCGCGCAGTTCACCGATCTGCACGGCGTGGCGCGCGGCAAGTTCGTGCCGCTGGCGCACCTGGACGATCTGCTCACCGAGGGCGTCGGTTTCTCCGGCCCGTCGATCGCGGGCTCTGGGCTGCCACGCTGCGGCCCGCGATCGGAATACTGGGGCCGCGGCGCCGCCAGCACCGCCACCGCCCTGCCCTGGCTGCCCGGCTACGGCCGCATCGCCTGCGACGGCTTCGTCGCCGGCGAGCCCTTCGACGCCTGCCCGCGCCAGGTGCTGCGCCGCCAGGTGGCCCGGCTCACCGCCAAGGGCTGGCATCTGCGCACCGGCATCGAGCCCGAGTTCTTCCTGCTCAAGCAGCAGGCCGGGCGCTGGCTGCCCGCCGACGACACCGACCGGCTCGACAAGCCCAGCTACGACCTGAAGAGCCTGCCGCGCCAGCGTGCTTTCCTGCAGGCGCTGCAGCAGGCGCTGGAGGCCTGCGGGCTGGACGTGCTGCAGATCGACCATGAAGACGCGCATGGCCAGTACGAGCTCAACTTCGGCTTCGACGAGGTGCTGGCCAGCGCCGATCACCTGATGCTGTTCAAGATGGCCGGCCATGCGCTGGCCGAGGCCGACGGCAAGGTCTTTTCGATGATGCCCAAGCCCTTCGCCAACCAGCCCGGCAGCGGCATGCACATGCACATCTCGCTGTGGAACGGCCTGGTGCACGACCGCCACGGCAATTCACGCAACCTTTTCGTGCCGCACCGCCCCGACGGTGCGCTGGACGACAGCACGCCGCTCTCGCCGCTGGGCCGCCAGTTCGCCGCCGGTGTGCTGGCTCATTCACGCGCGCTGTGTGCGCTGGCGGCACCCACCGTCAACAGCTACAAGCGGCTGACGGTGGGTGAATCGATCTCGGGCACCACCTGGGCGCCGGCCTATATCGCCCACGGCGCCAACAACCGCACTGCGCTGTTGCGCACGCTGCACGGGCGCTTCGAATGGCGCCTGCCAGATGCCAGCGCCAACCCCTACCTGGCCAGCGCCGCGATGATCGCCGCCGGGCTCGACGGCATCGAGCGCCAGCTCGAGCTGCCCGCCGCGGTGGACGACGACCTGTTCGCGCTGAGCCTGTTCGAGGTGCACCAGCGCGGCATCGGCCTGCTGCCGCAGAGCCTGGCCGAAGCGCTGGAGGCCCTGGCCGGTGATGCGGTGATCACCGGCGCGCTGGGCGAGACGCTGACCCACCAGTTCATCGCGCTCAAGAGCGCCGAGCACACCGCGCACGCGCGCCATGTCAGCGACTGGGAACTGCAGCGTTATGCGGCGATGTTCTGACGGTGCCTGAGGCGCGCCCGTCCCCGCTGCCCGCACCGCACGCGCCGCACTCACCGCGTCCGCCGTTGCTGGCCTATGCCTGCCTGGCCGCCAGCATGATGCTGGTGGGCAGCTACGTCGGGCTGTCGCGGCTGCTGGTGGCCACGCTGCCGGTGTTTCTGCTGGCCTGGCTGCGCTTCGGCATCGCCGCGGTGGCGATGCTGCACTGGGTGCGGCGCGTGCCCGGCGAAGCACCGCTCTCGCCCCACGACCGCCGATTGCTGTTCTGGGAGAGCTTTCTCGGCAACTTCCTGTTCTCGATCTGCATGCTCTACGGCGTGCTGCTCACCTCGGCGGTATCGGCCGGCGTGGTGATGGCGGCGATCCCGGCGGCGGTGGCCCTGCTCAGCCGCTGGTGGCTGGGCGAGCGCATCCAGCACCGCACGGCCGCGGCCATCGCCTGCGCCGCGCTGGGTATCGCCCTGCTGGCGCTGGCACGCGCGCCCGGCACGGCCAACGCCGCGGCCAGCCCGCTGCCGGCCGATGCCAACTGGTCGTCGGCACTGGGTCATGGGCTGCTGCTGGTGGCGGTGTTCTGCGAGGCAGCCTACGTGGTGATCGGCAAGCGGCTCACCGGTCGGGTGTCGCCGCGGCGCATCAGCGCGCTGATCAACCTGTGGGGGCTGGCGCTGGTCACGCCGCTGGGCCTGTGGCAGGCGCTGCAGTTCGATTTCACCAGCGTGCGGGCCGACACCTGGGGCCTGTTGCTGTTCTATGCGCTGGCCGCCAGCGTGGCCACGGTGTGGCTGTGGATGAAGGGCCTGGCCCAGGTGCCGGCGCCGCAGGCGGGGGTGTTCACGGTGATGCTGCCGATCACCGCCGCGGCGGTGGGCGTGCTGTTCCTCGGTGAGCCCTTCGGCAGCGGCCACCTGGCCGCACTGGCGCTGGCCTTGATCGGGCTGCTGCTGGCCACCTGGCCGGCGCGGTCGGCGCTGGCGAGCTGAGGCACGGCGGGCCCCAACGGGGTTCAGCGGGGTTCAGCGTTCCTCGCCCCAGGGCGTGACCCGCATCGCCACCACCATCGCCAGGCCGTAGGTCGCCATGCCCAGCGCCATCAGCGCAAAGATGCTCCAGTCGGGGGCCTGGGCCCACACCAGCAGCGAGCCGCCAACGGCCACCAGCACCAGCCGCACGGTGCCCGCCAGCACCGGGCCGGCCACCTTGCCCGCGCCCAGCGACGAGAAGTACAGGCACAGCCCCAGGCCGAACAGCCCGTAACACGGGCCTGCCCAGCGGAAGTAGTGCGCCGCCGAGGCGATCACCGCCGGGTCCTGGGTGAAGTTGCGCGCCCACAGATCGGGGTGGAAAGTCAGCACCCCGCCGATCACACCCAGCAAGCCAGCGGCCAGTGCCGCGGCCGTCCACGCAGCGCGGCGTGCCCGCGCCACCTTGCCCGCGCCGATGGCCATGCCCACCAGCGGCACCGAGGCCACGCCCACCGCAAAGGCGATCGGCACCAGCAGGAATTCGAGCCGGGTGCCGATGCCGTAGCCGGCCAGCGCGTTGGTGCCGAACTGCGCCACCAGGCGCGTGAGGATCAGGATGGTGAGCACCGTCTGCAACGGCGAGATGCAGGCGAACGCGCCAACCTTCAGGATGTCGAGCAGCAAGCCACGCTGCAGCGGTGTGGCCCGCACCCGCAGATGCACCTTGGCCCGGCCCGAGCGCAGGTAGGCGTACAGGAAGGCTGCGCCGCCCGCATAGGCCAGCACCTGCCCGGCCGCCACGCCGCCCATGCCCAGCCGCGGAACCGGGCCCCAGCCCAGGCCCAACGCGCCACCGATCGCCACCTGCGCCACTGCGACCGCCAGCAAGGTGGCCGACGGCACGGCCATGTTGCCCGAGCCGCGGATCACCGAGGCGAAGGTGTTGACCAGCCAGACGAAGACCGAGCCGAGGAAGGCGATGTTGGCAAAGGCCACCGCCTGGTCCAGCGCCTCGCCGCGGCCGCCCAGCAGCGCGAACAGCGCCGGGCCGAAGCTCAGCATCAGCACCATGTAGAGCGCGCCCGCGCCCAGGCCGATCCACAGCGCATGCACCGCCAACGCGTTGGCGCGCGCCGGATCACCCGCGCCGATGGCCCGGCTGACGGCCGACGACACGCCACCGCCCATCGCCCCGCCCGACAGCATCATGTTGAGCATCACCATCGGGAATACCAGCGCCATGCCGGCCAGCGAGGCCACGCCGAAGCTGCCGACGTAACTGGTCTCGGCGATCGCCGCCATCGCGCCGGCCAGCATCGCCACCATGTTGGGCAGCGCAAAGCGCAGCAGCGTGGGCAGCAGCGGCGCGGTCAACAACGGGTTGGCAGCGGCCGGCGCAGCGGCGGCGGTGGAAGTAGTGACGGTGGCCGTGCTCAAGCTGCTATCCTTGGGTTGACTGCAATTGCAATCATTGCATATACAAGTCTGACATGAAATCCACCGAGACGCAGCCACAGGGCTGCACCAACTTCAAGCTGCGGCAGTTGCTGCGCAGCGTGTCGCGGCTGTACGACGGCCAGTTGGCGCAGGTGGGCCTGAAGGGCTCGCAGTTCTCGCTGCTGTCGTTTGTGCTGACGCTGGGCCCGATCGCGCCGTCCGAGCTGGCCGCACGCATGGGCATGGACGCCTCCACCCTCACCCGCAACCTGCGCCCGCTGATCACCAAGGGCTGGGTGCAACAAGGCCCGGGCGCCGACGCGCGTGGCCGCTCGATCGCCATCACGCCGGCCGGCATCAACCAGCATGCCCAGGCACGGGGGCACTGGAAGCGCGCCCAGCAGTCGGTCAACCAGTTGCTGGGCGCCGCCGAGGTGGTGGCCTTGCACCAGATGATCGACCAGGCGCAAGCGCGCCTGCACCCGGCCGAGCCCGGCGACGTCTGAGCTTCGACACGCCGTTGTCCGGCGGCTGAACCCGGCGCGCCGCTTCGCCGCGCCCGCTGGCCAGTTGCTGGGCCCCGCTGGCCGCCTGCGGCGCCGCGCCCAGAACCCCGCTTGAACGACCACCACGGTGACATGGGGGTGCCCGCTTGTTGACAGTGACATCACTGTCACCTATTGTCGCCGCAACGTCAATCGGCATCGCTTGATCCCTTGAGGAACAGCCCATGAGCAACCGGCCCGGCAACACCAGCCACAACTTCAGCCCCCCGGCCGCTGCATGCCCACGCCAATGCTGAAGCCGCGCATCGCGCGGTCCACCGCGGTGCGCCGCGGCACCGAGCCGGCGGCGGGTGCGGCGCGCCGGGTGCGCGGCTCGGCCGAAGAAACCGCCGAACTGCTGCTGGTCTCGGCGCAGCAGGTCTTTGCCCGCAAGGGCTACATCCGCACCACGGTGCAGGACATCATCGAAGGCACCGGCCTGAGCCGCGGCGCCTTCTACCGCTATTACGGCAGCACCGATCAGATCTTCGTCGCGGTGGTCACCCGGGTCGTCGACGAGTTGATCGTCTCGTCGCGCGAGCGCTCGGGCCGCACGCTGCGCGAGCGGGTGCACGCGGGCAACCTGCGCTACCTGCAGATCTTCGAGCGCCATCGCGGCGTGATGCGGGCGCTGTTCGAGGCCGCCTTCGTCAACCCGCAGATCGCCGAGATCCAGGCGCGCATGCGCAGCGCCTACCTGCGCCGCCTGCGCGACCACCTGGCGCGCCAGGTGCAGCGCGGCCATTGCCTGCCCATCGACGTGGACGCCACCACACTGTCGCTGGGCATGATGGTCGAAGGCGCTGCGCAGGCCTGGGTGGTGCTGGGGCTGGAACCCTTCGAGCGGCCGCTCGACCTGCAGCGTTTGTGCACCCAGGTCACCGACATCTGGTGCCGCTCGGTCTACCGCGACGCCGACCAGCCGTTGCCTTCCGACCCACCCGAGGGCTCATCCGCCACCCAGGAGGCCGCCCCATGAGCGACAGCACCCTCCTCCAGCAACTCGACGAAGGCATCCTCACGATCACGTTGAACCGGCCCGACAAGCTCAACGCCTACACCGCCCAGATGGGCCGCGAGCTGGCCGACGCCTTCCGTCGCGCCGATGTCGACGACGCGGTGCGCGTGGTCATCGTCACCGGCGCCGGCAAGGCCTTCTGCGCCGGCGCCGACATCTCGGGCGGCGCCGCCAGCTTCGGCGATACCGCCAGGCTGTTCGGCGAAGGCCGCAGCGAGGCCGCGCCCCGACCGGCCGGTGGCTTCATCGAGGCGATCTTCGATTGCCGCAAGCCGTCGATCGCCGCCATCAACGGCGCCGCGGTCGGCGTGGGCCTGACGATGACGCTGCCGATGGACATCCGGCTGGCGGCCAACGGTGCCCGCTTCGGCTGCGTCTTCACCCGGCGCGGCCTGGTGCCCGAGGCCGCCAGCGCCTGGTTCCTGCCACGCATCGTCGGCCTGCCGCGGGCGCTGCGCTGGTCGTATTCGGGCCGGGTGTTCGATGCCGCCGAGGCCGAACGCGGCGGCCTGATCGAGCCCGCGCTGGCGAGCGACGACCTGCTGCCACGGGCGCGTGAGATCGCCCGCGAGATCGCCGACAACACCGCGCCGGTGGCCATCGCGCTGACCCGCCAGTTGCTGTGGCGCTTCTCGGCCGAGCCGCAGCCCTGGGGCCTGCTGCAGGTCGACACGGCACTGAACATCCACCTCGGCGCTGGCCCCGACGTGCGCGAAGGCGTGGCGGCCTTCCTCGAAAAACGTGCACCGGCCTTTCCCGGCAAGGTGTCGACCGACATGCCGCCGCAGTACCCGTGGTGGACAGCGGCATGAGCATCACCATGAGCGCCGAGCGCGACACCCTCGAAGCCGGGCTGACCGCGCTGGTGCGGCGCCTGCTGCCGCGCGGCAGCGGCATCACCGGGCTGCAGCGCCTGTCGGCCGGCGCCACGCTGCAGACCTGGTCGTTCGACGCGGTGGGTGATGCTGGCTTCCAGCACCCGCTGATCCTGCGCCGCTCACCCGGCGGGTTGCGCGGGGCCGAATCGCTGTCGCTGCCGCTGGAAGCCGCGCTGATCCGCGCGCTGGCCGGCAGCGGCGCCACGCTGGCCGCGGTGGTGCCCGAGGTGCTGCACACGCTGGTGCCCGACGATGCGCTGGGCGACGGCTTCCTGATGACACGGGTGGCGGGCGAGACCATCCCGCGCAAGATCCAGCGCGACGAGGCCTTTGCGGCCGCCCGGCCTCGGCTGGTGGCGCAGATGGGGGCGGCGCTGGCTGCCATCCACCGTGCCGACATCCGCACGCTGCCCGCGCTGCCGATCCGATCGACAGCCGCCACGCTGGCCAACCTGCAGCGCCGCAACGAGGCCCTGCCCCAGCCCAGCGTGGTGTTCGAGTTCGCGCTGCGCTGGCTGCACCAGCACCAGCCTGCCGACCCGCCCACGCTGCGCCTGGTGCATGGGGACTTCCGCCTCGGCAACCTGATCGTCGGACCCGATGGACTCTGCACCGTGCTGGACTGGGAGATCGCCCACCTCGGCGACCCGGCCGAAGACCTGGCCTGGATCTGCCTGCCGCCCTGGCGCTTCGGCCAGATCGATCAGCCGGTGGCCGGCCTGGGCCAGCGAGCCGAGCTGTTCGACGCCTGGCAACAGGCCAGCGGCGAGCCGATCGACCCGGCGCGTGTGCGCTGGTGGCAGGCCTTGGGCAGCCTGCGCTGGGGCCTGGGCTGTGCCGGCATGCGCGACTGGTTCGACAGCGGGCGTGATGCCACCGTCGAGCGCGCGATGATCGCCCGCCGCGTCTCCGAAAACGAGCTGGACCTGCTGCGCCTGTTGAGCCAGGAGACTGCCGATGCTTGACCATCCCCGCGGCCCCGCCCTGCTCGATGCCGTGGCCCGGCTGCTGCGCGAGACGCTGATTCCGCAGCTGCCGCCGGGCGCCGTGTTCCAGGCCCGCGTGGCCGCCAACGCCGTCGACCTGGCCGCGCGCGAGATGCGCCAGGTTGCCGACGCCGAAAGCCAGGCCCGCGACCGGCTGACAGCGCTGCTGGGTCACGACGGCGATCTCCCCACGCTCGAAGCCGAACTGGCCGCCCGCCTGCGCCGCGGCGATATCAACACCGACCATCCCGGCTTGCAGCAGCACCTGTGGGCCACCACGCTGGCGAAGCTGGCCATCGACCAGCCCAGCTATGCCCCCTACCGCCGGACGCTCGAACAGCTCGAACAGCGCGCGGGCACCGCCACCGATCAACCGCAACACCACCCCAAGGAGTGAGACACGATGGACTTCAACCTGCCCACCGAACTGACCGAGTTTCTGAGGAACCTCGACCGCTTCATCGACCAGGAGATCAAGCCGCTGCAGGCGCAGGACGACAACGAGCGCTTCTTCGACCACCGCCGTGAATGGGCGCGCACCGACTTCGACAACGGCGGCCTGCCGCGCCCCGAGTGGGAGGCGCTGCTGCAGCAGTGCAAGAAGATCGCCGACAAGGCCGGCTTCTACCGCCTGTCGCTGCCCAAGGAGTTTGGCGGCCAGGAAATCGGCAACCTGTGGATGTCGGTGATCCGCGACCACCTCGCAGCCAAGGGCCTGGGCCTGTTCAACGACTTGCAGAACGAGCACTCGGTGGTGGGCAACTTTCCGATCATCGTGATGCTGCGCGACTTCGGCACGCCGGCGCAGAAAGAGAAGTTCATCAAGGGCCAGCTGGAATTCAAGACCCGCATCACCTTCGGCCTGACCGAGCCCAACCACGGCTCGGACGCCACCCACATGGAGACCAAGGCGGTGCGCGAGACCCGCAACGGGGTGGACGGCTGGCTGATCAACGGCGAGAAGATGTGGACCACCGGCATGCACACCGCCACCCACTGCGCGCTGTTCGCCCGCACCAGCGGCAAGGCCGGCGACGCCAAGGGCATCACCTGCTTCCTGACGCCTTGCGACACCCCGGGCGTGAAGATCGAGGAATACCTCTGGACCTTCAACATGCCCACCGACCACCCGCGCGTGAGCTTCACCAACGTGTGGATCCCGGCCGATGCGATGTTCGGCGAAGAAGGCCGCGGCCTGCCGCTGGCGCAGAGCTTCGTGCACGAGAACCGCATCCGCCAGGCCGCCAGCAGCCTGGGCGCAGCGGCCTTCTGCGTGGCCGAGAGCGTGAAGTACGCGCGTGAGCGCAAGCCCTTCGGCGAGGAACTGGCGCGCAACCAGGGCATCCAGTTCCCGCTGGTCGAGCTGGCCACGCAGGTGGAGATGCTGCGCCTGCTGATCCGCAAGACCGCCTGGGAGATGGACAGCATGCCCCACCCCGAGGTGGAGAAGAAGCTGTCGGACAAGGTGTCGATGTGCAACTACTGGGCCAACCGCCTGGTGTGCGAAGCCGCCGACCGGGCGATGCAGGTGCACGGCGGCATCGGCTACAGCCGCCACAAGCCGTTCGAGCACATCTACCGCCACCACCGCCGCTACCGCATCACCGAGGGTTCCGAAGAGATCCAGATGCGCAAGGTGGCCGGCTTTCTGTTCGGCTACATGGGCCCCAACAAATTCGCATGAATCTCTCTGCTGCGCGAGCCGATCTGGCGCCTGCGTTGCTCGCCGTACAGCAGTACGGCTGCGCTACTCGACGCCACCTCGACCCGCTCGCGACGAGATCTTCATGCGAATTGCCCCACTGAACCTTCAACTTCACCACCCGCAGGAGACAAGCATGAGCCAACTGAACCGCCGTTCCATCGTCCTGGCCCCGTTGGCGGCTGCCGCCGCGGCGGCACTGCCCAGCGCCGCCTTCGCGCAGAAGAAGTACGGCCCCGGCGTCACCGACACCGAGATCAAGATCGGCCAGACCATCGCCTACAGCGGCCCGGCCTCGGCCTACGGCCAGATCGGGCGCGCCGAGGCCGCGTACTTCAAGTTCCTCAACGACAAGGGCGGCATCAACGGCCGCAAGATCAACTTCATCTCCATCGACGACGGCTTCTCGCCGCCCAAGGCGGTGGAGATGACGCGCAAGCTGGTCGAGCAGGACGAGGTGGCACTGATGTTCGGCATGCTGGGCACGGCGCTGAACACGGCCACCCGGCCCTACCTGAACCAGAAGAAGGTGCCGCAGCTGTTCATCGCGGCGGGCTCGGCCACCTTTGCCAGTGGCGACAAGTTTCCGTGGACCATCGGCTGGCAACCCACGCTGCAGATCGAGGCGGCGTTCTACGCCAAGAGCATCCTCACCAGCCACCCCGGCGCCAAGATCGGCGTGCTCTACCAGGACGACGACTTCGGCAAGGAGCTGCTGGCCGGCCTGAAGGAAGGCGTGGCCGGCAAGGACTCGGCCATCATCGCCACCGAGAGCTTCCAGGCCACCGACCCCACGGTGGATTCGCAGCTGATCACCCTCAAGGGCAAGGGCGTGGACACGCTGATGCTGTTCACCTACGCCAAGCAGGCGGCGCAGGCGATCCGCAAGATCGCCGAACTGGGCTGGAAGCCCGACACCTACCTGCACCTGGGCTCGGCCTCGGTGGGCGCCACGCTGATGCCGGCGGGCCTGGACAAGTCGGTGGGCATCAAGACCGCCGGCTTCATCAAGGACACCACCGATCCGCAGTGGGCCAATGACGCCGAACTGGCCCCCTTCTTCGACTGGATGAAGAAGTACATGCCCGACGCCAAGCTGGAGGACTCGCTGAACCTGGCCGGCTGGGCCTATGGCCAGACCATCGCGCAGGTGCTGCGCCAGTGCGGCGACGACCTGACGCGCGAGAACATCATGCGCCAGGCATTGAGCCTGAAGAACTGGCGCAACCCGGCCTTGCTGCCCGGCAGCCTGATCAACACCAGCCCGACCGACTACCGGGTGATCGAGTACATGAAGCTGCAGCGCTTCAACGGCAGGATCTGGGAACCGGTCTGATCGGCTCGCTGCCTAATTGGCAAGGTGAGCGGCCCTTTGCGGTGCAGTTTGCGGCGCTGTTTGCAGCGCCGCTTCGTCGGCCGCCAGCACACCCAGTTCGGTGATCAGCCCGGTCACCAGCCGCGCCGGTGTCACATCGAACGCCGGGTTCAGCGCCGGGCTACCGTCGGGCACCAGTTGCACCTCGGTCAGCCCGCCCTGGGCGTCGCGCCCGGTCACATGGGTCAGCTCGCGCGCTGAGCGGTGCTCGATGGGGATCTGTGCCAGGCCATCGCGCAGTTGCAGGTCCAGCGTAGTCAGCGGCATCGCCACGTAGAAGGGCACACCGTTGTCGTGCGCGGCCAGTGCCTTCAGGTAGGTGCCGATCTTGTTGCACACGTCGCCGCGCGCCGTCACTCGGTCGGCGCCGACGATCACGATGTCGACCTGGCCGTGCTGCATCAGATGGCCGCCGGTGTTGTCGGCAATCACCGTGTGGGCCACGCCTTGCTGGCCCAGCTCCCACGCGGTGAGGCTGGCGCCCTGGTTGCGCGGCCGGGTCTCGTCCACCCACACATGCACGTCCAGCCCCGCGGCCTGCGCTTGGTAGATTGGCGCCAGCGCGGTGCCCCAATCCACCGTGGCCAACCAGCCGGCGTTGCAATGCGTCAGCAGATTGAGCGGCCGGCCGGGGTGGCGCTGCGCCAGCGCCTGCAGCAGGCCCAGGCCGTGGCGGCCGATGGCGGCGTTGGTGGCCACGTCTTCTTCGGCGATGGTGTCGGCTTCACGCCAGGCCGCCTCGCAGCGCTGCGCCTCAGGCAATGGCAGCAGCGCCGCCAGCAAACGGCGCGTGGCCCAGGCCAGGTTCACGGCGGTCGGGCGCGCACTGTCGAGCAGCGCCTTGGCCTCGCGCAGCGCGTTGTCGTCGGCGGCCTCGGTGCACTGCAGTGCCATGCCGTAGGCGGCGGCCGCGCCGATCAGCGGTGCGCCGCGCACCGCCATGTCGGCAATCGCGCCGCGCACCTCGGCCAAATTGGCCAGCCGCGCGATCACCAGCCGGTGCGGCAGGTGGCGCTGGTCGATGACGAAAAGCGCATCGCGCGCCGGGGCCGGCCACAGGCTGCGCCGGTGCTCACCGGCCACCTTCACAGCACGCGCCCGGCGATGCTCTTGAGCCGCTGCACCAGCGCCGGATCACGCACGTCGGGCGCGGTGATCAGCGCATGGTCGAGTGCATGGCGGCAGCGGCAGGCCGGGCCGTGGGCGTCGTGGCTGATGGCGCCGGCGGTGTTGACCACCAGCGTGCGCGCGGCCTCGGCGTTGCGCATCAGCACGCCGATGATGGCCTCCACCGTCACGTCGTCGTGCGCCGGGTGCCAGCAGTCGAAGTCGGTGACCATGGCCACCGTGGCGTAACACAGCTCGGCCTCGCGGGCCAGCTTGGCCTCGGGCATGTTGGTCATGCCGATGACGTCGCAGTTCCAGCTGCGGTAGAGCTGCGATTCGGCCAGCGTGCTGAACTGCGGCCCCTCCATCGCCAGGTAGGTGCCGCCGCGCACGTGCGGCACGCCCAGGCCGCCCAGCGCCGTCTGCAGATGGTCGCCCAGGCGTGGGCACACCGGCCGGGCCATCGACACATGGGCCACGCAGCCGGCATCGAAGAAGCTCTTGTCACGCGCAAAGGTGCGGTCGATGAACTGGTCGACGATGACGAAGCTGCCCGGCGGCAGATCGGCGCGCAGCCCGCCCACGGCGCTGAGCGATAGCACGTCGGTGGCGCCGATCTGTTTCAGCGCCGCGATGTTGGCGCGGTAGTTCAGCGCCGACGGCGGCAGCCGGTGGCCACGCCCGTGCCGCGGCAAGAAGGCCAGCCGCGCCGGCCCGGCCGCGGTGGCCAGCGTGCCGGTGAAGATCTGATCGGACGGCGCGCCCCAGGGCGTGTCCACCGACACCCAGGCGGTGTCGACCAGGCCCGGCAGCTCATACAGGCCGCTGCCGCCGATGATGGCCAGCAGGCCGTTGGTGGAATGGTTCGAAGGGCTGCTGTTCATGGCGGTTGGTTCTGATGAGTGTGGGCTGGCGGGCAAGGTCAGGCGAGTTCGTGCAGGCAAGGTCTCATTGTGCGGTGACGGGCCCCTGCAACGCACCCACCCGCGCGGCGTGCGCGGCGGTGGCCACCTCGCGCACCGGCAAGCCTTTTTGTCGATGGTCGCTCCACACCTGGCGCCAACGGCGCGCGCCGGGCTGGCCGTTCCACAGGCCCAGCAGGTGCCGGGTGATGTGCGTCCAGGGCGTGCCGTGCGCCGCCTGCTGCTGCTCGATGTAGGCCAGCATCTGCTGCTCGATGCCCAGCCGCCAGTCGTCGTCGGCCACCGGCGCGGTGCCATCACCCCAGAAGCGCGCATCCCAGTCGGCCATCACGGCGGGGTGGTGGTAGGCCTCGCGGCCGACCATCACGCCGTCGACGGCCTGCAGCTGTTCGGCGATCTGTTCGTCGGTGGTGATGCCACCGTTGAGGGCGATGGTGAACTGCGGAAACTCGGCCTTCAAGCGGTGCACCAGCTCGTAGCGCAGTGGCGGCAGCTCGCGGTTTTCCTTCGGGCTCAGGCCCTGCAGCCAGGCGTTGCGTGCATGCACGATGAACACGCGGCAACCGGCCTCGGCCACGATGCCGATGAAGTCGCGCACAAAGTCGTAGCGCTCGATGCGGTCGATGCCGATGCGGTGCTTCACCGTCACCGGCAGGTCGTCGCCCAGCACGTCGCGCATGGCGGCCACGCCGTCGCGCACCAGCGCCGGCTCGGCCATCAGGCAGGCGCCGAAGGCACCGCGCTGCACCCGCTCGCTGGGGCAGCCGCAGTTCAGGTTGACCTCGTCGTAACCCCACTGCCGCGCCAGCCGGGCCGCCACCGCCAGATCGGCCGGCTCGCTGCCGCCCAGCTGCAGCGCCAGCGGATGCTCCTGGTCGTTGAAATCCAGGTGCCGCGGCACGTCGCCATGCAGCAGCGCACCGGTGGTCACCATCTCGGTGTACAGGCGCGCGCGGCGGGTGATCAGGCGGTGGAAGAAGCGG
>MESD01000037.1 GCA_001770815.1 Burkholderiales bacterium RIFCSPHIGHO2_12_FULL_69_20
ACCCAGCACCACGCCGCCGTCGCCGCGCAGGTCGTGGCCGGACGAGAAGTGCGGGTCGGCGGCGGCCAGCACGATGACCTTGATGCTGTCGTCCAGCACCGCGCGGTCGAAGGCGGCATTCAGCTCGTAGCCCATCGCCAGGTTCTGCGCATTGCGCGCCGCGGGACGGTTCATCACGATGCGTGCCACGCCGGGGGCGGGCTGCTCGTACAACAGCGTTTGGAAGTCGCTCATGGTGGGGTCCTGGAGCCTCGTCACGCCGCCGGCAGCTTCGCCACCAGCGTCAGGATGTCGTAGCTGGCCACCAGCTCACCGCGCTGGTTGCTCACCTCCACGTCCCAGGCCACGACGCCCTGGCCCTGGCCATTGGCGTCCTTCTTGTGGCGGTCGATCTTGCGCTTGCAGGTCAGGCGCGCCTGGAGGGTGTCGCCGATGAACACCGGCTTGACGAAGCGCAGCGTGTCCAGCCCGTAGTTGGCCAGCACCGGCCCCGGCGCCGGCGAGACGAACAACCCGGCCGCTGCCGACAGCACGAAGTAGCCGTGGGCGATGCGCTGGCCGAAGGGGCTGGCCTGGGCCGCCTCGGCGTCGAAGTGCATGTAGAAGTAGTCGCCCGAGATGCCACCGAAGTTGATCAGGTCGGCCTCGCCCACCGTTCGGCGGTGGGTCAGCAGCGACTCACCGATCTGCAGGTCCTCGAAGTGCCGGCGGAAGGGGTGCACCTCGGTCTCGATCAGCCGGGCGCCGCGCACATGTTCACCGGTGACGGCCGCCAGCATCGTCGGCGAGCCCTGCACCGCGGCGCGCTGCAGGTAGTGCTTGACCGCCCGCAGCCCGCCCAGCTCCTCGCCACCACCCGCGCGGCCCGGGCCGCCGTGCTGGAGCATCGGCAGTGGCGAGCCGTGGCCGGTGGACTCGGCCGCGGCCTCGGCGTCCAGGATGTGCAGCCGGCCATGCCAGGCGGCCATCTGCGGGATCAGCCGGGCGGCCACCTGCGCATCGCGCGTCACCAGCGTGGCCACCAGGCTGCCCTTGCCGCGTGCGGCCAGCGCCATCGCTTCGTCCAGATCGTCGTAGGGCATCAAGGTGCTGACCGGGCCGAAAGCCTCGATGTTGTGCACCGCATCGGTGTCCATCGGCCGCTGGCACAGCAGCAGCGTGGGCGCGAAGAACGCGCCATGCTCGGTGCCCTCGCCGACCGGCACCACCGCCTCACCGCCACACACGAGTTCGGCGCCCTGGCGCAGCAAGGCCACGCGCTCGGCCACGTCGGCCAACTGGGCATGGCTGGCCAACGCGCCCATGCGCACGCCGTCGACCGCCGGATCACCCACCACCACCTTGGCCAGGCGCGCACGCAGCGTGGCGGCCACCGCATCGAGTTGGCCGCGCGGCACGATGGCGCGGCGGATGGCGGTGCACTTCTGCCCGGCCTTGACCGTCATCTCGCGTGCCACCTCCTTGATGAACAGCTCGAACTCGGGTGTGTCGGGCCCGCACTCGGGTGCCAGGATCGCGCAGTTCAGCGAATCGGCTTCGGCGTTGAACGGCACGCTGTTGCGAACCAGGTTCGGATGCACGCGCAACTTCGCCGCGGTGTCGGCGCTGCCGGTGAAGGTGACCACGTCCTGCCCGGTCAAACGATCGAGCAAATCGCCGGTGCCGCCGATCACCAACTGCAGCGCGCCCTCCGGCAGGATGCCCGATTGCACGATCAGCCGCACCGCCGCCTCGGTCAGGTAGCTGGTGGCGGTGGCCGGCTTGGCGATGCAGGGCATGCCCGCCAGGAAGCTGGGCGCGAACTTCTCCAGCAGCCCCCAGATGGGGAAGTTGAAGGCGTTGATGTGCACCGCCACGCCGCCGCGCGGCACCAGGATGTGGCTGCCGGCAAAGCGGTTGGTCTTGCCCAGCGGCATCGCCGGGCCTTCGTGCACCAGGTTGCCCGAGGGCAGCTCGTTCGCGCCGAAGCCGGCATAGGCCGACAGCGTGCCACTGCCCCCCTCGATGTCGATCCAGCCATCGGCGCGGGTGGCGCCGGTGTGGGCCGACACCGCGTAGAGCAACTCCTTGTGCTCGTTCAGGACCTTGGCCAGCGCCCTCAACGCGGAAGCCCGCTGCTGGAAATCCAGTTTCAGCAGGTTGGGCAGGCCCACCGTGCGCGCATGGTGCAGCGCCTCGCCGAAGTCGATGGTCTCGGCGTGGGCGGTGGCCACCTCGCGGCCGTTGATCGCGCTGCGCAGCGTGGTGCCGCGCTGCTGGCCAAGCCAGCGGCCGCCGATGTAGCTTTGAAGGCAAGTGGTCATGCGGTGGTCTCGGGCAAGTTGGGGTTGGCGCTCAGCGGCTCGGGCCGGCGGTCGGGGGCGCGCACCGCCGGCAGGCCGCCCAGAAACAGGTCGGCCACCATCGGGGCCAGCGTGTCGTAGTCGAGTTCACCCTCGGGCTTCATCCAGGTGAACATCCAGTTGATCATGCCGAACAGCAGCATCGTCACCGGCTTGCTCAGCGCCGCCTGCTGCAGCGATGGCTGCAAGGCGCCCACGGCCTGCGCGAAGCCGGCCACCACCGCACGCTCGCGATCGAGGATGCGCTCGCGGTCACCGGGTTGCAGGAAGCGCACGTCCTCGGTCAGCACGCGGTGGGCGTGCTGCGCGCCGGCGTATTCCTCGACGATGCGGCGCACCAGCGCACGCAGCCGCGCCTCGGGCGCCATCGGCTCGGCCATCACCTCGTCGACCAGCGCATGCAGCCGCGTGACATGGCCCTCGGCGATCTCGACCAGCATCGCGTACTTGTCGCGGTAGTAGTGGTACAGCGTGGCCTTGCTCAGCCCACAGGCCTCGGCCACCTGGTTCATCGACGTGGCCGGGTAGCCGCTGCGCGCGAACAGCGTGGCCGCGTGCTGCAGGATGGCCTCACGCTGGTCGCCGTACCCGGCTGCTCGGCCGCGTGCCATGGCCTCTATCTCTCGTCGAACGAGAGAACCACGCGCTCGGTCAGCGGATGCGCCTGGCAGCACAGCACGAAGCCGGCAGCCACCTCGGCCTTGTCGAGCGCGAAGTTGCGCTGCATGCGCACCTCGCCCTCGAGCAGCTTGGCGCGGCAGGTGCCGCACACGCCCGAGGTGCAGGAGAACGGCACCTCCATGCCGGCGGCGGCCGCGGCATCCAGGATGCTGGGCTGCTGCTTGTTGAACTGGATCTCGCGGCGCAGGCCGTCGCGGATGATCACGATGCGGGCCTGCTCGGCATCACCCGGCTGCACCTCGTGCACCACCGCATCGGCGCCGTTGCTGCCGGCGGCCTGCGGCGCCACGCCGAAGCGCTCGATGTGCACGCGGTCCTCGGGCACGCCGGCGGCCAGCAGCGCGGCCTCGGCCTCGTCGTTCATCTGGAACGGGCCGCAGACGTAGGCATGGGCGATGCCGGCGGCCGGCACCACGCTGCGCAGAAAGTCACCCAGCTTGTCGCGGTTCATCACGCCCATGTTCAGCGGCGCGTCCAGGCGCCGGGCCGCCCCAAGCCCGGACGCCTCCCCCTCGGGGGGCAGGTGTGAAGCACCGTGGGGGTTGTCATGATCACTCGGCTCGTCGCTGAACACATGGTGCAGTACCAGGCGCTGCATGTAGCGGTTCTTCAGGTCCTCGATCTCTTCCTTGAACATCGTCGACTGCAGGCTGCGGTTGCCGTAGATCAGCGTGAACTCCGACAGCGGCTCGCGCGCCAGCACCGTCTTCATGATCGACAGGATCGGCGTGATGCCACTGCCGCCGGCGATGCCCAAATGGTGGCGCCGCGCGGTGGGATCCAGCGGCACGAAGAAGCGGCCCTGCGGCGCCATCACGCTGACGCTGTCGCCGGGCTGCAGGTGCGTATTGATCCAGTTGGAGAACACGCCGCCCTTGACCTTGCGCACACCCACGCGCAGTTCGCCGTCGTCGACGCCGGCGCAGATCGAGTACGAGCGGCGCAGGTCCTGGCCATCGATGATCTTGCGCAGCGTCAGGTACTGGCCTTGCGTGAAGCCGAAGGTCTGGCGCAGGTCGTCGGGCACCTCGAAGCTGACGATCACTGCCTCGGCAGTGTCGGGTTCGATGGCGCGCACTTTCAGCGGATGGAACAGAACGCTCATGGCGGTCCTTCTGTGTTCAGAAGATCAGATGGGCTTGAAATGCTCGAACGGTTCGCGGCAGGCCACGCAGCGGTAGAGCGACTTGCAGGCGGTGGAGCCATAGGCCGACAACTGCTCGGTCTGGTCGCTGCCGCAGCGTGGGCAAGCCACCGCCACGGCCGCGCGACGGCCCACCAGCCGGATCGGTACGCCCTGCCCCGGCATCACCGGCCCGGGGGGTGCGATGCCGTAGTCACGCAGCTTGCGCCGGCCGTCGTCGCTGATCCAGTCGGTGGTCCAGGCCGGGGCGCGCTGCATCGTGATGCGCACGGGGCCCAGGCCCGCGCCGTCGATCGCGTCGATCACGCTCTGGCTGATGACCTCGGTGGCCGGGCAGCCCGAGTAGGTGGGCGTCAGCACCACCTCCAGCGTTTCGCCGCCGTCGACCACCTCGCGAACGATGCCGAGGTCGCGCAGCGACAGCGCCGGCACCTCGGGGTCGAGCACGGTGGCCAGCACGGCCCAGGCCTTGCGGGCGCGGGTGGTGTCGGCGACGACGGCCTCGTTCACCAGGCTCCCCCCGGGAAGGCGCGCTGCAGCTGCTGCATCTCGGCCAGGATGTAGCCCATGTGCTCGGTGTGCACCCCCCGCTTGCCGCTGCTGCGGAACGGCGACTCGGCGGGGATGGTCAGGCCGGCCTCGGCCAGCACCTCGCCCACCTCGGCGGCCCAATCGGCGCGCACGTCGGCCCAGCGCGGGCCCAGACCACTGGCCACCGCGGCGTCGTCCACCGCATCGGCCTCGAACAACTCGGGCGTGTAGCGCCACAGCGCATTCAGCGCGTCCTGGCTGCGGCGGTGCGATTCTTCGGTGCCATCGCCCAACCGCACCACCCAGTCTGCCGCGTGCTGCTGGTGGTAACGGGCCTCCTTGATCGCTTTGCCGGCGATGGCCGCCAGCTCGGCGTCGCTGGAGTCGGCCAGCTTCTGCCACAGCAGCTTCAGCAGCGTGGCCACCATCAGGTTGCGTTGCACGGTCAGCGCAAAGTCGCCCGGCCGGCCGGGGCCGTTGGGCAACTCGACCAGCGTGGGGTTGAGGTAGTCGCGCTCGTCGCGCAGAAAGGCCAGCTGGTCTTCGTCGAAGCCCTGCGCGCGTCCGGCATGCGTCAGCAGCGCACGCGCCTGGCCGATCAGGTCGAGCGCCATGTTGGTCAGCGCAATGTCTTCTTCGAGCACCGGTGCGTGGCCGCACCACTCGCCCAGGCGCTGGCCCAGGATCAGGCAGGTGTCGCCCAGGCGCAGCAGGTATTGCTGCGGCAGGCTGCGGTGAATCTGGATGGAGGCGGTCATCTTCAGGGCCTTACATGTGATCGACTTCGGACGGCAGCTTGTAGAAGGTCGGGTGGCGGTACACCTTGTCCTCGGCCGGGTCGAAGTACATGGCTTTGTCGCCGGGATCACTGGCGGTGATGGCGGCGCTGGGCACCACCCACACGCTGCTGCCTTCTTGCCGGCGGGTGTAGACGTCGCGTGCCATCTGGATGGCCATCGCCGCATCGGTGGCGTGCAGGCTGCCGCAATGCTTGTGGTCCAGCCCGGCGCGGCTGCGCACGAACACCTCCCACAGTGGCCACTCTTTTTGCGTGTTGGGTTCGGTCATGGTGATGTCTCCGTATTCAGGCGGCTTGTTGCTTCGTGGTCTGCTTGCGGGCGTGGGCCATGGCCGCCTCGCGCACCCAGGCACCGTCGTCCCAGGCCTTCACCCGCATTGCCAGGCGCTCGCGGTTGTTGGGCCCTTCGCCAGCCACCACGCGGTAGAACTCGGGCCAGTCGATCGCGCCGAAGTCCCAGTGGCCGCGCTCCTCGTTCCACTTCAGGTCCGGGTCAGGCAGCGTCACGCCCAGCACCTTGGCCTGATCGACGGTGGCGTCGACAAACTTCTGCCGCAGCGTGTCGTTGCTCACGCGCTTGATGCCCCAGCGCATGCCCTGGGCCGAGTTGGGGCTCTGGTCGTCGGGCGGGCCAAACATCATCAGGCAGGGCCACCACCAGCGGTTGACCGCGTCCTGCACCATCGCGCGCTGGGCGTCGGTGCCGCCCTGCATCATCACCATCAGGCTGTCGTAGCCCTGGCGCTGGTGAAAGCTCTCCTCGCGGCAGATGCGGATCATCGCCCGCGCATAAGGCGCATAGCTGCAGCGGCAGATCGGCACCTGGTTCATGATCGCCGCGCCGTCGACCAGCCAGCCGATGGTGCCGATGTCGGCCCAGCTCAGCGTGGGGTAGTTGAAGATGCTGCTGTACTTGGCCTTGCCCGTGTGCAGCGCGTCCAGCATCTGGTCGCGGCTGGAGCCCAGCGTCTCGGCCGCGGCGTACAGGTACAGGCCGTGGCCGCCCTCGTCCTGCACCTTGGCCAGCAGGATGGCCTTGCGCTTGAGCGTGGGCGCGCGGCCGATCCAGTTGCCCTCGGGCAGCATGCCGACGATCTCGCTGTGCGCATGCTGGCTGATCTGGCGCAGCAGCGTCTTGCGGTAGTTCTCGGGCATCCAGTCCTTGGCCTCGATGAAGTCACCGGCATCGATGCTTTCGTCGAAGCGCGCCTGCAGCGCCAGCTCCTCGGCCGATCGCAGCGCCTTGGGCGCCTCGGCCATCTCCTTGCCCATCGTGTCCATCGCTTGGGTGTACATGCTTGGTCCTTCGTTTGACTTGGCGGGAATTCATAACTTGCGTTGATCGATCACGCGGCGCGCCTTGCCGGTGAGCGTGCGCTCAAGCGCATCGGGGGCGCAGACATCGACCTTGCAGCTCACGCCACACAGCGTCTTGATGCGGTGCTCCAGCGTGCGGCCGATCTGATTGGCGTCGGCACGCGCATGCTGGGGCTGCAACTCGCAGCGCACCTTCAGCTTGTCGAGCTGGCCGCTGCGGGTGACCACCAGCTGGTACTGGCCGCCCAGCTGGCCGTGCTGCAGCACGATCTCCTCGATCTGCGTGGGGAACAGGTTGACGCCGCGGATGATCAGCATGTCGTCCGAGCGGCCGACGATCTTGCCCATGCGGCGGAACGCGCGCGAGGTGGGCGGCAGCAGCCGCGTCAGATCCCGCGTGCGGTAGCGGATGATGGGCAACGCCTCCTTGGTCAGCGAGGTGAAGACCAGTTCACCCTCACTGCCGTCGGGCAGCACCGCGCCAGTCTCCGGGTCGATGATCTCGGGGTAGAAGTGGTCTTCCCAGATCACCGGGCCGTCCTTGCTTTCCACGCACTCGCTGGCCACGCCCGGGCCCATCACCTCGCTCAGGCCGTAGATGTCGACCGCGTCGATGGCGGCGGCGCCTTCGATCTCGCGGCGCATCGCCTCGGTCCAGGGCTCGGCGCCGAAGATGCCCACCTTCACCGACATCGCCGCCGGGTCCAGGCCCTGGCGGCGGAACTCCTCGATGATCACCTGCATGTAGCTGGGCGTGACCATGATGATGTCGGGCTTGAAGTCGGTGATCAGCTGCACCTGCTTCTCGGTCTGGCCGCCCGACATCGGCACCACGGTGCAGCCCAGGCGCTCGGCGCCGTAGTGCGCGCCCAGCCCGCCGGTGAACAGGCCGTAGCCGTAGGCCACGTGCACCATGTCGCCGGCGCGCCCGCCGGCCGCGCGGATGCTGCGCGCGCCCAGGTCGGCCCAGGTGGCTATGTCGTTGCGGGTGTAGCCCACCACGGTCGGCTTGCCGGTGGTGCCCGACGAGGCGTGGATGCGCAGCACCTGCTCGCGCGGCACGGCGAACATGCCGAAGGGGTAGTTGTCGCGCAGGTCCTTCTTGCCGGTGAACGGAAACTTCGCCAGGTCGCCCAGCGTCTTCAGATCGCCCGGGTGCACCCCCGCCGCATCGAAGGCCTGGCGGTAGTGCGGCACATGGTCGTAGGCGCGCTGCAGCGTGCTGCGCAGGCGCTGCAGCTGCAGCGCGGTGATCTCATCGCGGCTGGCGGTCTCGATCGGCTCCAGATCACCGGGGGCGGGATGGCGAGGGGGCATCGGGCGGTCTCCTGGGCAATCGGGGGATGGTGGGGTCAGGTGGATCAGGCCGGCGCGATCACCGGCTTGCCACGCATCGTGTGGCTGCGGCCGCGGAACACCGCGATGCGCTCACCCCGCTGGTTGTGCACCTCGATGTCGTAGACGCCGGTGCGGCCGGCCTTGGACACCTCGGTGCCAGTGGCGGTCAGCACGTCACCCAGCCGGCCGGGGGCCAGCAGGTCGACCGTGAACCCCGAGGCCACGGTCAGCTCGTTGTAGCTGTTGCTGGCAAAGGCGAAGGTGCTGTCGGCCAGCGTGGTGATCAGCCCGCCATGGCAGGTGGCATGGCCGTTGAGCATGTCATGGCGCACCGTCATCTGGATCACCGCCCGGCCCGGGCCGACCTCGGTGATGACCATGCCCAGCATCCTGGTGGCGTGATCGCCGGCCCACATCACGTCGCGCACCTGTTCGGCCAGTTGCTGCGGGGTGGGCGGGATCGAGGTGGCAGGCATAGGGGCGAAAACGTTGGGCGCTGAGGGAACTGGTTGCAGGCAGGCCGCCTGTCGATCGGCAGGCTTGAGTTTCATCAAACCCGACCGTCCGGTCGGTCGATTATCGACGCGACGTTCAGAGTGACACAAGTCAAGTGAACCCAGGACAAACCCGAAGCCAGCACGGATGCCAGCGCATCGTCGGCGCCGCTGCAACACCGGCGTCGTGCGCCCGTACAGGCCAGGCAGCAGCAGCGCGACAGCGAGTGGCCACCCAGGCGACAATGCAAGATTGCCTTGTTGCCCTGCCGCGCCCGCGGCGCTTCTCATGCCTCTCACGCCAGACCACCCGACGCCCCCCGCCGATGCCGCACCGGTTGACACCGAGGCGCAAGCACCCGAGGCGGTAGCGCCAACCGAGGCCGCCGGTGCAGCGCCACCCGCCGAAGCCGTTGCCGACCGCCCGGCCACCGACGGCGCCGCGATGATCGATCCGACGTCCCCGACGGCGCCGGTCGACGCCGTCGAGGGGGCCGAATCCGCAGGGGACGCCACCGCACCGGTGCCGGCCGCTGCCGCGCGCGCACCCGAGATGAGCCTGGCCGCCTGCGCCGATCTGCTCAAGCAGCATTTCCCGGCCTTGTTCGGTGGTGCGGCCAAGCCTCTGAAGCTGCGCATCCAGGCCGACATCAAGGAGCGTGCGCCAGGCGTGTTCAGCAAGGGTGCGCTGTCCGCGTTCTTCCGGCGTTACACCGGCAGCACCGGCTACCTGATCGCGCTGAGCAAGGCCGAGCACCGCTTCGACCTCGACGGTCAACCCGCCGGCGAACTGAGCGATGAGCACCGCCAGCTGGCGCAGGAAGAGCTCACCCGCCGCCGCCAGCTCACCCGCGAGCGTGAGCAGCAGGCCCGCACCGCGCAGCGCGCCCAGGCACCGCAGCAGGCGCGCGCCGAGGGTTCGGCCGAGGGCGCCCTCGACACCCGGCCAGATCAACCGACCCGCCCACCGCGCCCGCCCCGGCAACGGCCCGACCGGCCGCAGCAACGCGGCGCCCCCGGCGCCGGCCGGCCTCCCCAAGAGCGGCCCCAGGAGCGGCCCGATCGATCGGCCGCAGGCCGCGGCACGGGGTCCCATCCCGACCAGCGACCGGACCACCGGCCCGACAACCGACACGACCACCGACACGACAACCGACCCGACCGCCGGCCCGACCAGCAACCCGCACCGCTGACGGCGTCAGCCGCGCTGGACACCGATCACGCCGCCCTGCCGGCGCAGGCCATCGCGCGCCCGGCCGCACCGGCCCCGATGTCGGCCGAATCGCTGGCGGCGCTGCAAGCCCGCCAGGCCCGCCATGCGCTGCTGCGCGACTTCGACCGCACGCCGCTGACGCTGGCCAACTTCTGCGCGCTGAAGGGTCTGAAGCCCGACGCGCTGGCGCCGATGCTGGAGCTG